>PXSG01000053.1:0-20135 GCA_003023485.1 Halobacteriales archaeon SW_10_68_16
GCGTCCTCGGCGTTCTGGAGGTGGTCGAACTCCTCGGCGCTCAGCACGTACGGATAGAAGCCCGCGTCCTCGGCGGACTCTTTGACCTCCGCGAGTCCCTCCTCGGTTTCGACCGTCTGTTCCTGTTCGTTCCGGGTGTACCGGTACCATCCGTTCTCCCGGATGATGGGGAAGATCGCCTTCCCCGTCGTGTCGCCGCCCAGGATCAGGACGTCCGCGCTGTAGAACTCGGCCGAGTTGACGAACTTCCGCCAGCACGCCGTCGATCCGTGCACGTCCGTGGCGAAGAAGAGTCTGGTCACGCCCTCCGCTTTCTCCATGCCTTCGCTCTCGCGGGCGACGTTCTCCTGGTTTAGCCGCTCCTTGAGGTCGGAGATGAATCCCATGGGTCGAATACCAAATGGTTTGCCAGTCCGTATAAAATTTCCCCCGTGACCCGCCGCGAACTGGCGAATATCTTTCAATATAAAATTAATATATTCTAATATATAAGATATAAATATAGTATTTATTTTCGTTTATTATTCAGATAAAATCGGTATTACGTCATTAATTATTGTTTCAAACAATATATAATAGTACAGAAAAATAATATTTTTTATATATTATGTAAAAATTAATTTGTTACGGAGAGCTCACGGTCACACTCGCTCCAGTGTGTGGTGTGTGGCGGCGGCGGATACGGACGGCGTGGACGGATTCGGTCGTATCGTCGACGAGCACTGCCTCTCCCGGCGTGTCGGGTAGCCGCTCGACGAGGACGGCTTCGTCGATGTGCCACCAGCACGTCCGACTGCGAGAACGCGACGGCCGGCACGTCGTTCGGTCGCTGTGTCGCGAGGACGAGACTCACGCCCGGTGTGCGTCCCCTGGTGAGAATACGACGGAGGCCGTCGTCGGCGACCCCGTCGAAGAACGTGTGGGCCTCGTCCACCAGCAGCCACGGCAGACGGCCGACGTCCCCGGCCAGGCGGGCGCTGTACAGTGTCTCGCCGACTGCACGGACGACGGCGTTCATCGGTGCCGGGTCCAGCGCCGACACGTCCAGCACCGCGACCGCGTCGGTGTTCAGCGCGTCTGCTGTGAGACCGTCGGGGCCGAAGACCCCCCACGTCCCGGCCAGTTCGAGGTGGTTCACCGCAGTGCGGACGTCAGCCGCTGGTGCGTCGGCCGACTCCACGTCAGCGACCATCCCGGCGAGTGTGTCGGCCGCCGTCGCGGCCTGCCAGACCAACGCGCCGGCACCGCTCTCGGGCGGGAGTCCCAGCAGGGCACACCACGATGGTGGATCGAGGCTACTGGCGGGAACGGCCGGGTCCGCGACGACTCGCGCAGGCACTTCCTGACGACCGGCGCCACTCCGTCGGTCCGCGCCAGTTCCTCGGCGAGTACCCCCAACGTGTACGATTTCCCGTATCCGCGCTTGCCGACGACCGAGACGGCGTGTGGCCTGTCGACGTCGAGGGCGACGGCCTCGGCCTCGCTCCCGTCGACGGCTCTGTAGGTTCCGACGTCGGCGACCGGCCCGTCCGTAGCATCCTCCTGCCGTCCGATGACGACCATGGATGGGGCTGCGTTGGCTTCCTATTTGAACGTCCGGACGTGCCGGCGGAGTCCGAGAATATCGGACCGACCTTACTCTTCGAGTGCCAGCGACGCCAGGAGTGCCTCCAGCTGGATGCGCTCGTTTGCCCCCTCGGTGATGCGGTAGTCGGCCTCCCCGATGCGGTCGAGCAGTCGCACCGCGGCGTCGTCGTCCATGTCGAACTCCCAGACCGACCGGTGGAGCTGGTCGACGACGTCGCCGCCGGCGATGCCCTCCTCGGTCAGCAGGTCGTCCAGATGCGAACGTGCAGCGGTGAAATCCCCGGAAAGCGCCAGTGTGACCATCTCGCGGATGTCCTCCGGGCGGGCGGTGCTCGTGATCGCGAAGACGGCTTCCTCGTCGACCACGCCACCGGTCACCGCGGCGGCCTGCAGGCCGTTGATCGCCTTGCGCATGTCGCCGTCGGCGGCGTAGACCAGCGCGTCGACGCCGTCGTCAGTCACCTCGATGTCCTCCTGGGCTGCGATGTGGCGGATCTGTTCGGCGACGGCCTCGTCCGAGAGCGGCGAGAACCGGAAGACCGCACACCGCGACTGGATGGGGTCGATGATCTGGGAGGAGTAGTTACACGAGAGGATGAAACGGACGTTGTTCGAGAACTGCTCCATCGTCCGCCGGAGTGCTGCCTGGGCGTCTGACGTGAGGGCGTCGGCCTCGTCGAGGAAGATGATGCGGTAGTCGACGCCGCCAAAGGAGGTGCGCGCGAAGGACTTGATGCGGTCCCGCACTACGTCGATGCCCCGTTCGTCCGAGGCGTTCATTTCGAGGAAGTGCTCGGCCCACTCCTCGCCGTAGAGTTCCCGGGCGACGGCGATAGCGCTGGTCGTATTGTGCATCACGGTCGGGATCGTCCCTGCGACGTAGTTTCGCGTCCCGGGAACCGTGAGGTCGTACACACGGCGTTCCTCAGTGACAGTCTCCACCTTTTCGACCTCATCCAGATAGATGGACGATTTGACGAGAACGTGTAACGCATTGAGTAACTCCAGGGTCCGGAGAGAACTCATTTCCGAAAATATATCGTCGAGTCGGTCGGCGACCGTGACAAATCGCGGTAGTGAGCCGATCTCGTGGGTTTCCTGTGTGAGGAGGTTTGCGATATCCGACCCACGGAGGCCAGTTTCCGCAGCGATCCGCTCGTATGAAATATTCACTGACTCGATGATTTGGTGCAATTCAGACTGGAGTGTTTCCACTGTCGACTCCGCCGAGGGATCGGCCGGTTCGTCGGTTATCTCCGCCAGGAGTGTGCGGGCACGATTGGTGTACGGAACCCGGTCGCCACGGGCGTATTCGAGGAGGTGATCCTCGCGGATTCCCGTCCGAGAGGAAATCTCGGCACGCGTCTCGAGTGGTTCGAATCGCTCCCGTTTCTCGGCCCACGAGAGAGGAACCGTGTCGGTCTCGGTCAGAGCCGGCTCGAGTCGGACCAGCGTTTCACGCGCTTCCTGGATCGTTTCGAGCCGGGCGGTTGCAGCGTCAAGGAGCGACGAGACGCCCCTCAGGTACCGATCTCGCCCGGGCGATTCCGGATTCAACGTCTTCGGGATGTAGTCGGTCTTGTCGAGTGCGAGTCGGTCACAGAGTTCCCCGACCGCGTTTTGTGTCGGTATCGTGTCGTTGTTTGAGTTGCTCGTTCGTTGGCAGGCAGTTTCGAGTCTCGTAGCTTTCGTACCGAGCGTGAAACCAACCGTTTCGCGGAACCGTCGAACGTGCGATGCACTCGAGATGGACAACTTGTGGTAGGTCCGTTGGATACCCGATCCGTTCGTTGCGGCCTTCTGTTCTGTCGTTCGTCGGGAAGGAATACCGAAGCTAGCGAGGAGATACGACAACAGTGTGATGTGATCGCCGTTCTTTTGGGTGAGTTCGATGTGGCCTGTCGGGGAGACGTACCCTTCGGCGTCGAAAACGGCACGAAGGAATGCCCGCCGAGTATCCTCGTCGGCGCGAAGTATGGCAGAACCGATCCCGTCCCCGCCCATCGCGCTGTCGAACACGTTGAAGCAGGATTCGAGATAGTGCGTGAGCGTTCGATTCGAGACGGCCACGTATGGAACGCCTTGCTGTGTGCCAGTCCGCGGATCGACGTCGAAGAGGTCGCACAGGAGTTGCTCGAAACGCTCGATCAGTTCGCTATCGGTATTATAGAACTTCACCCGGCCACCGTCGATTGCTGCCTCGCTGATAGCCAGACCAAGGAATTGACCGAGTTGCGGTGTGAGTTCACAGGGCGGGGAAATCGGCTCGGATCGTCTGTTGTTCGTCGTGACGTACTGGATCGCACGGACGTGTGTTCGGAAATCATCCCGCGTCAGTCCCAGGTCACGGAGATAGGCGAGCGAACAGATCGTCGATGGAGCATCGAGATCCTCGTCCCGGAACTCCCGCATTGCTGCCTGCACAGTCTTGCGCGGCGCATCGATGTCGTCGGCAATCGTCTCCGGGTCCTGTCCCTGCCGTAGGCGACGAACGACGGCCTTCTTGACGCCAACGAGGTCCTCCTCGAAGGGAACCCCGTGGCGCTTTGCAAACTCCTCGCTGAGGTGAACGAACGTCCGACATCCGTCCATGGTCTCTGCCCAGTGGAGGTCCGCCTCCCCCTCGGGAAGCGGGGCCGAAAGCGGTCGGACGACCCTGTCACCGGACGCGAGATTCCGGGCTTCGCGCCACGTCAGTCCGTCCGGGGTCAGAACCAGGAATCTGTGTTCCGGCGTCACAGTCATGTCGGACCCGTCGCGTGTCGTCACCGAGACAGTTTCGTCGGCGGTCTTTCCGAACACATGCGACGGTTCGACGTACTCGAACTCTCCGTCACCATTAAATGTCAAAACCTCCGTTCTTGCCTCGTTCCCGTCGAATCCCTCAATCTCACCGACGACATCCCCGATTCGGGCCAGTCCGTCGGTCGTGAGGACCGGGGTTTCGCCCGTGACACACTTTCCAATACCTGCTGGCCCCGCGAACAACATGTGGGGCAGGTCGTGGCGCTCGACGTAACTCTCCAGGCGCTCGACGATGGCGTCCTGGCCGACGATCTCAGCCAGCCGCTGGGGACGGTACGTCTCCAGCCAGATCTGGTCGCGACCGCCCGCCTGATCGGCCTCGCTCATGCGCGAGTCCAGAGGCGGGGCGGTGATAAGTCCCCCGAGTGCGGTCCCTTCCACCCGGTCACGATTCGTTCAAGATCCGGTCGGCAGGAACGGGCCTGATACGCCTTCGAACGCCCGCTCAGTCCACGTTGTCGTTGAGTGGCCCGTGACCGGGTGGACTGCTGTGGGGTCCGCATCCGCAATCCCGAAGCGTCAGGTAGACCTTTACCCGGGTCCAACGGAGCCTATGGCCGAGACACGGCGGACAGTCGAGTTCTCGCTCCCGAACGTCGGCCCTGGCCCGGACCCGCTCTCGCTGTCCGACCTCGCGGCCGACCACGAGTTCGTCGTCGTCTACCTCCAGCGCGACCATCTCTGTACCAACTGCCGCAAGCAGGTCCAGCGGGTCGCCGACCGCTACGACGAATTCGCGGACCGCGGCGCCGAAGCCGTCTCTGTCGTCCCGGAACCCAGAGCGAAGGTCCAGTCCTGGCAGGACAGCTACGACCTGCCCTATCCCCTGCTGGCCGACCCGGACGTGGCGGCCGGGGAGGCGTTCGACCAGCCCGTCCGGTTCGGGTTCCTCGTTCGACCGTCCCTCGGTCGAGGACGTGCTCGCGGCGCTTGACGGCCTCCAGGGTGACGAGTCGACGTGACCGGTCCCCCGGACGTCCGTGTACGCGAGGCGTACCACTCGTCCCCCTACATCTCCGAGACGCTGATCGGCATCCTCTCCTGGCACAATCAGGGCCCGGTCCACTCCTCGGCAAGCAGCCCGTACCGGTAGACATCGACGAACTCGCCGTCGACGAACGCCTCCGCGCGAAAGCGGCCCTCTTCGGTGAACCCGACCTTCTCAAGCACACGCCGTGAGGCCGGATTCGTCTCGTAGGCCCGCGCGGTCACCTTGTTGTACCGGCGCTCCTCGAAGGCGTAGCCACAGAGTTCGCGGACGGCGTCGGTCGCGTAGCCGTTGTCCCAGTGGTCGGGGTGGATCATGTAGCCGGCCTCGGCCAGTCCCCACGATTCGACCGGGTCGTTGAGACCGCAGATCCCGACAGGCGTTCCGGCGTCACAGATCAGGAAGTGGAACCCGTCGATCTCGTCCAGCGATTCGACCCACGCCTCCTCCTGACCCCGGTTCAGCGGGTCCGACTGGAAGATGTGCGGGCGGACGTCGGGGGGGTTGACCACCTCCTGGAGGAAATCGACGTCCTCTTTTTCGACCGTTCGCAACTCGACGGTCTCGCCCTCGCGGAACACGGGACCGGGCATACGCCCCACCAGTCGGCCCGCGGTAAAGAGTGTTAGACCAGGGGTTAGACCAGTTCGCGGCCCGCCTCGAGCAGTTGTGCGACGCGTTCGTCGCTGTCGGCCTCGGCGTAGACACGCAGTTTCGGTTCCGTTCCCGACGGTCGGACGAGCAGCCACGTGTCGTCTTCCAGGACCACCTTGAAGCCGTCCACCGTGTTCACGTCCGCGACGTCGACCCCCGCGATGGCGTCGGGCAGTTCCGTCTCCAGGTCCGACAACACCGGGGCCTTGCGGTCCTCGGGGCAGTCGACGCTGATCCGGTCCTGGAACACCTCGCCGTGGGTCGCGTAGAGGTCGTCGATACGCTCGTCGAGGGGTCGCTCGGCCTCGGCGGCCGCCGTCAGGAGTGCCAGGAGCACGCCGTCCTTGTTGGGGAGGTGTGCGGTCACGCCGTAGCCGCCACTCTCCTCGCCGCCACACAGCGCGTCGTGTTCGCCCATGGCCTCGGCGACCCACTTGAACCCGACCGCAGTCTCGTGGATGGACTGGCCGTGGGCTGCCGCGACGCGGTCGACGAGGCTACTCGTCGAGACCGTCCGGACGATGTCGCCGTCACCGGATTCGAGGAGATATTCGTAGAGAACCGTCAGGTAGACGTTCGGGTCGAGGAAGCCCCGCTCGGGCGTCACCACGCCCAGGCGGTCGGCGTCGCCGTCGTTGACGAAACCGATGGCGGCGTCGCCGTCGGTGACACGTGCGACCGCCTCCTCTGCGCGCTCTGGAACCGGTTCGGGGGGCGTCCCGCCGAAGTCGGTGTCCCGGTTGCAGCGCAGTCGGTCGACGTCCGCGCCTTCGCGTCGCAGGAGCGCATCGGTGACGCCGCGGCCGCTGCCGTGCATCGCGTCGTAGACGACGGACAGGTCATCGAGGTCTGTGTCGACGAACTCGACGGCGTGGTCGCTGAACGGGGTCACCAGATTTTGCTCGCTGACGCTCCCTGCCTCGGTCTCCGGGTCCGGGGCAGCGAGGCGTGCCTCCAGCGCGTCGGTTACCGCCGGGAGCGCCGGCGTGCCGTCGGCCGGGAGAAACTTCACGCCATTGTACTCGGGGGGATTGTGCGAGGCGGTGACCATCAGGCCGCCGGCGTAGTCGCCGTCGGCGACGGTCCAGGCCAGCACCGGCGTCGGGCAGTCCCGCTCGGCGAGGGTCACGTCGCGGCCGTTTGCGGCCAGGACGCGGACGAGTTCCTCGGCGAACCCCCGCGAGGTGGCGCGTGCGTCGTAGCCGACGGCGACCGGTCCCGCCCGTCCCTCGTCGTCGAGGTAGGTCGCGACGGCCTGGCCGACCATCCGCACGCGCTCGGCGGTGAACTCCGAAAGCCGTGCCCGCCAGCCGTCGGTACCGAACTCGATCACGTCGTCCCCCGTCTGGTTCATGCCACACCCTGTGCGGCGGGAGCATTAAAAACCCCTGTCGCGCTGTCCGGGGTCGGAAAAGCCAGGAGGTGGGGTCCGCGGGACCTACACAGTCATACTTCTCTGGCGCGCTGTCTCGCAACCTCGGCGATGCCGGCGTTGGCCGAGCAACTCGGGCAGGCGTAGACGCGGCCGCGCTCGTCGGCGAAGACGCGCGCGAACCGGTCGGAGACGTGCGCACCGCAATGTTTGCACTCGGGCATTGTGTACGGCCGGCCTCGCTCTGCCGGCACCGGACCTACGAGTGGCTACCCGAATACGATTGTGCCCCATATATTTGGTATGCTCGGACTCCGCGCACCGGCCACTCATAGGGTCGTGCGTAATTCTTTACCGTCCGGCTATCAGAAACGTCTCGCTCCGGTTCCTACAGCTCCGTCATCTGAAACGCTGCCGAAAATGGTTACGCACGACCCTATCAGTCGGCGACGAGCGAGGCCTTCTCGCGACGGTCGAGTCGCTTGATTTCGTGTTCGCGAGCCATGGCCACACTGCGGGAGTCGAAGGCCTCGACGTGGACGAGTTCGAGGGGTGTCCGGCCGCGGGTGTACTTCGCGCCCTCGCCGTCGGCGTGCTCGCGGAGTCGGCGCTGCACATCTGTCGTGTAGCCCGTGTACAGTGTCCCGTCGCCACACCGCAGCACGTAGACGTAGTGGTCTCCCCGGTCGGGGATTTCGACATCGACGGACACGTCGGCGTGGTCAACCATCCTGCTGGTCCCGGTCGCTTTCGCCTGTCCGCGCCGCATCCAGGCCGCGCGCGAGGAGCCCGGCCTGGGCGCCAGCAGTGAACCCGGCGTCGACGTTCACCACGGTCATGGCAGTACAGGACTGGAGCATCCCCGCGAGGGCGGCCTCCCCATCGCCGCCGTGGCCGTACCCCATCGAGACGGGAAGCCCGATCACGGGCACGTCGACCAGGTCCGCGACCTCCGCTGGCGTCTTGCCCGCGGCCAGTACCGCCTCGGGGACGCCACTCCGGCGCTCGCGGGCGGCGTCGAACCGTCCCGCCTCGGTCGTGGCGTACCCGCGGAGTCGTGCCTGTGCGGCCTCGGGACTCAGTTCGCCCGCAGCCACCGCCTCCAGGACGTCTCGCATGGGGCCGCCTACGCGCCGGACTCACTCCTGTGTGTCGGTCCCCCGCGACCCTCAAACCCCCGTTATCACCGTCGAGAGTGCCGGGAAACGGGAAAGCTTTTAAGCTGGCCTTGGGAACCACTGCGTGTATGGCAGACCTCATCGTCAAGGCAGCCGTCAAGGAAAAGCTCGATGACATGAACGTCGCGTCGGACTTCTACGGGGCACTCGACGACGAAGTCGAAGAACTCCTCGAGGACGCCGCGCGACGTGCCGAGCAAAACGACCGCAAGACCGTCCAGCCCCGCGACCTTTAGACTCGCCTCCGGGGTGGGTCACGCCACCTCGTGTACGTCCACGCCCGACTCCCGACCGACGTGTATCTCGTCCGCCAGGCCCACGAACAGGCCGTGCTCGACGACGCCCGGCAGGGCTGACAGCGCTCGGGCCCGCTCTCCCGGGTCCGGAATGGCGCCGAAATCGCAGTCGAGAACGAGGTTCCCGTTGTCGGTCACCACCGGCCCGTCCTTGCGCCGTGCTGCCCGGAGTGTCGGCTCGCCGCCCTGCTCGCGGACCGCCTCGGCGACGGGTTGGCGCGCGTCCGGCAACACCTCCACCGGGACGTCGGCGTCCAGCGTCTCGGCCTCCTTGGTCGGGTCGACGACCACGAGGAAGCGGTCGGCGGCCGCGTCGACGACCTTCTCGCGGGCGTGTGCTGCGCCGCCGCCCTTGACGAGGTGGCCGTCGGCGACCTGGTCGGCGCCGTCGATGGCGATGTCGGGCCTCGCTTCGTCCAGCGAGGTCAGCGGAATCTCCGCCTCGATGGCGCGCTCGCGGGACTGGAACGATGTCGGAATCCCCTCGATGTCCAGCCCGGCGTCGACGCGCTGGCCCAGTTCGCGGATAGCATGAGCCGCGGTTGACCCCGTCCCCAACCCGACGACTGCCCCGTCTTCGACGGCCGCCGCGGCGCTCTCGCCGGCCCGCCGTTTCGCGGCCTCCCGGTCGCTTTCGTCCATACCGTCCGCCTCACTCGCCACCCGCAAAAGCCCCCCGGAACGAAAGCTTCTGGACTGTCGCGCGCCTGGCGGGGGTATGTCCACGACAACCGACACTCCGGACGAGGACCAGACCTGCGAGTACTGCGGCTCACGCATCTCCGAATGATGTTCGGGACGAGCGGCATCCGCGGCCCCGTCGGGGACGAGGTGACGGCCGACCTCGCGCTCTCGGTCGGGCGGGCGCTGGGCGTCGATACGGACCGCGTCGTCGTGGGACGGGACCCCCGCGAGAGCGGAGAACTCCTCGTCGACGCGCTCGCCGCGGGACTGTGCGAGTCCGGGACAGACGTGCTGGACCTGGGTGTGGCGGCGACACCCACCATCGCCCGCGGCGTGGGGTGGGCCGACGCGGACGCCGGCATCGCAGTCACCGCCTCGCACAACCCGCCGCCGGACAACGGCATCAAACTCTGGCGGCCCAGCGGCCAGGCCTACGACGCCGACTTGCGCGAACGCATCGCCGACCGCGTTCGCGCCGATGTCGCGGACCTCGTCGCCTGGAACGAACTCGGCGAACGCGTCACCCGGGACATGCAGGAGCGCCACCGGGAGGCGCTGGTCGACGCGGTCGAGGTCGAGGGCGACCTGCAGGTGGTCGTCGACGTCGGCAACGGCGCCGGCACCGTCACGGCCGAGGCGCTGGAGGAGCTGGGCTGTGCGGTCCAGACGCTGAACGCCACGCCCGACGGAACGTTTCCGGGCCGGCCGAGCGAACCGACCGCCCAGAACTGCGAGTCACTCGCCGCCGTCGTCGGCAACACGGGCGCCGACCTGGGGGTCGCCCACGACGGCGACGCCGACCGGACGCGGGGCGTCACGGCCGACGGCGAGTTCCTCCCGGGTGACGTCCTGCTGGCCCTGTTCGGGCGCGCGGCGGCTACGAGCGGCGAGCGCGTTGCCGTCCCCGTGGATACCAGCCTGGCCGTCGAGGACGCCCTCGCTGCGGAGGGTATCGAGACGACGCGCACGCCGGTCGGGGATGTCTACGTCGCGGCGGCAGCGTCCGAGTCGGGCGTCGCCTTCGGCGGCGAACCGAGCGGCGCGTGGATCTGGCCCGGCGAGACCCTGTGTCCCGACGGCCCGCTGGCGGCCTGCAAGCTCGCCGCGCTGGCCGCAAAGCGCCCGCTCGCCGACCGCGCCGCGGAGGTCGAGACCGACCCCATCCGGCGCGCCAGCGTCGAGACTGACGAGAAGGCGGCCGTCATGGAGCGCGTTCGCGAGCGTGTCGGGGACCGCTACGAGGACGTCGCGACGCTGGACGGCGTCCGTGTCGACCTCGGGGACGCGTGGTTCCTGTTGCGGGCCAGCGGCACACAACCCCTCGTCCGCATCACGGCCGAGGCACGCGACCCCGACCGGGCGGAGGAAGCGTTCGCCGAGGCCCGGGCCGTGCTCGACGAGAGTCGAGAAACCGGGCGGTGAGCGCGGCCGGGCGGGAGAGAAGTGATAGTCGAGTGCCGGTACCCTGGGCGGCTAGCCGCGGCGGGTCGACCGGGCCTTCCGGACGTCAGCGCCGTCGCGAATCTTGTCCTCGCACTGCGGACAGACCCGCGGCCTGTCGACCCCGTTCGGTGTGAAAACGCGTGCGTAGTCCGCCGTGACGAATGCGCCACAGTTCTGGCATTCCGGCATACACTCAAACGATTGCGTTCACCCGTCTTAATTATTTGTGATGTGGCACGAGCCGGCACTTTTTACACGTGCGGCCCCCGGCCCCGGGTATGCACACCGCCGTCGTCGCCGGCGTCGGCCCCGGTCTGGGTGCGTCGCTCGCGAGGCGCTTCGCCGAGGAAGGGTGCGAAGTCGGCCTGCTGGCCCGATCGGAGTCGTTCCTCACCGACCTCGCCGATGACATCAGCGAGTCCACGCCGGGGAACGCCTTCGCCGTCCCCGCCGATGTCTCGGACCGCCGCGCCGTCGCGGACGCCTTCGAGTCGGTGCGGGAGGCCTTCGGCCCGGTCGAGATACTGGTCAACCACGCCAGCGCCGCACCCTGGTCGGGCGTCGACGTCGACCCCGCGGCCTTCGAGCGGGCCATGGCCGTCGGACCCACGGGGAGCCTCCACTGCACGCAGGCGGCCGTCGAGGACATGCGCGCGGCCGGCGGCGGGACCGTCATCTTCACGGGCGCTACGTCGGCGGTCCGTGGCCGGGACGGCGCGCTCGCCTTTAGCGCCGCGAAGTTTGCCTGCCGCGGGATGGCCGAGTCGCTGGCCCGCGAACTCGGACCCGAGGGCATCCACGTCGCCCACGTCGTCATCGACGGGCAGATACTGACTCCCGAGATCGAGGCTGCCGACCACGACAGGGCGGACGAGGAGTTCCTCGACCCCGACGCCATCGCGGACACGTACTGGCACCTGATCGAGCAGGACCGCTCCTCGTGGTCCCTGGAGGTCGACGTCCGCCCACACGTCGAGGACTTCTAGAAGTCGACCGTCAGCTCGTCGTCCTCGTCGAGTTCGAGGACGCCGTCGAAGAGGTCGCGAAACTCCACGACGGTGGTGTCGTCGTGGACGCCGGCCGCGAGGTGGAAGAGCCCCACGGCGTCGTGATCGTCGAGCAGCCCCTGGATGGCTGCGACGGCCTCGCGGACCTGTGCCTCGTCGGCGTAGTAGATCATCTCCGTCACGGAGTCGACGCTGACGCGGCGTTTGCCGTCGGTCTCCACGAGGAACTGCCGGACTTCGTCGACGATGCCGTCGAGGTCGTCGGGCGCGCTGGCGTAGCGGACCCGCTCGCTCTGCCGGCGGGTGTAGCCCCGCTCGACCGAGAGGGTGTCGAGGATGGTCGCTTTCTCGTGGTCGATGCCGTAGTGGTCGAGTTTCTGTCGGACTTCGCGGGCGGTCGTGCGCGTGGAGACGACCAGCAGGTGGTCGGTGTCGGTCATCAGGAAGTCAGTGTCCACGCGGTCGGTCTCGGCCGTGCTCGGGTGGACCAGCAGGATGGCCGTCCCGCCAGGGACCCGGTCCGGCGCGTTCTCGATGGCCAGCGTGTACTCCATATCCGGGGAAGGTGACGCCGAGCGGCTTAACTGGCCTGATTGTTCACGTGACGGCTCCTTGCACAACGACAGCCTGCAAGGACCTTTGGTGGTGGCCCCACAACGGCGGCCATGGCACCTGCACCGACCGTCGTCGGCGTCCCTGGCAGCCTCCGCGAGGAGAGTTACACCCGCGTCGCACTCGACCACGCACTCGGAGCCGCAAGCGACCGCGGCGCCGAAACGGAACTGCTCGACCTCCGGCACTTCGAGTTACCTGTCTTCGACGCGGACCACCGGGACGCCGACGACGCCGACGACCTCCAGGCCCGCGTCCGGCGGGCCGACAGCGTCCTTCTCGGGACGCCGATGTACCACGGCTCCTACTCGGCGCCGCTGAAGAACGCCCTCGACTACTGCGGGTTCGACGAGTTCGAGAACACGACCGTCGGACTGCTCGCGGTCGCCGGCGGGAGCTTCCCCATCACCGCACTGGAGCACCTCCGCTCGGTTTGTCGGGCGCTGAACGCCTGGGTCCTGCCCTACCAGGCCGCGGTCCCGACCTCGCGCTCGCAGTTCGAGGACGGGACGTTCGTGGACGAGGACGTGGGCAACCGCGTGGCGGTTCTCGGCGAGCGGGCCGTCGAGTACGCGAACATCCAGCCCGACCCCGCCTGCTTCGAGAGCGGCGAGAACGTGGGTGCCGACGATTGACTGTCCCCGGGAGCCGCGACGCGGACCCGAACGGAGAGCCTCCGAGTCCCGCGACCGACGCCGTCGAAATCAGGAAGGTGCCGCCCAACAGGTGGTACAGGCTGGGACCCAACCCCCTGAAGATGGCCGCGACGCTGTACGTCTGTGAGGTCTGCAAGCTCCTGCCGATCTCTGTGAAGAACGCGGTCTACCGGGGCATCGGCGACGACGTGACGCTGGCGGCACATTCCTTCGTCAACCGGGACGTCGAGCCCGGCGAGCGGGTCGGGGGCAATCCCATCGAGACGCTCTGAGTGGTGTGTCACAACCGTCATATCCGCACGGCCCATACCCTCGTCCGTGACACAGTGGGTCGAGAACCCCGAGGGCGGCCGCGAGCGCGGTCCCGTCGGTCTCCTCCGTGCGTGGGTCGAGGTGCTGGTCCGGCCCCGGTGGTTCTTCCGGTCGAGGGTCGCGCCCGGCGACCAGGCCCCCGGTGTGACCTTCGCCGCCGCCGTCGTGCTCGCTGCCGAGGCAACACGGGTCGGTCTCTTCGGCGGGGGCTACCCCGTCGTGGGTGGCCAGCCGACGCTGTCGGCGGTGCTGTGGGTGTCGCTGGTGACGGTGCTCGTCGCGCCCGCCGGCATCCACCTTGTCGCGGCGTTGCAGACCCTCCTCCTGATGGGGGCCGCCGACGAGCGTGCCGGCGTCAGTGAGACGGTGCAGGTCATCTGTTATGCGCTCGCTCCCTGCGTCCTCGTCGGTGTGCCAAGCGTCGCCGTCCAGGCGCTCGCGGCGGTGTGGGGCGGCGGATTGCTCGTCGTGGGGCTGGCGACGGTCCACGACCTCCCGCCGGCGCGGGCCCTCGCCGTGGCGGCCGTTCCTGGCGTGCTCGTGTTCGGGTACGGGTTCGGCGGGAATGGGGCGGTCTTCGCCGTCTTCGAGGGCGTTCGGACGGCCGGCCCGTTTTGATCACGGGAGCGACGTCCCCGCGTGCTGGGCTCGGGGGGCTCGCTGCGCTGCGCCCCTCGTCCACCGCCAGAGCAAGCTCTGGCGTACTCTCACTCGCTCCCTTCGGTCGCTCGGGAGAGTTTGCTCTCCCGGTGCTCGATCCCTCCCGGGCGCAGTCTCCACGAGCGAGCAGGATCGCCTCGCGCGGTAAGCACCGCAGCGAAGCGAGGAGCGCAGCAAGTCCCGGAGGGTGAGCCGAGCGAAGCGAGGCGAACGCAGTCGAGCGGCCGGGGCCTTTCTTGCCAGTCTTCGGAGCCGAGGTGCTACCCTTGACTCTCACGGACGACGGAACGTGTACGAGAGCGTCTCTTCCTCGGTATCGAGTTCGACGGTGATTTTGCCGCGCTCGTGGTCGAACACCAGGCGGTCGGCCGGGCCCTTAAAAGAGTGTAGCGGCATGCCGGTGTCGACGCGGCCGTCCGGCAACACCGTGAAGTGGGTCACGCCGGGGAACGCACAGGCCAGCGACCCGTCGGAGCTCTCCTGGAAGGCACTGCCCGCGAACCGTTCCAGCTGTCCCCTGACCGACGTCCGGTCCGACAGCGGCACGACGACACGACCGCCGTCGGTCGCCACTACCCTCCCCTCACTGACCGTTGACGCCCGGCGACTGCCGACGAGACGGGCCCGGAGGGCAGAGAGCGCCTGGCGGATCGGACGGAGCATTACCCGGCGCTACGTGCTGGACGTACTTCACCTGAACGCACCATGGTATGCGAGGCACACAGGGCCACCGCCCCGGGTTCGTTGCGTTTAAATAGGCCGGGTGGAGAGCTAGTGGTAGCTCGTGTAGGGGCACCCGCCCCGAGTCCGCGACTGCGGGCGAGCTTACCAGGCACCGCGTGTCGTGGTAGCCAAGCCTGGCCCAAGGCGCAGGGTTGCTAACTCTGTGGCGCAAGCCTCCGGGGTTCGAATCCCCGCCACGACGTGCACACACCACATACCCATGAGTGCAAAAGACCAAGCGGACGGGGACGAGGACGACGACCTCAGGTACTTCGTCCGCATCGGCCAGACAGACCTCGACGGCACCAAGTCCGTCGAGCGGTCGCTTTCGGAGATGACCGGAATCGGTCGCCGGGCGGCACGCCTCATCGCCGAGAAGGCGGGCGTCGACCGCGGGGAGACGCTGGGTGCCCTCGACGACGACGACATCGACGAGATCGTCGCCCTCGTGGAGGGTTTCGCCGACGAAGTCCCCGAGTGGTTCACCAACCACCGCAACGACTTCTTCGGCGGCGAGGCCACCCACGAGACCGGCAACGACCTCGAACTGACCCGACGACAGGACATCAACCGCATGAAGATGATCGACTCCTACAAGGGTATCCGGCACAAGCGCGGCCAGAAGGTACGTGGCCAGCGCACCAAGTCCACCGGCCGCACCGAGGGCACCATCGGCGTCAACGTCGAGGCGATCAAGGAAGAACAGGAAAAAGAGGAGGAGGGTGAGAGCTGATGGCGCTGGGTAGCAACACCAAGTTCTACGAGACGCCCAACCACCCCTACCAGGGCGAGCGCATCGCCGAGGAGACCGGCCTGATCGGCAAGTACGGCTTAAAGAACAAGGAGGAACTCTGGGGCGCGGAATCCGAACTGCGGACCTACCGGCGCGAGGCCCGGAAACTCCTGGGCCGCGCCCAGGGCGACGCCGAGGCTGCAAGCGTCGAGGGACGGGAGTTCCTCGCGAAACTAAAGCGCCAGGGGGTCCTCTCGGAACAGGACTCGCTGGACGACGTGCTCTCGTTGGACGTGACGGACGTCTTAGAACGGCGCCTCCAGACGGTCGTCTACCGGAAGGGCTACGCGAACACGACCGCCCAGGCCAGGCAGTTCATCACCCACGGCCACATCGTCGTGGGCGGCCGCCGTGTCCAGACGCCCTCGTATACCGTCTCGGTCGCCGAGGAGGACACCGTCGGCTTCGACAGCGCGTCGCCACTGACAGACGAACTCCACCCCGAACGAGCGGAGGAACACTAATGGCAGACGAGAAATGGGGCATCGCCCACGTGCACGCGTCGTTCAACAACACCATCATCACCATCACCGACCAGACGGGCGCGGAGACGCTGGCCAAGTCAAGCGGCGGCACCGTCGTCAAGCAAAACCGCGACGAGGCCTCACCCTACGCCGCGATGCAGATGGCCGAGGAGGTCGCAGAGGACGTCCAGGCCCAGGGCATCGAGGGCGTCCACGTCCGCGTTCGCGGCCCCGGCGGGAACCAGCAACAGAACCCCGGGCCGGGCGCGCAGGCGACCATCCGGGCGCTGGCGCGGGCCGGCCTGGAGATCGGCCGCATCGAGGACGTGACACCCATCCCCCACGACGGGACACGGGGTCCGAAGAACGCGGGCTTTTGACCATGGAGGAGTACGACGTCCAGTTCGTCGACAGGGACGACCGCGAGGCGCGCTTCGTGGTCCGGCCGATCACGCCGGCCTTCGCCAACGGCATCCGCCGGGCGATGATCGCGGACGTGCCGACGTTCAGCATCGATACCGTCCGCTTCATCGAGAACTCCAGCGTGATGTTCGACGAGCAGATCGGCCTCAGACTTGGGCTGGTCCCGCTGACGACGCCGCTGGAGGACTTCGAGGTCGGCGACACCGTCACGGTCTCGCTTGATGTCGAGGGCCCGGACACCGCCTACTCGGGCGACATCGTCTCCAGCGACGCGATGGTCGAACCCGCCGACGAGAACATCCCCATCATCGACCTCAAGGAGGGCCAGCGCCTCGAAACCGAGGCCGACGCCGTCCTCGACACCGGTCGGGAACACGCCAAACACCAGGGCGGCGTCGCGGTCGGCTACCGGCACCTCCAGCGGGTCGAGGTGGTGGGCGACCGGCCCGAGTTCGCCGAGAACGACTCGAACATCCTGCGCGGGGTCATCGAGGACGACGGCGACCTCGTCCCGACGGAGACCTTCGACAACGACCTCACGAACCGGTACCCCGGCAAGGAACTCGACGTGCAGGACGTGGCGGACGCCTTCGTGTTCCACGTCGAAACCGACGGGTCGGTGTCGGTCGACGAACTGGTCGAAGCGGCCGTCGACTCGCTACAAGTGCGCGCGACCGAACTGGGAGAGGCCGTCCAGCTATGAGCGGCCACCGTCCTCTCGACGTGACGGGCTCGTCCTCCGGTGGCGGGAGTCGACCGTCTCCGCGTTCGGCAACGGCACCCTCGGAGAGCGAGGGTTGCCGGACCGAAAGCGGTTTGAGGGGACACGCGATACTGACAGACGCGAGCAGGGATAGCCAAGTCAGGCCAACGGCGCAGCGTTCAGGGCGCTGTCCCGTAGGGGTCCGCAGGTTCAAATCCTGCTCCCTGCACTTTTCAGGAGGAACGACATGAGCAAGACGAACCCGAGACTGCGCAGTCTCATCGCCGACCTGAAGTCGACCGCCCGCGAGACCGGCGGCGACGTCTGGGGCGACGTGGCCGAACGCCTCGAGAAACCCCGGCGGACCCACGCCGAGGTCAACCTCGGGCGCATCGAGCGCTACGCCAGGGAAGAGGAGACGGTCGTCGTCCCCGGCAAGGTGCTCGGCTCCGGCACGCTCCGGAAGGACGTGACGGTCGCCGCCGTCGACTTCTCGGGCACCGCCGAGACGAAGATCGAACAGGTCGGCGAGCCCATACGGCTGGAACAGGCACTCGAAGACAACCCCGAGGGCGCGAACGTGCGGGTGATCCGATGAGCGTCGCGGAGTTCGACGCCGACACCGTCGTCGACGCCCGCGACTGCATCCTCGGTCGCGTCGCCTCGCAGGTCGCCGAGCGCGCACTCGACGGCGAGCGCATCGCCGTCGTCAACGCCGAGCGCGCCGTCGTGACCGGCCGCGAGAACGACGTCGTCGAGAAATTCCGGGCCCGCCGCGAACAGGGCTCGGACCGCGGGCCGATGTACCCCAAGCGCCCCGACCGCATCCTCAAGCGGTCGATCCGGGGCATGCTGCCGTACAAGCGGCCCCGCGGCCGCGAGGCGTTCGAGAACGTCCGCGTCTACGTGGGCGATCCCTACGGCGACGACACCGACGCGGTCGTGCTGGAGGACGCGTCGCTGGACCGACTCTCGACGATCAAGTTCGTCCCGCTGGGCGAGATCAGCGAAAAACTCGGAGCCACCAAGACATGGTAACGAACACGTCAGGCAAGAAGAAGACGGCGATCGCACGGGCGACCATCCGCGAGGGCGACGGGCGGGTGCGCATAAACTCCCGGCCGGTCGAACTGGTCGAACCGGAGCTTTCGCGCCTCAAGATGCTCGAACCGTTCCGCATCGCGGGCGACGAACTCCGCGAGGACGTCGACGTCAGGGTGACCGTCGAGGGCGGCGGCGTCATGGGACAGGCCGACGCCACACGGACCGCCATCGCGCGCGGCCTCGTCGACCACACCAACGACGCCGAACTCCGGGACGCCTTCATGGAGTTCGACCGCTCGCTGTTGGTCAACGACGTCCGCCAGTCCGAACCGAAGAAGTGGGGCGGCCCCGGCGCACGGGCCCGCTACCAGAAATCCTACCGGTGATACCATGATGGTCCCAGTCCGGTGTTTCACGTGTGGCAACGTCGTGGGCGAACACTGGGAGGAGTTCAAGGCTCGCACCCGCGAGATCGACGACCCCGAGGACCCCGAGAAGATCCTGGACGATCTGGGCGTCGAGCGACACTGCTGTCGCCGGATGCTCGTCTCGCACAAGGACCTGGTCGACATCGTGGCACCCTATCAATGAGCATGGCCAGGACCGACAACCGCTACGAGAAGGCACGTATCATCGGCGCCCGGGCGCTGCAGGTCGCCTACGGGGCGCCCGTCCTCGTCGAGACCGAGCAGACCCAGCCAATCCTCATCGCCGCCCAGGAGTACGACGCCGGCGTCCTCCCCTTCACTGTCCGGCGGGGTGACGGCGAGTGACGCTCGTCACGGACGTCGCGCTCCGGCGGGTGCTGGACTCGCGTGGCAACGCGACCGTCGAGGCCGACGTCCACACGGAAAGCGGCGGCTTCGGCCGGGCGAAGGCCCCATCCGGGGCCAGCACCGGCGAGTACGAGGCCATCGAACTGCCCGTCCAGGAGGCCATCGCCCGCGCCCGCGAGGACGCCGTCCCCCGTCTGGTCGGCGAGGTGTACGCCGGCGACCAGCGGGCGGTCGACACGGCCCTGCACGCGGCCGACGGGACAGGGGACTTCTCGCAGATCGGTGCCAACAGCGCCGTCGCCATCTCGATGGCCGCGGCCAAGGCCGGCGCCGACGTGGCCGGCCTGCCACTGTTCCAGCACCTGGGCGGGACCTTCCGCGGGAACACCCTCCCGGCCCCGCTTGGCAACGTCGTCGGCGGGGGGGAACACGCCGCCGAGGCGACCGACATCCAGGAGTTCCTCGCGGCCCCCGTCGGCGCACCCAGCGTCGAGGAGGCCGTCTTCGCCAACGCCGCCGTCCACGACGCGGCGGCCGACATCCTGGCCGAGCGCGGTGTCGCCTGCGGCACGGGCGACGAGGGCGCGTGGGCGCCACCCATCGACGACGCGACTGCCTTCGAGGTGATGGCCCAGGCGGTCGAGACGGTCAGCGACGACGTCGGCTTCGAGATCCGCTTCGGACTCGACATGGCCGCCGCCGAACTCTACGACGAGGAAGCGGGCGGCTACGTCTACGGGGACCGCGTCCGCGACACCGACGAACAGATCGAGTACGTCGCAGGACTCGTCGACGAGTACGGCCTCGCCTACGTCGAGGACCCCCTCGACGAGGACGACTACGCCGGGTTCGCGCGGCTCACCGACCGCGTGGGCGAGGCGACGCTGGTCTGTGGCGACGACCTGTTCGTGACGAACGTCTCCCGTTTAGAGCGGGGAATCGAGGCGGGCGCCGG
>PXSG01000053.1:20270-40023 GCA_003023485.1 Halobacteriales archaeon SW_10_68_16
GAAGCTAAACGAACTCATCAGGATCGAACACAACGTATGAGCGGAAACGACGACGAAGGCCTCGACGCGTCGGAATCGGACGTCGACCCCGAGCCAGCCGGCTAGGCTGGTGCCGTGGTCGAACACGAGGAGGGCGCGGAGGCCACGACCGAGGAATCGCCCGCCGAGGCCGAGGAGGCCGAGGCCGAGACGGAGACAGAGACGGACGAGGGGCCGGACCTAGACGAGGACGTCATGCCCGACGAGGAGGCCGACCTCCTCATCCCGGTTGATGACTACCTGGGCGCCGGCGTCCACATCGGGACCCAGCAGAAGACCCAGGACATGGAGCGGTTCATCCACCGCGTCCGGACCGACGGGCTGTACGTCCTGGACGTCTCGATGACCGATGGGCGCATCCGGACGGCCGCGGACTTCCTGGCCAACTACGACCCCGAGGGGATCCTCGTGGCCTCCTCCCGCCAGTACGGCCGTTTCCCGGCCGAGAAGTTCGCCGAGGCCGTCGGCGCGCGGGCCCGGACCGGCCGCTTCATCCCGGGGACGCTGACCAACCCCAAGTACGACGGTTACATCGAACCCGACGTGGTCGTCGTCACGGACCCAATCGGGGACTCCCAGGCCGTCAAGGAGGCCATCACGGTCGGCATCCCGGTCATCGCGATGTGCGACTCGAACAACACCACCAGCAACGTCGACCTCGTCGTCCCGACGAACAACAAGGGTCGCAAGGCGCTGTCGGTGGTCTACTGGCTGCTCGCCAACGAGACGCTCGACCGGCGCGGGGCCGAACCGGCCTACGCCCTCGAGGACTTCGAGAGCGAGATCTGACTCTTGGACGCCCGTGACGGACGCTTTTTGTGATGCCTGCGAGTACTGCCATTATGGCAACTGGTGAAACCCTCCTGAACGCCCTGCTGGGTGCAGTCGCGACGATCGTCCTGACGCCCTTCGTCCCGTTCGCACCGACTTTCGGTGGCGTTGTCGCCGGATACCTGGAGGGCGGCGACCGCTCGGACGGCCTCCGGGTCGGCGCCGTCTCGGGTACCATCGCACTCGTCCCGCTGTTTCTGGTGATGTTCCTGATCGCGAACTTCTTCGCCTTCTTTTTCCTCGGAGCGATGGGCCCCGGCCGCATGATGGGTGGATTCGGCCTCGTCGCGCTCGTGTTCCTCGGGGTCTTCGCCGTCACCTACACCGTCGGCCTGAGCGCGCTGGGCGGGTGGCTGGGCAACTATATCCGGACGGATACCGACGTCGGGACGGCAGCGTAGCGACGAAACCCTGGCTGGGGGTGGTTACTCGCCGCCTTCGTGTTCGACCGCTTCCATCATCGCGAAGACGTTGTCGCGTTCGACCTCCCGGACCGGGCGCGGGTAGGCGCCGACGGCGACGACGAAGTCCTCGCCCACCTCGACGGCCTCGGTGATGTGCATCGCCAGTTCGACGGTCCTGTCGGTCTCGGCGAGCTGTGCCTCGGTGCTGAACTCCCCCGCAGTCGTCTCCTGGCCGGCGACGAGCGCGCCGTCTTCGCCGACCTGTTCGATGTCCTCCATCCCATCGTAGTTGTCCTGGACCTGCTGGGCGAGTTCGCGACTGTCCATATCCTCGACGGGATTGAAACTCCGCCCCAGCACCGACACCTGGGGAGTCGAGAGGACCGTGAAGATGGCTGCCCGGGCGCTCTCGTCGGTGGGGAGGTCCTGTTCGACGAGATCACCGACGTCGATGGCCTTGTCGCACTCCGCCTGCCAGTTCGTCACGACGACGTCCTGGCTCTGTCCGGCCACCTCGAACGTGCGTTCGATGACGTCCTGGGCGACCTCCTTTTCCTCGTAGCCCGTCTCCTCGCGTGTCGAGGCTGGCACGGTCGCACGGGTCGCCTCGAACTCCAGGGGTTCGTTTCCCAGGAACGGGATCGCACTACACCCGGCTGCCCCCACTGTGACCCCCGCTGCCGTCGCACCGAGTAGCTCTCGTCGCGTGACCATGTTCCCTCGTACTCGGTAGGTGTTTGTATATTTGGTGATTGATGGAGTGCCCCGTTTCGGGGACACCGACCGGCAAACAGAATGACAATCGAAAATCAGATTCGCGTGCTGAGGTACCGTTCGGCCTGCTGGCGGAGGTGGGGATGCGGGTTCGCGACCGGGCGGCGTGATCGCCGGCGTCCCGGATGTCGCCGAGGTAGAGCCCTGGTTCGATGCGGTCCATCGTGTTTTCCGTTGGGGTCCGACACCCATCAAAGGAGGGACGGAGCGAGACGACCGATACCTACAGGGTGCTCGCCGGCACACGGGAGAACATGGTCACCTCGAGTGCGCCAGGGAAGGTCTACCTGTTCGGGGAACACGCGGTCGTCTACGGGGAACCCGCGGTCCCGTGTGCGATCGAGTTGCGGGCACGCGTCACGGTCGAAGAGCGCGCCGAGGGGATTCGCGTCCACGCCGGCGACCTCACCCTCGACGGATTCACCGTGGAGTACGACGGCGACGTCGCGGGCCGGCCCGACGTGGACGTCCCGGACTCGCTGGTCGAGGCCGGCGTCGGCTACGTCAACGAGGCCATCGAACAGGCCCGCGACGCCGCCGGCCAGCCACGGGCGGGCTTCGACGTCACCGTCGACAGCACGATCCCCCTCGGTGCGGGCATCGGCTCCTCTGCGGCAGTCGTCGTGGCGGCCATCGACGCCGCGACGCGGGAACTGGGCGCCGAGTTGTCCCGCGAGGAGCTGGCCGAGCGCGCCTACCGCGTCGAGCATACGGTCCAGGACGGCCAGGCCTCGCGGGCCGATACCTTCTGCTCGACGATGGGCGGGGCCGTCCGCGTCGAGGGCGACGACTGCCGGACGCTGCCCGCGCCGGACCTGCCGTTCGTCCTCGGATACGACGGCTGCGCGGGCGACACGGGCGCGCTCGTGGCGGGCGTGCGCGACCTGAAGGAGTCCTACGACTTCGCCGCCGACACCGTGCGGGCCATCGGCGATATCGTCCGTCGCGGGGAGGACGCCCTCGCCGAGGAGGAAATCGGGGAGATCGGACGGTTGATGAACTTCAACCACGGCCTGCTGGCGGCGCTGGGCGTCTCCTCGCGCTCGCTGGACGCGATGGTCTGGGCCGCCCGCGACGCGGGCGCGCTGGGTGCCAAACTCACCGGTGCCGGCGGTGGCGGCTGTATCGTCGCGCTCGACGAGACCGACGAGACGTCGAGTGCCCTGGAGTACACGCCGGGCTGTGAAGAGGCGTTCCGCGCGGAACTGGACACCGACGGCGTCCGCGTCGAAGAATGACCGTCGTCCTCAAACTCGGTGGGAGCGTCGTCACCGAGAAGGACGTCCCCGAAACCGTCGACGAGGAGGCACTCGGTCGCGCGGCCGACGCCATCGCCGGGGCACTGGCCGGCGGGACCGTCGACCCGGGCGGACTCGTCGTCGTCCACGGCGGCGGGAGTTTCGGCCACCACCACGCCGACAGGCACGGGGTCACCGACACTGCGGGAACCCGAGACGCGCAGGCGCTCGCGGACATCCACGCTGCCATGGGCGAACTGAACGCCGCGGTCGTCGACGCCCTCCACGAGCGCGGTGTCGACGCGTTGCCCGTGCGGCCGCTCTCGCTCGCACACCACGGCGCTACCGACGCAGAGACCGGTCGCGCTGACGAGAGCGGGAGCCTCCATCTGCCGACGGGGAGTGTCCCGGTCATGCTCGATGAGGGGTTCGTGCCGGTGCTCCATGGCGACGTCGTCGTCCACGAGGGGCGGGGAGGAACCATCCTCAGCGGTGACGAGATCGTCGCGTCGCTGGCGCGCTCGCTCGCGGCCGACCGCGTGGGACTCTGTTCGACGGTGCCCGGCGTGCTGGACGCCGACGGGAACGTGATCCGGCGTGTCGATGCGCTGTCCGACGTGGCGGCGCTGGGAGACAGCGACGCGACGGACGTCACGGGCGGGATGGCGGGGAAAGTCCGGACGCTGCTGGCGCTGCCCGCGCCGGCACACGTGTTCGGCCTCGCCGACCTGCCCGCGTTTCTCGCTGGCGACGCCACAGGAACCGTGGTGGGCGGGGACTCCTGACCGGAGCCGGGGCCGCAACCTATTTCCACGGCCTGGCGTTAGCGGTCGACATGACAGCCGCCCGTTTCGTCGACAGTCTCAGGCACGGGGGGAAACTGGTCGGATTCCTGCTGGTGATCCTCCTCGTCGGTGGCGCCGCGGTCGTCGGCGGCGCGGCGCTCGCGGTCCCCGCTCGTCTCGACCTCGCCGCTTCCGTGAGTACCGCCCGTCGAGTCGGCGGTGTCGCCCTCGCGTCAGTCGGCGCCCTGGCCGTGCTGGTCGGACTGGTGGCGTTCGTCCACAAGCTCGTCGCAGACGCGGTCGCGACAGGGGTCGCCCACGGCGCACCGGAGCCCCCATCCCCGACCGCGGGCGGGGCAGACGACACCGTGGCAGACGACCGCTCGTCGCCCGGTGCATCCGACCGCGTGGACGGGGAGACGGATGCCGAGGAGTGGTTCGACGATTCAGCGCCGGAACCCGAGACGGGTGACACCGGAGCAGCGACGGAGTCGGAAACGACGCCGATCGAGGGTGACGCGTCACCGGAAGACACGCAGCGACCGGCGCCCAGTCCGGCCGAAATCGCGTTCGGTTCGGAGGGCGACACCCACGAGGGGGAGTCGAAACCGGACGCTCCCGAGGACCCGAACGGCGGCGTGGGGGCGTCGGAGGGACCGGCCACGGGCGACGCCGGCCCCGTCGTGTCCGAGAATCCGGGGTCGGACGACCCGCTGGCGGACAGGGGCGAGGAGTAGAAGCGCACACTTTTTATCGCCAGGCATGCAAGCGGGAGGTATCCGAGCACACGGCCGTCCGAGGGACGCGGCGCGACGGCCGGCGAAGTGGCCCCCGGGGACGTGGCATCCGAGCCACCCGGCCTCCTGACTCTTTCCCGCGGCGCTCGCGCGCCTGCCGGCCAGCGACGCTCCCCAGGGGCGGCTGCCTCGGCGTGATACAATGGAAATCGAACTTGCGACAATCGGAGGCTACGAGGAGGTCGGCCGCCAGATGACCGCCGTGCGGGCCGGAGACGACGTGGTCGTCTTCGACATGGGGCTGAACCTCTCGAAGGTACTGATCCACGACAACGTCGAAACCGAGCGGATGCACTCGCTCGACCTGATCGACATGGGCGCGATCCCCGACGACCGCGTCATGTCCGACCTCCAGGGCGACGTCAAGGCCATCGTGCCGACACACGGTCACCTCGACCACATCGGCGCCATCTCGAAACTGGCCCACCGTTACGACGCGCCCATCGTGGCGACGCCGTTCACTATCGAACTGGTCAAACAGCAGATCCAGGGCGAGGAGAAGTTCGGCGTCCAGAACGACCTCGTGAAGATGGAGGCCGGCGGGACGATGTCCATCGGCGACCGCACCGAACTGGAGTTCGTCAACGTCACCCACTCCATCATCGACGCCATCAACCCCGTGTTGCACACCCCCGAGGGGGCCATCGTCTACGGGCTGGACAAGCGCATCGACCACACGCCGGTCGTCGGCGACCCCATCGACATGGACCGCTTCCGGGAGATCGGGCGCGAGGACAACGGCGTGCTCTGTTACATCGAGGACTGTACGAACGCCGCCAAGAAGGGCCGCACGCCCAGCGAGGCCGTCGCGCGCCGGCACCTCAAGGACGTCATCTACAGCATGGAGGACTACGACGGCGGCATCGTCGCGACGACGTTCTCCTCGCACATCGCCCGCGTGACCTCGCTCGTCGAGTTCGCCGACGACATCGGGCGCAAGCCCGTGCTCCTGGGCCGGTCGATGGAGAAATATTCCGGGACCGCCGAGCGACTGGACTTCGTGGAGTTCCCCGAGGACCTGGGGATGTACGGCCACCGCAAGTCCGTCGACCGGACGTTCAAGCGCATCATGAACGAGGGCAAGGAGAAGTTCCTGCCCATCGTGACGGGCCACCAGGGCGAACCGCGCGCGATGCTGACCCGGATGGGTCGTGGCGAGACGCCCTACGAACTCGACAACGGCGACAAGGTCATCTTTTCGGCGCGGGTCATCCCCGAACCCACCAACGAGGGCCAGCGCTACCAGGCCGAGCGCCTCCTCGGGATGCAGGGCGCGCGCATCTACGACGAGGTCCACGTCTCGGGCCACCTCAACCGCGAGGGTCACTACGAGATGCTCGACGCGCTCCAGCCCCAGAACGTGATTCCGGCCCACCAGAACATGAGCGGGTACGCGCCCTACGTCGACCTGGCGGAGAACCAGGGATACACGGTGGGTCGTGACCTGCACGTGACGCGCAACGGGAACATGATCTCGCTGGTCGAGTGACGATGGGTCGCCAGGAGGCCGTCGAGGCGGCGATCGCCGACCGGCGAGCGGTCGTTAACGACGCCATCGAGGTGGACCTCCCGATGGCCGACCCCGAACAGCTCTACGAGGCCTCGCGGTACCTGCTGAAAGCCGGCGGCAAGCGCCTCCGGCCCACGATGTTGTTGCTGGTCGCGGAGGCACTCGCCGACGTGGCGCCCCTCTCGACGGACTACCGGGAGTTCCCGGCGGCCGACGGTACCCCCGTGGACGTACTGACTGCCGCCGTGAGCGTCGAGATCATCCAGTCGTTCACGCTGATCCACGACGACATCATGGACGACGACGAGGTCCGGCGGGGGGTGCCGGCGGTCCACGAAGCCTACGGCCTCTCGACGGCCATCCTCGCCGGCGACACCCTCTACTCGAAGGCCTTCGAGAAGATGCTCGCGACCGGCGCCGCTCCCGACCGGTCGGTGCGGGCGCTCTCCCGACTCGCCCGGACCTGTACCAAGATCTGTGAGGGCCAGTCACTCGACATCGGCTACGAGGAACGCCGGGCGGTCACCCCCGAGGAGTACCTCGAGATGGTCGAACTCAAAACGGCGGTCCTCTACGCGGCGTCGGCCTCGATTCCCGCTGTGTTGCTGGGTCACGACGAAGCCGTCGAACCGCTGTACGGGTACGGACTGGACGTCGGCCGTGCCTTCCAGATCCAGGACGACCTGCTCGACCTGACGACGCCGACGGAGAAACTCGGCAAACAGCGCGGCAGCGACCTCGTCGAGGACAAGCAGACGCTCGTGACCGTCCACGCCCGCCAGCAGGGCGTCGACGTCGAGGGCCTCGTGACTGCCGACTCGGCCGAGGACGTCACCGAGACGGAAATCGAGGCGGCCGTCGAGCGCCTGGAGGCGGCAGACAGCATCGAGTACGCCCGCGAGACCGCCCGCGAGTTCGTCGCGAGCGGCAAGGACCGCCTCGAGGTCCTGCCCGACAACGAACCCAGGCGGCTCCTCGATGGAATCGCCGACTACCTCATCGAGCGCGAGTACTGAGACTGCACGCTGGTGAGAATTGGTTTGACGGAACGTTCTTACTGGCTGTGTCTGATATGGTGATATGGAGACGGTTGACCTAGACTATATCGATCGTTGCATCCTCTACTCGCTTCAGGAGGATGCTCGACGAATGTCCGCAAGTACGATCGCCGAACGACTCGACGTGTCGGCACGAACGGTGAGAAACCGGATTGACAAACTCGAAGAATCTGGTGTGATCGACGGGTACCGTTTAGACGTCAATTACGAGATCGTCGGCTATCAGTTACACACGATGGTACTCTGTACGGCCCCCATCGAAAGACGAGAAGACATCGCAAAGGAGGCCGCAGATATTCCTGGTGTGGTCAACGTACAGGAGATTATGACTGGTGACCAAAACTTGCTGGTGGAGGTGGTTGGGACCGACGGAGACGATCTCAGCCGAATCACAAGTGACCTCAACGATCTCGGGGTGCACATCAACGACGAGGATATCATCCGCAACGATCACGACAGCCAATTTCACAAATTCGACCGCTGTGGTACCTCCTCGCAATCGACCTCGGAGTGAGTGTTGGGTCTGACTCGTTGCAAGTTACTGAATTTACGTTTCGCAACCTACCCCTATCTGACTTCGAAATCAGAAATATATCGATTGTTTTATTCCCTATCGGAATTTATCTGTTCTCGAAGTCCGATATCAGAATCCATTTCATGCACACGATTCGCCAGAATTCGCGCGATGACTCTCACAAAGCGGCACGGAACATCCTCGTGATTGGCGGCGATGACGTTGGTCTCGCCGTTGCCGAGTATCTTAGTGAGGGCAATCAATCAGTGACATTCGTCTCCGAACCCAAACCGTCCGCCGTCGCAGACGAGGTGAACTCGATCCATCGCAAATTATCGGGTGCACAGGACGTCCGAGCCCTCGCCTCAGAAACCACTGATATTGATCTTGTCGTCGTTATCGGCT
The DNA here is from genome assembly GCA_003023485.1 of Halobacteriales archaeon SW_10_68_16. The sequence goes on from PXSG01000053.1 coordinate 28,626, forward strand.
CGGACTCGGAGACATTACTGCTGGGATACCTCATCCGGTGTGAACTCGACCCGCGTGAGGTCCTCGCGGATATCTCGAATCCGGCTAACGAACCGGCCTTCGAAGGTACTGGCGTAGATCATATCGACATCCCTCAGCTTCTCTCTGAGTACATCTGTGACCGATACGGGTGAACCGGTCGTTTGGTGGCGGAGCATCGGTGCCTGAACACGGTGCGTGCGGATCGGTGGCGCAACCAGGAGTTGTCATGACAAAAGAACTCGAACGCGACCTCGGACTCCTCGCCGTTATGGCTATCAGCATCGGTGCGATGGTCGGAAGCGGTATCTTCATCCTCCCGGGGTTGGCGATGAAAATGGCCGGGCCAGCCGTCGTGTTCGCGTACTTTCTTGCCGGCGTGCTGGTGTTGCCTGCGGCATTGAGCAAGTCGGAGATGGCGACGGCGATGCCTGAGGCCGGCGGGACGTATCTCTATATCGAGCGAGCGATGGGACCACTGTTCGGGACGATCGCCGGTGTCGGCACGTGGTTCTCGCTGACATTCAAAGGGGCGTTGGCGCTCGTCGGCGGCGCACCGTACCTGGTGTTGTTGTTCGACTTACCCGTGACCCCAGTCGCGCTGACGGTCGCAGCCGTGCTAATCGTCTTGAACATCGTTGGCGCGAAACAGACCGGCCGGATGCAAATCGCCATCGTTGCCGTCATGCTGGCCGTGATGGTCTGGTTCATCGTGGCCGGGACGCCCAGCGTCGAGAATGCCCGCTTCGAGGGCTTTTTCGACAGCGGAATCGAGGGCATCCTGGGTGCGACCGGATTCGTCTTCGTCTCCTATGCCGGTGTCACGAAGGTCGCCAGCGTCGCCGAGGAAGTCGAGAACCCCGACCGGAACCTTCCGCTGGGCATGCTCGGGTCGCTCGTCATCACTGCTGGCATCTACGTCGCCATCGTGACGGTCATGGTCGGCGTCGCCGACCGGGCCGCACTGACCGACACGGAAACCCCGATGCAGATCGCAGCCCAGAACGCGCTGCCCGCAATCGGCGTCGGTGCTGTCATCATTGCAGCGCTCCTCGCGTTGATTAGCACCGCCAACGCGGGTATCCTCTCCTCCTCACGGTATCCATTTGCGATGAGCCGCGACGGCCTCGCTCCCGATGTCTTCGAGAACGTCAGCGACCGGTTCGAGACGCCGGTCAACGCCATTACCATCACTGGTGGAGTGTTACTCGTCCTCATCGCGTTCGTCCCCATCGACGACATCGCCAAACTCGCCAGCGCGTTCAAAATTCTGGTGTTCATTCTCATCAACGTCGCTGTTATTGCCTTCCGCCAGGGGTCGATCGAAGCGTACGAGCCAAGTTTCGAGTCACCGCTCTATCCGTTCCCCCAACTGGTTGGCATCGTCGGCGGCATCGTCCTGTTGCGCTACATCGGGTTTGTGCCACTTGTCGGGGCCGTAGTTATCACGGTCGGCTCGATGGTCTGGTACTATCTCTTCGTGTACCGGCGGGGTGGCGTCGATCGGGAGGGTGCGATGACCGACGCTTTCCGTCGGAGTATCGGTCGAGATGTGGTCGAACAGACCGAGTCCCAAGTCGAAACGAACGGCGACGAGGTACTGGTTGCGGTCACTGAGCGAACATCGCCTGCTGTCGAACGGTCGCTGATTGACCTGGCCTCGTTCGAGGAACGGCTAGCCGATCGGGCAACGGACTCGGCGATACCGATTCGCTATGGCGAGATTGTCAGCCACGACAGCCGACACGCGATTGTCAACTACGCGGCGAACGTCAAAGCAGACACGCTGATTATTGAGCGCTCCACCGGGTCGAAGCCTCTGCTGGGAAGTGACGCGGGGTGGATCGAAGACCATGCCCCCTGCGACGTCATCGAGGTCTCGAACCTCGGCCACGATACTGTCGAGCACATCGGAGTCATTACTGATGAAGGGCCGTTCGATCCGACGAAGGTCGGACTGGCGGATGCACTCGCCACGGCGGTCGATGGGACGCTCACGTTCTATTTCCCGATAGCTGCGGATACCCCGGAAAGCCGCCGAAACACGATTGAAGATTATTTCTCCGAGCTGGTAGAGTTATGTGAGGCTCCGGTCGAGACGCGAATTATCGAGTCGGGGACCGATACCGCCATCGAACGTGCAGCCCGTGCTTCCGATGTCCTCGTCGTGAGTGGCGTCCAACGCAGTCTCACGGACCGACTGCTCGGTCGCGTAAACCCAACAATGGTCGAGAATAAACACGGAACGCTGGTTGTCTACGGCGAGAGCCAACCGGGGCGAATCCGTGGTGCAGTCGAACGGCACCTGTTCTAAATCACCGGGGACCGCCCCGACCGGTCGGACCTATCAGGAGGGTCACGGTACACGGCACGTCCTCACAGAACCCGGATACGACTGTGTCACTATCTTCGGTAAGAGCCGTGCAAAAAGCGCGAGCGGGGGGTTACAGTTTGCTCTCGGCGTCCTCGGCGAGTTCCTTCATCCGCTTGCCCACGCGGCCGGCGTCCGAGAATTCGTCCTCGCTCATCGCGTTCGCGAGGGCGTTGCCCAGGACGAACACGGCGTGTTTGTGCTCGCTTTTCGATTTGTGGACGTCCGCGGGCGTGACGTCGAGTTCCTCGTAGGGGTCGAAGAGTTCGGGGTCGACCTGTTCGAGTCCCCTGAAGTACTCCATGATCGTGACCATCTGTTCGTGCAACTCCAGGAGTTCGTCCTTGTGCATACCCGAAATTGGGACGGTACCGGCTTAAGGGTTGCCTGGGACGAACTACCACCAACGCCCGGCTATATTAGAAGACGTATTCGTCGTCGTGACCCATCATCCCGTCGTCCTCGAACCCCGGTTCCTCCTCGTCGTCGACGGGCCCGCTCGTCTTGTAGGCTTTCAGTCCCGTCGAGAGAAGTTCCTCGATCGCCTCCTCGCGGTTGAGAAATTCGTCCTGCTCGACCATCTGGGCGATCTGCATCTCCAGATGTTCCGGAATCGTAATCTCTACCTTTGGCATCTCAACGTTGGACGGTTCGACTGAGGGGTATTTAAACCTGACGGGGACTGTTACCGCTCGTAAGAATTTCACTCAGATAGCGAAAACCGATGTTTCCTCAAACCGTTTTTTATTTTTCGTTTCCACTACATTAGTTATAAATCCAATATTTGGTGGCCACCGCGACCACCCGGGCGACAGCGCGGAATCGCCCGTATAGTCAGGCTCAAAGGCCCGGACTCCTAAAGGGAGACAGATGGAGCGAGCGCGTGGTGACGGCCGACGCCAGGGGCCGCCAGCGACTGGCGTCGTCAGGGGGCGCGAGGTGGACGACGCGCCGATCCGGTCGGTCCTGGCGGCGGCCGGGACGCCGCGCTTTGCCTGGAGCGACGCCACGACGACGATCGCCGCCGCGGGGGACGCGGCGACGGTCGTGGCGGACGGCCCCGACCGCTTCGAGAGAGTCCGGGGGACGGCAGGGTCGCTGTTCGACGGGATCGACGCGGAGTCGCTCCCGGACGGTGCTCGCCCGCGGCTGTACGGCGGGTTCGCGTTTCACGAGGACCACACGGACCCGCCGGCCGGCGAGACCTGGACCGGGTTTCCCGGCGCGGCGTTCGTGCTCCCGGAACTGCAACTCTCGTTGACGGCCGACGGTGCCTGGCTGACAGCTGCCGCGACCGGCAGGGACGCCGACCGACGCGTCCACGAGCGCCTCGATCGCTGGGAGCGGCGACTGTCGACCATTCCCGAACTCGTCCGGTCGGGGACGCCCGGGATCAGCCGGGAACACCCCACACCATCCCGCGAGGGCTGGCGGACGCAGGTGGCCGACGCCGTCCGGAAGATACGGGCGGGGGACCTCCAGAAGGTCGTCCTCGCACAGGAACTGCGCGCCGATCTCCGGGGAGCCGTCGACGTCCCTGACGCGCTGACGGACTTGAGCGAGGTCTACCCCGGCTGTTATCGTTTCCTGTTCGAGCCCGAGGGGGGCAACACGTTCTTCGGGGCCACGCCCGAGCGGCTGGTGACCTTGCAGGACCGCACGGTCAGCACGGAGGCACTGGCCGGCTCGACGGGGCGGGGCGAGACCACCGACGAGGACGAGTGGCTCGCCGCCGAGTTGCGCGACAGCGAGAAGGACGTCCACGAACACGAACTGGTCGTCGACGCCATCCGCGACCAGCTCGCCCGGGTGGCCACGGCGGTCCGGACCGGGGCCCGGACCGTCCGGAAACTCGCCACGGTCCAGCACCTCCAGACGCCGGTCCGTGCGGAACTGGCCGGCGACGAACACGTCCTCTCGCTTGTCGAGGCGTTGCACCCCACGCCCGCGGTGGGTGGACTGCCACCCGACGCGGCCCTGCGGACCATCCGCGAGACGGAGACGTTCGACCGCGGGTGGTACGCCGCGCCGGTTGGCTGGTTCGACGCCGACGGGGACGGCACGTTTGCGGTGGCGATCCGGTCGGCACTGGCCCGCGAGCGCACCGCGACGCTCTTTGCGGGCGCCGGAATCGTCGCCGACAGCGATCCCGACGTCGAGTGGGACGAACTGCAACTGAAGTACGGCCCGATGCGCGACGTGCTCGAATGACGGCGCCCAACCGCAACACGCTGTGGGCCGAGATTCTCGTCGACGAACTCGCCGCTGCCGGCCTTGAGGCCGCCTGTATCTCGCCGGGGAGTCGGTCGACGCCGTTGACGGTCGCCTTCGCCGAGCACCCCGACGTGACTGTCTACTCGCATCTGGACGAACGCTCGGGGGCGTTCTTCGCGCTCGGGCGCGGCCGGCGGACCGGCCAGCCGACGGCCGTGGTCTGTACCTCCGGCACCGCGGCGGCGAACTTCCACCCCGCCGTGCTGGAGGCCAGCGAGGGCCGGGTGCCCCTGCTCGTGCTGACGGCCGACCGCCCGCCGGAACTCCACGACAGCGGCGCCAACCAGACCACCGACCAGGAGAAACTCTACGGCGACGCCGTCCGCTGGTACCGTACTCTCCCCGAACCCGAACCGGAACCGCGGAAACTCCGCTCGCTGCGGGTCACCGCCGACCGGGCCGTCGCCGAAACCACGGGGACGCCGGCCGGGCCGGTCCACCTGAACGTCCCGTTCAGGAAGCCACTCGAACCGACGCCCGTCCCGGGAGACGTCCCCGAGTCGCTCCCCGACGTGAGCCCCCTCGGCGTCGGTGGACGCGAAGGGCCGTTCGTGCGGACCGCGGCCGGACGGCTCGACCCCGACTCGGCGGACGTCTCCGCTCTCGCCGACGCCGTCGAGGCCGCCGACCGTGGACTGGTCGTCTGTGGCCCCGCGGATCCGACCGTGCCCGGCCCCGATCCCGACGCGCTCGAGGCATTCGTCGCCGCGACCGGGTTCCCGGTGCTTTCGGACCCGCTCTCTGGCCACCGGTTCGGTTCGCACGTCCCGGACCTGCCGGTCTGTGGAGGCTACGACTCGTATCTCGACGCCGACGGGTGGCCCGAGCCCGACGTCGTGCTCCGCGTTGGCGCCTCACCCACCTCGAAAGTCCTCCGGACGTACCTCCGGGAGTCCGACGCCCGACAGTTCCTGGTCGACCCGGCGGCCGGGTGGCGCGAGGCCGAGTTCACCGCCATGGACCGCCTCGTCGCTGATCCCACCCGGCTGCTGGAACGCCTCGCCACGGCGGTGAGCAGTGTCGACTGCCAGGAGTGGCGCGACCGCTTCGTCGGTGCCGAACGCGAGTACTGGTCGGTGGTCGCGGACGCCTGCCGGGAGTCGTTCTTCGAGGGGGCGATACTCCACGACGTCGCACGGAGCCTGCCGGACCCGGCGACGCTGTTCGTCTCGAACTGTCCGCGACCGGGGACCCGCTCGTGCTCGTCACTGGTGACCTGGCGTACTACCACGACATGAACGGCCTGCTCGCGCTGGAGCGGTGTGGCGTCGACGCGACAGTGGTGCTCGTCAACAACGACGGCGGCGGCATCTTCCACATGCTCCCCATCGAGGAGTTCGATCCGCCCTTCACCGACCACTTCGTGACGCCACACGGACTCGATTTCGAACCCACGGGCGATCTCTACGGCCTGTCGTTCCGGCGCGTCGACGGTCGGTCCGCGTTCGTCGACGCTGTCGAGGACCCTGTCGGTGCCGGGGGAACGCAGGTCATCGAGGTCCGCACGGACGCCGAGTCGAGCCACCGCACCCGCGAGCGCCTGCACGAGCGGGTCTGCGAGCGCCTCGGCTGACGACGCGGGTTCGCGTCTACTCCGTCCCGGCGGACGGGTCGTACTCGTGTTCGTTCAGCGTCGAGAACAGCACGTCCTCGAGGACGGCCTCGTTGGTCGCTTCGAGGACGACCGGCGGTGCGAGGTCGGCCTCGGCGGCTTCGACCCAGCGTCCGAGACAGAGACACCACCTGTCGCCGGGTTCCAGTCCCGGGAAATCGAACTCCGGACGTGGCGTTATCAGGTCGTTGCCGCGTGCCTTGCTGAACTGGAGGAACTCCTCGGTCATCACGGCACAGACCTCGTGACGGCCGCGGTCCTCCGCGAGGTGTCGACAGCAGCCGTCGCGCAGGTAGCCCGTCACCGGGTCCTCGCTGCAGGGTTCGAGTTCGCCCCCGAGGACGTTGTGCTCTTCCATGGTCCCCGATGGGATTCCCGTCTAATACGGATAGCGATATCGGGAATACCAGTCCAGATCCCGCTGTGGGTATGCACGGACCGGAGCACACACCCCAACACCCATGTGGGAAGTCGAACGAGACGTGTTCATGCGCGTCATCGTCAACGCAGCGATGAGCGCGGACGGGAAGCTCTCGACCCACGAGCGCGAACAGGTCGCGATCAGCGGCCCGGAAGATTTCGAGCGGGTCGACCGTCTGCGCGCCGAGAGCGACGCCGTGATGGTCGGGGTGGGGACCGTCCTCGCGGACGACCCGGGCCTCACCGTCGACGACCCCGCCCTGCAGGAACAGCGCACCGAGCGCGGCGAACCGGCCAACCCAGCGAGGGTGGTGGCCGACTCGCGGATCCGCACGCCGCCCGACGCTGCCGTCCTCGACGAGGCCGCCGAGAGCTACCTCCTGGTCAGCGAGGCCGCACCGACGGACTTCGTCTCACAGATGGAGAACGCCGGCGCCACCGTCATCGTCGCCGGCGAGGACCGCGTCGACCTCCCGGACGCGCTTGCACACCTCGAATCCGACGGCGTCGAGCGCCTCATGGTCGAGGGCGGGGGCGAACTCATCTTCTCGCTGTTCGAGTCGGGGCTGGTCGACCGGCTCTCGGTGTACGTCGGTCCCGTCGTCATCGGCGGCCGCGAGGCGCCGACGCTGGCCGACGGCGAGGGGTTCACTGCGGACTTTCCGGAACTCGAACTCTCGGACGTCGACCACACAGACGAGGGCGTCGTCCTCGCTTACGAGGTCAGTGGGAGTGGCCCGTGACTTCGGCGTAGCTCTGCCCGAACCGTTCCTCGAAGAGGTCGAGCGTCAACTGTTCGGCGGCCTGCAGCTCCTCGTCGACGTCGCCCTGGCTGTGGTGGACGATGCCGTGGGCCTGCTGGGCGAACCCCAACAACGCGAGGTCACCGACGACCGTCGTCACCGACTCGTCGCCCTCGGCGAGCAGGTCCGCGATGGCGACGGGTACCTCGATCTCGTCGCTGTCCCCGTTCGATGTCAGCGTCACAGTGACTGTCTCGTCTGTCATGACTCCGGGTTGGCGACCACCACCTAAAGCGTCTGTGGACCTGTGTGCGAGGCCCGAACGACCTTCCCGGCCCGCTGCGGTCCTCAATCGTCGGATTCGGCGGGTGTTGCGTCCGCCGACGTCGCCGTCCCGGCCGGAATCCCTTCGAGGTACTCGTCTGCGTCCATCGCGGCCTTGCAGCCCATCCCGCCGGCGGTGACGGCCTGCTGGTAGTGGAAGTCGACGACGTCGCCGGCCCCGAAGATACCGGGGACTGCGGTCTTCGTCTGGCCGCCACCCTCGCCGCCACGGGCCTCGACGTAGCCGGCCTCGTCCATCTCGACGCCCGTGTCCTCCAGGTAGTCGGTGTTTGGAGTGTGCCCGATGGCGAGGAAAACCGCGCCGACATCGAACTCGAACGTCTCGGTGTCAGGGTCCTCGAGGTTCTCCTTTGGGTAGCCCGCGTCGTTCTGTGCCAGGACGACGTGGTCGACACCGTCCTCGGCCGACCCGTGGATTTCGAGGAGTTCGGTGTTGCGCATGATCTCGATGTCGCCGGCCTCGACTTTCTCCCCGACGCGGTCGACCCAGTAGTCCTCGGCGCGGAAGTCCTCGCGGCGGTGGGCGATGTAGACGGTGTCGGCGAACTTCGTGAGGAAGGTGGCCTCCTCCATGGCGGCGTCGCCGCCGCCGACGACGAGCATGTCCTCGCCCCGGAAGAACGCGCCGTCGCAGGTGGCACACGTCGAGACGCCATAGCCCATCAGGTCGTCCTCGCCCGGGACGCCGAGTGTCCGTGCGCTCGCCCCGGAGGCGGCGATGAAGGCGTCACAGGTGTACCGGTCGCCGTTCTTCATTTCGACCTCGAACGGGCCGGCGTGGTCGCCCGGCCCCTCGTCGGTGGGGCGGACGTCCACGACGATGCCGTGGTCGATTTCGGCGCCGAACTGGGTGGCCTGGTCTTTCATCTTCCCGACCAGTTCCGGCCCGCCGATGCCGTCCGGGAAGCCCGGGTAGTTCGCGACGTCCGTCGTGAGCGTCAGCTGGCCGCCCGGTTCGTCACCCTCCAGGACGAGTGGCTCGTTGTTCGACCGTGCGGCGTAGATGGCTCCAGTCAGCCCCGCGATGCCCGACCCGGCGATGACGAGTCGCCGGTGCTCGACAGCGTCGTCCGTCATACACGGGAGTTGGTCACCGGAGGGTTTGTAGATTGTGCCATCGGGCCGTGGGCCGCACACGCCCCCGAAACGCTTTATTTCTCGCGGAGGTGTTCACTGATACTACCGGCTATACGCACGTGAGCAATTTCGACTCCCCTCGGGTCGAATATCTTCTCGTAGTTATAGCCGGCAGTATGAGTATCTCGCTGACCGACCGCGGGTGTGTTAAACGCACGCACAAACGTGTTCGTCCAAACGTGTTCGTCCCGAACGACAGATGTAGGAGGCGGCCCACTCCCAGGTATGGCCGACCTGGAGGAGAAGACCGACCAGTACGAGGAGATGCTCGCGCAGGCAGTCGAGACAGCCGAGATCGCACCACCCGAGGGAGCGCCAATGGCCGACGCCGCGGCCGAGTGTGTGGAGATGGCCCGCTCGTATCTGGAAGACGGCCGGCACTTCCGCGATGAGGACGACCCAGTCAACGCGCTGGCGGCCTTCGCGTACGGCCACGGGTGGCTGGACGCTGGCGCTCGCGTGGGATTGTTCGATGTCCCCGAGGAGGGTCACCTGTTTACCATCTAACCATCCGGACGGGCGGTGGTGACGGGAAATCCGTGGTATGCCGATGCTATTAAAATGTCTCCCGGTGTTGGGTCGCACTGATGGAGGCAGTCCTCTGGTACGTGCTGACGGGGACGCGCGGGGGGAAAAACCGCGTGCGCATCCTCCGGGCGCTCGACGAGCGACCCCGTAACGCGAATCGACCTGGACCTCGATTACAAGACCGTGCGCCACCACCTGGACGTCCTCTCGGACAACGACATCGTCACGGACAGCGGCGACGACTACGGCGCCGTCTACCTGCCGACCGACCGGGTGCGACACAACTGGGAGACCGTCGAGGAGATCATCGAGGAGGTCGACTGATTATGGTCCAATTTGGGAAAGAATATATTCGATACAGAACCCTACGGTGGTACAGATGGGCATCTGGCTGAATGCAGCGAGTGCCGCGACGGTGCTCAACATCGTGCTGTTGCTCGCCCTCCTGGCCATCTGGGTCCAAAACTACCTGGAGTTTCGCTCCAAGCACACGCTCGGGTTCTCGGTGTTCGGGGCGATGTTGCTCGCGGAGAACCTCCTGACGTTCAACTACTACGTCATCAACAGCCAGGTCGCGGACTACCTCGCGCAGGCCGACCCGGTCGCTGGCAAGGCCATGATGTTCGTCCAGGTACTCGAATCCGCCGCCATCGTCTTCCTCCTGTGGATCACCTGGGACTGACCGTCCCGCTGTCGACCTCCTTGCGCACCATTGTGCCATTCCTCTCGGTGTCAGAAGCGTGCGATGCTCACTTTTTGGGCCGAATTTGGGTCGGAGAATGGTCATTATTGGGAAAATATATACAATCTGTCTATTCCCAGCACCGTACGCAATGCCACGACCAAACAGACGCCAGGTACTCGGGACGGTTGGAAGCGCACTGACGATCGGACTCGCAGGGTGTCCACAGGGCGGCGACGGCGGCGACGACGATTCCACGCCGACGCCCACGGCCGAACCGACGCCGACGCCGACCGCGACGCCCACGTCGGACGGCCCGACCGGCAACGTCCGTGTGGCCCACTACTCGCCGGACGCACCGAACGTGGATGTCTACGTGGATGGCGACCAGGTCCTCTCGGACGTCCCCTTCCGGGCCATCAGCGACTACATGGCGGTGCCGACCGGTTCGCGAACAGTTCAGATCACGGCCGCGGGCGACCCCGACACCGTCGCCTTCGAGGGTGACGTCGAGGTCGGCGAGGGTGACTACACCATCGCGGCGGTCGGCGAACTGACCAGCGAGGACTCGGAGTTCCGGCCCCTCGTGCTCGAAGACGACAACAGCGACGTCGGGAGCGACACTGCACGCGTGCGCCTCGTGCATGCCTCGCCGGACGCCCCCGCCGTCGACGTGACCGTCGCCGAATCGGGCGACGCGCTTTACGACGGCGTGCCCTTCGGCGAGTCGGGCTCCGTCGAGGTCCCAGCAGGGACCTACACACTTCAAGTACGGGGTGATACCGGCAGCAACGACGGCGATGTGGTCGCGGAGTTCAACATCGAACTGTCCGGCGGGACGGTCTACACCGGGTTCGCCGGGGGCTACCTGACGCCCGACGACGAACCGGCCGACGGGTCCTTCGACCTCACACTGGAGACCGACGCCGAGTTCTGATCATATAAACGCGGGTGGACTCACCCGTCCTACGCCCCGCGTCAACAGATACCACTCCGCCAACGTACGCGTGTTGTGGCGATCATCGACGATAGTCGAAGCAAAAGGTTTATAAGTTTGTCGGACTAACCCCTAGTTAACAGGAGAAGCCGGGAGGAATATTACCGTTGTTCCTCCGGCAACCCCCAACATCATGAGCGAATCATCGACACGGCAAAGCAACGCCGAACGGACACGAACGCGCGAACGGGAGAACGAGGACGTCGAGGAACGTGGCGAGGACGTCTGCGAGGAGTGGGGCGGCCGCCTCGTTTCCGACGCGGAGCACGGG
>PXSG01000054.1 GCA_003023485.1 Halobacteriales archaeon SW_10_68_16
CGGAGTTGAAGCGGTGCCTGATAAACGGCCTCCGGGAGTACTCGAAGACCGACCGCGGGCGCCGGTACACGGTGGAGTGGAACGTCGCCGGCGCGGGCGAGACGGCGGGCCTGACCTACGGCGACCGCGAGGTGGCCGACGAGGACGACTGGTACGAGAGCCCGGTCCAGTCCCACCCGCTGACGGTGTTCCCCGAGGACGTCCGCGCGGACATCGTCGCGGAACTGAACGACCGGCTGGACGACCACATCCCGGTCCGCGCCGAGGGCGACCTCGACCCGTTCTGCCGGGAGGCCTACGACTACCTGGAGGAGCAGTACCGCCGCCAGGGCGTCGAGGATCTGTTCTCTGCGGTGACGAGCCCCGAGCACCTCCGCGTGAAGAACTTCGTCGTCGACGTGGGGCGTGGCATCGGCGTACTCCACTCCGAGGACGAGGGCCAGCCCAAGGAACGGCTCGTGGGCTCGTGGATGGCCGGCATGCTCCGGGAACTGGACTCGCGGGGCCGCAAGAACCCACAGGCCTTCTCGTATGACGGCGTCCTCTCGCAGGGCAACGGGCTCCTGACCGTCGTCGAGGACGCCGCCCAGCACGCGGACCTCCTCCAGAAGCTGTTGAACGTCCCCGACGAGGGCCGGGTCAAACTCGACAAGGGCATCGGGATGGACATCGACACCCAGCTCATCATCATCTCGAACCCCGACCTGGAGGCCCAACTGAACCAGCACGCCGACCGCGAGGGCACGGACCCGCTGAAGGCGCTCAAGCGACGCCTCGACAAACGCGAGTTCGGCTACCTGACGAACCTCTCGCTGGAGACACAACTCCTTCGGCGGGAACTGACCGACCGGACCGAGGTGTGGGACGCCGACTCCCGGGACCGGATCGAGGAGTGGATCCGCGAACCGATCACGGTCTCGGTCCGGGACAGCGACCAGGCGGTCACCGAGCGCGAACTCGCCCCCCACACCATCGAGGCCGCGGCGCTGTACGCCGTGGTGACGCGCCTGGACAGCAGTGACGTTCCTGGCGGGCTGGACCTGGTGGACAAGGCCATGCTGTTCGACCGCGGGTACCTCCATGAGGGCGACGAGCGGATCGACATCGAGGAGTTCGACTTCGACGACGGCGGGACCGACGGCGACCACGGTATCCCGGTCACCTACACCCGTGACATCATCGCGGACCTGCTCCACGAGGAATCCGACCGCTTCCACGAGGAGTTGCCCGTCGAGGGAGTCATCATGCCCCGCGACGTCCTCGACGCGATGGCCGACCGCCTCCCCGACGCGCCGGTGTTCTCGAACACCGAGGCCGCGGAGTTCGAAGAGCGGGTCGTCCCCGTGAAAAACCACGTCTTCACGCGCCAGGAGGCGGACGTCCTCGACGCGATGATGCGCCAGAAACGCGTCGACGAGGCGACCGTCGAGGAGTACATCGAGCACGTCTACGCCTGGTCGCAGGGCGAGAAAATCGAGAACGAGCGCGGCGAACTGGTCGCGCCCGACCTGCTGAAGATGAAGGTCTTCGAGGTCGAACACCTCGGGCGGTTCTCCGAGGACGACTACGAGGGCGACAAACCTCACGAACAGGTCCGGAAGTTCCGCACCGGGAAGATCATCACGGCGCTGAACCGCCACGCCTGGACCCAGCGCGACGAGGAGTTCCGCGTCGCGGACGTCAACCCCAAGGAGATCCCCGTGATCCGGACGGTGCTGGGCAGCCACGACTGGGAGGACGTCCGGCGGACCTACGAGGACTTCGACCCCCGGCAGTGGCCCAACCCCCCCAGCGGCACCGAGACGGCCACGCGCAAGGCGGAAACCATCGAGAACATGCAGGACCTCTTCGACTACAGCGAGGCCTCCGCCGAGTTGACCAGCCGCCACGTCATGAGCCAGGTGAGCTACAAATGGGACTGAGAGACGACCTCGAACGCTACCGCGAGGTCGGCGAGAAGCGCCGGCAGGACCTCGCGGAGTTCATCCAGTACGGCGATTTGGGCCAGTCACGCCCCGACGAGGTTCGCATCCCGATCAAGATCGTGGACCTCCCCGAGTTCGCCTACGACCAGCGCGACATGGGCGGGGTCGGACAGGGAGACGCCGAGGAAGGCGATCAGGTCGGTCAGCCCCAACCCGGCGACGGCGACGAGGACGGTGAACCCGGCGAGGAGGGTGGCGACCACGAGTACTACGAGATGGACCCCGCGGAGTTCGCCCAGGAACTCGACGAGGAGCTCGGCCTGGACTTAGAACCCAAGGGCAAGAAGGTAATCGAGGAAGTCGAGGGCGACTTCACCGACATCACCCGCACCGGGCCCACCAGCACGCTCGACTTTCGGCGACTGTTCAAGCAGGGACTCAAGCGGAAACTGGCGATGGATTTCGACCGCGAGTACGTCCGGGAGGCGCTGAAAGTGCGCGGATGGGGTCCACAGCGGGTCTTCGAATGGGCACGCGAGGGAAACCTCCCGGTCTCGAAGGCCTGGGTCAAGGAAGCGTACACCGGGATCCCCGACGACGAGAAGACGACGTGGGCGAGCATCGAGGAGATGGCGGACAACGTCGAGCGCGAGTCGACCGCCCAGCGCATCCGCCGGGAGGGCGTCGACCAGATTCCCTTCCGGCGGGAGGACGAGCGCTACCGCTACCCCGAGATCGAACAGGAACACGAAAAGAACGTCGTGGTCGTCAACATCAGGGACGTCTCGGGGAGCATGCGCCAGAAGAAACGGGAACTCGTCGAGCGGACGTTCACGCCGCTTGACTGGTACCTCCAGGGCAAGTACGACCACGCCGAGTTCGTCTACATCGCCCACGACGCGGAGGCCTGGGAGGTCGAACGTTCCGAGTTCTTCGGCATCCGCTCGGGCGGCGGGACGCGCATCTCCAGCGCCTACGAACTGGCCGCCGAGCGCCTCGCCTAGGCCTACCCCTACAGCGAGTGGAACCGCTACGTCTTCGCGGCCGGCGACTCCGAGAACTCCAGCAACGACACCGAGGAGAACGTCATCCCTCTCATGGAGGCCATCGACGCGAACTTGCATGCCTACGTGGAGACCCAGCCCTCGGGCAACGCCATCAACGCGACCCACGCCGAGGAGGTCGAGCGGCACTTCCGGGAGGCCGACGACGTGGCCGTCGCGTACGTCACCGGGCCCGAGGACGTTACCCGCGCAATCTACGAGATACTCAGCACGGAGGACGAGGAATGACACGACAGAGTGAATTCGCGATGCAACGCGAGGCCGACCGCCTGCGGGATGTCGTCGAGGCGGCGTCGGCGCTGGCCGAGCGCTTTGGCCTCGACCCGTACCCGGTCAACTACTGGGTCGTCGACTACGACGAGATGAACGAACTCATCGCCTACGGCGGCTTCCAGGACCGGTACCCCCACTGGCGGTGGGGAATGCAGTACGACCGCCAGCAAAAACAGGGCCAGTTCCTCGGGGGCAAGGCCTTCGAGATCGTCAACAACGACAACCCCGCCCACGCGTTCCTCCAGATCTCGAACAGCCTCGCCGACCAGAAGGCCGTCATCACCCACGTCGAGGCCCACGCCGACTTCTTCAACAACAACGAGTGGTTCGGCCTGTTCGCCGACGACCCCGACGCGGCCGCAATGTTGGCCCGCCACGCCGACACCATCGAGGAGTACATGCACGACCCCGAGATCGACCGCGCCGAGTCCGAGGGCCACCACGGCGAGCGGACATCGACGAGGAACTGGCGGACCTCGAACTCTCGGAGGAGGTCAAACGCCAGGTCTTCGACGACGAGTGGCTCGAAGCCCAGGGCGACGACGAGGACGGCCCCTCCTTCCCCGAGGAGCCCGAGCCCGACGTGCTCGGCTTCCTCCGCAAGCACGGCAAGCAGTACGACGACGAGGCCGGCAAGGCCGACGAGATGGAAGACTGGCAAAAAGAGATTCTCGAGATCCTCCGGCGCGAGGCGTACTATTTTGCAGCGCAAAAAATGACAAAAATAATGAATGAGGGTTGGGCCGCCCTGTTCGAATCCAAGATGATGGCAGACGAAAACTTCGCCGGCGAGGACGAGTTCATCACCTACGCCGACCACATGGCGAAGGTGCTGGGCGCGCCGGGGCTGAACCCCTACAAACTGGGGATGCAACTCTGGGAGTACATCGAGAACACCGAGAACCGCCGCCACGTCGCCGAACACCTGCTGCGAATCGAGGGCGTGACCTGGCGGAACTTCCACGACACCGTCGACACCGAGCGGGTGATGGACCTGCTCGAACCGGATGACGTCGTCGCCGGCATCGAGGGCGACTCGCTCGACGAACTCGACGCCGCGGACCCCAGGATCGACGCCGACGCGCTGGAGCGCGCCCGTGACGGCGAGATCGACGTCGAGCGCTGTCCCTGGAAGGTGCTGACCTACGAGGGGATGGCCGAGCGCCACTACTCGCTGGGCAAACCCCAGTACCGTGGATTCCTCGCGCGGATCAGCAAGAGCGAACTCGAACGGATCTCGCGGTACATGTTCGACGACTCGCGGTACGACGACGTCGAGGACGCCCTCGCGGACGTCGAGTACACGGTCGGTTGGGACCGGATGCGCGAGGTCCGGGAGAGCCACAACGACGTGACCTTCTTAGACGAGTTCCTCACCCAGGAGTTCGTCGACGCGAACGACTACTTCACCTACGAGTACATGCACTCCTCGGACGACTACCGGGTCACGTCGACCGACCACGAGGACGTCAAAAAGAAACTCATGCTCCAGTTCACCAACTTCGGGAAACCGACGGTGGTGGTCGCGGACGGCAACTACGAAAACCGCAACGAACTCCTGCTCGACCACCGGTACAACGGTGTCATGCTCGACATCGAACAGGCCAAGAACACCTTAGAGCGGGTCTTCGAACTCTGGGGCCGGCCGGTGAATCTCCGGACCATCGTCAAGGAGTTCGACGAACACGACATCGAGGTTGCACGCCGGCGGGACAGCGAGCCCGAACCCACCGAGCGGGGGCGGCTCATCCGCTTCGATGGGATGGAGTTCACCGAGGAGGAACTGGACTGGGAGGAAGTCGAACACCTCGCGGCCACCGAAGTCGACTACGACACCAAACCCGAGGAATGGCTGGGCTGACCCCACTCCGGTTCGTCAATCTTCCTCGTAGATACGTTCGATTGCCTCGGCGTGCCGGGACGCGATATTGCGTCGCTTCTTCTTCATCGAGGGCGTCAGGAGGTCGTTTTCGACCGTCCACTCCTCGGGGACCAGTTCGAATGCCTTGATGCGCTCGATCCGTTCGAGGTCCTCGTTGACCGCGTCGACGGCCTCGCCCACCCACTCGTGGACGCGTTCGTCGGCGACGAGGGTCTCGGGATTTCGGGGCAGATCGATGTCGTTCTCGGCAGCCCAGGTCCGCAGGCGACCGACGTTCGGCACGATCAGCGCGCCGACGAACTTCCGGCCGTCGCCGACGACCATGGCCTGCTCGACGCGGTCGCTCGTGGCGAAGCGGTCCTCGATCGGGCCGGGGGCGACGTTCTTGCCCGTCGAGAGGACGAGTACCTGCTTGGTGCGCTCGCGGAAGACGAGGTAGCCGTCGGGGGTTCGCTCGACGATGTCGCCGGTCCGAAACCATCCCTCGTCGGTGAAGGCCGCGTCGGTGGCTGCCTGGTCCTCCCAGTATCCCTCGGTGACGTTCGGCCCGCGGACGAGCAACTCCCCGACCGATCCTGTGGCGTCCTCGAAGGCGTCACCGCCGGCGCGGGACTCGTCGAGTCGTGTCTCGACGCCGACCAGCGGGTACCCCATCGTCCCCGGGCGGACGTCCTCCGGTGGATTGGCACAGACGACTGGTGCCGTCTCGGTCAGCCCGTAGCCCTCGACGACGGTCAATCCCATGCCGTTGAACAGCCGACAGAGGTCGGTGTCGAGACTGCCACCGCCCGAGACCATGAACTCGACGGTACCGCCGAGGTTCTCGCGGACGGTGCT
Organism: Halobacteriales archaeon SW_10_68_16; assembly: GCA_003023485.1. The sequence continues at coordinate 5,982 of PXSG01000054.1, forward strand.
GTAGACCAGGCGGTCCGCGAGGTGGTGTTTCGCACGCAAGAGTACTCCCGGGTCTGTAGCCTGCTGGTATCTCCGGGCGACGTCGAGTGCCCACTCGAAGATCCGGCGCTTCGGGCCGGACTCGCCGGCCTGTTCGCGCATCGAGTCGAAGATTCGCTCGTAGACCCGCGGGACACTGGTCATGGCGTGCGGTCGCACCTTCCTGACGTCCTCGGCGATGGTGTCGGGGCTTTCCGCGTATCCCACGGTTGCGCCAGACCCAAGCATGAAGAAGTGCCCGGCCAGGCGCTCGAAGACGTGAGCGAGCGGGAGGAAGGACAACGTCCGCATCCCGGGTTCCACTGCGATGTCACCGGATCCACGGTCGGGGCGAGGACCCAGGCGTCGCCGAACCTGGTGGGCGTTCGACCGGAAGTTCCAGTGGGTGAGCCCCACACCCTTCGGCTCGCCGGTCGTCCCCGAGGTGTAGATGATGCTCGCGAGGTCGTCGGGGTCTCTGGCTGCCAGCCATTCCCGGTATCTCCCGTCGTCGAAGGCCGTCCGTCCGCGCTCGTGGACCTCCCCCAGCGTGTGGACGTCGTCGCGGTCGACGCTTTCGGGCGGTTCGTCGATCAGGACGGTCGCTTCGAGGTCGAGTTCGTCCTCCACTTCGCGTACGCGCTCCAGGGACTCGCGGTTCTCGCCGACGACGGCCGTCGCGCCGGGGTCTTCGAGCAGGTACCGGACCTGCTCGGTCGAGGAGTCGGTGTAGACGGTCGTGACCACACACCCCGCGGCGAGTAACGCGATGTCGGCCTGTGCCCACTCCATGCGCGTGTCGGCGTAGATCGCGACCCGGTCGCCGGCCCCCAGACCGATCTCGCGAAACCCCGCCGCGAGGTGCCGGACGACCTCGCGTAGTTCATCGTAGGTCAGCGCGGCGTACTCGCCGTCGGGAGCACGAGACACGACGCCAGCCAGCGAGCGGTCGTAGACGCCACCCTTGTAGAGTTGTGCGTCCTCGTCGGCGTGGCGGTCGGCTGCCGTCTCGAACAGTTCCGGGACGGTGCCACGCTCGAACAGGCCGTCCTCGTAGGTGCGTTCCGCACGCAGCCAGGAGGGCTCCCCCGTGTCGCTCATTCGTTCGCCATTCGACGGGCCGAAACAAAAGTTGTCGTGGCGCACTCGGAGCGTAGCTTTTTCGCGCCCCGGTGCCGACGGAGGCGTATGGACGAACGCGATGCGGGTGCCGGCTGGTTCGCCGGGCTGGACCCGAACGACGAGGGGGCCGCCATCGAGCGGGTCCGCTCGGGGGAGGCGTTGGCGCCCGCCCCGTGGCCGACGCTGGCCGTCGAGGCCGGGTTCGCCGCCGACACCGACGAGTACTACGAGCGACTCCACGCCCGATGGGCCGGTCGAGACGGAAGTGGTCGGGCTCGCCGCCGACGCGGTGGCGGTAGACGAGCGGGCCGGCCGGCTGCAAGCCTTCATCGAGCGGACCGCACCGGAGGTGGCACCGAACCTCTCGGACCTCGCGGGGCCGGTGCTCGCGGCCCGACTCGTCTCGCTGGCGGGCGGGCTGGAGTCGCTCGCGAAGAAACCGAGCGGGACCGTCCAGGTACTGGGCGCGGAGGACGCGCTGTTCGCGCACCTCCAGGGGGATGCCCCCTCCCCCAAGCACGGCGTCATCTACACCCACGAGTACGTCCGGAACACGGCCCGGTCCGAGCGTGGGTCGGCGGCGCGCGCGCTCGCGGGCAAACTCTCCATCGCGGCCCGTATCGACCACTACAGCGGCGACCGCCGGCCGGACCTGGCCGCCGAACTCGACGAGCGGATCGAGCGCATCCGCGCTCGTGATGCAGAGTGACACTCCCCGCTGGTGTCGAGCGACGTTCCTTCGGGTCCGAGACGGCCCTGGCGACGCGGGGACCGGCGGTTTCCGAGGAGGCGACCGACGGCGAGTGGCGCCGCTGGGACCCCCACCGGTCGAAACTCGCCGCGATGCTCGAGGCGGGGATGGACGCGGGCCTCGCTGGCGGCGAGACGGTGCTGTACCTCGGTGGGGCGGCGGGGACGACCGTCAGCCACGTCGCGGACTTCGCCGGGCCGACCTACGCCGTGGAGTTCGCCGCCCGGCCGATGCGTGACCTCGTGGGGGTCGCCGAATCGCGGTCGAACCTCTTTCCGCTGCTGAAGGACGCCCGCCAGCCCGAGACCTACGCACACGTCGTCGAACCGGTCGAGGTCGTCGTCCAGGACGTCGCCACGCGCGGCCAGGCAGCCGTCGCACTCGCGAACCGGCAGTTCCTCGCCGGGGACGGGCGGTTACTCCTGGCGATCAAGGCCCGCAACGAGGACGTGACGCGCCCGCCCGCCGACGTCTTCGAGGACGTGCTCGCCGAGCTGCGCGAGGGCTACGAGGTGTTGGCGACCGAGCGACTGGAGCCGTTCCACGAGGACCACCTCGCCGTCGTCGCCACGCCACGATGACCGGCGCGAGCGACGGCGACCCCGACGACGCGACTGGCGACGGCCATCTCGCCGACGTCGACCTCGCGGCAGTCCGCGAGGTGCTGGTCGAGTGGTACGAAGCGGACCACAGGGCGTTCCCCTGGCGCGAGACCACCGACCCCTACGAGATACTGGTCTCTGAGGTGATGAGCCAGCAGACACAGCTCGGGCGGGTCGTCGACGCCTGGGAGGGCTTCATAGAGCGGTGGTCCACGGTCGAGACCCTCGCGGCGGCCGACCGCGCCGACGTGGTCGCGTTCTGGACCGACCACAGCCTCGGGTACAACAACCGGGCACGGTACCTCCACGAGGCCGCCCAGCAGGTCGTGGCCGACTACGACGGGGAGTTTCCGCGTGACCCCGAGGAACTCTCGAATCTGATGGGTGTTGGCCCCTACACCGCCAACGCCGTCGCGAGTTTCGCCTTCAACAACGGCGAGGCGGTCGTCGATACGAACGTCAAGCGGGTCCTCTACCGAACACTTGCGGAAATCCATAATACGGACGACCCGCCGTATGAGGAGGTAGCGAACGCCCTCATGCCGGACGGTCGATCCCGCGTCTGGAACAACGCGATCATGGAACTGGGGGGCGTCGCCTGTCAGAAGACGCCACGGTGCGACGAAGAAGGGTGTCCCTGGCGGGAGTGGTGTCACGCCTACCAAACCGGCGACTTCACCGCGCCCGACGTCCCGACCCAGCCGTCCTTCGAAGGGTCACGCCGGCAGTTCCGGGGGCGGATCGTGGCGGCGCTCGGGGAACACGGGTCGCTGGAACTGGACGAACTCGGACCACGGGTCCGCGTCGACTATGTCCCCGACGGCGAGTACGGCCGCGCGTGGTTGCGGGACCTGCTGTCGGATCTGGAAGCCGACGGGCTCGTCGAGACCGAGGATGTCGAGGGCAAAACCGTCGCCAGCCTCCGCTAGAGGCGGTCGGTCACGGTCAGGAGGTTGAGCGCCAGTCCCACCACCAGGAGGGCGCCGCAGAGAGCGACATCCGGACCAGTCGTCCCGAACAACAGCCCGCTCGTTTTGACGCCGAGGGCGACCGCGTAGCCGGCGCCGGCGATGGCGAGGACCAGGCCGGCGAAGCCGACCAGCAGCGTGCCGGTGGCGCCGAACCGACCGTCTTCCGCCCCG
>PXSG01000055.1:0-4302 GCA_003023485.1 Halobacteriales archaeon SW_10_68_16
GCGGCATGGAGACCCTCGAGGAAATCGGCCAGGGCGAGTCGACGACCTTCGTTCTGCCCCAAGAGCTCACGTCGCTGCTCAGCCGGTACGGCCAGCATCTCACCGGCAGCGACGTCGCCACGGAGTCGGAGCTGCTCGATAGCCTCGAGTTCGACACCGAGACCCGCGAGATGCTCGGCCTCGACGACATCGAGGAGATCCTCGGCCAGCTCGACGACGAGGAGAGCGTCATCGACGTCGAGCAGATGGAACAGGAGGCAGAGGCGGTCAAGACCGGCGACGCCACCGCCGACATCAAGGATCCCGACGAGGTCATCGACGAGATGGACGAGGAGATGGACAAGGAAATCGCCGGCGGCGGCTCCGATTTCAACCCCAACGAGGAGACCGACGGCGGCGGGTCCTGATCACGACGGCAGCAACGGGGTAGAGCCAACCTTTTTCCGCTCGTCTCACATATCAGTGCGTGATGGCCCCCGAGGGCGAGGAGGGCGTCGACGAGTCCAAGCGCGCGACGCTGCGGCGGTTCGCGGCGCTGGGTGCGGCGAGTCCGCTCGCCGGCCTGGCCAGCGCGGGCAGCGTCGACAGCGGCAGCGACGCACCCGACGCCATCAGGGGCTACCTCACTGCCACCCCGGGGGCACACTTCTCGAAGGTCCGCGACGACCTGCAACTGGGCACCGGCGAGACCCAGCACCACCTCCGGCGCCTGGAGAACACCGGCGCCGTCGAGAGCCGCAAGGACGGCAACTACCGGCGGTACTTCCCCGCGGGCCGCTTTTCGGAATTCGAACAGGTCGCGCTGGGCTATCTCCGCCGCGAGACAGCCCGCAGGATGGTCGTCGCACTCCTCGAGGATCCCTCCCTGTCGGCCGGCGCGATCGCCGACCGGCTGGGGGTCTCGCGGCCGACCGTGAGCAGTTACGCACGGCAACTCGACGAGGCTGGGTTGCTCTCCCGCGAGGGGGGCTACACAGTCGAGGCTCCCGAGACGCTGCTCGTGTTGCTGGTCCGGTACGCGGACTCGTTCGACGAGGCGACGGTCGAGCTGGCTGCCGAGGCCGACGACCTGGTCGTCTACGATCCCTGATGCCCGCTTCGGCGCGGGCTGTCGATCCGCCGTGGAGAGACACAAGACATATTCACGCTACCGCTGAAGGACGGACATCGATATGATCGGCGTCGTCGGCGGGGGCATCGCGGGGCTGGCGGCCGCCCACCGCCTCCAGGAGCGCGGCCACGAGGTGCAGGTCTTCGAGGCGGGCGACGACCTCGGTGGCCTGGCGGCCACCTACCCCACCGCTGGCGACCGCATCGAGAAGTTCTACCACCACCTCTCCAAATCCGAGGAGACCATCGTCGAACTCGCGGAGCAGTTGGGGCTGGGCGATGCCGTGGAGTGGCGCGTCGGGAAGAACGCCTACTACGTCGACGGCGTTGTCCACCCGATGGACACGGCCTGGCAGATCCTCGCCTATCCACACCTCTCCTTCTACGACAAATTTCGGCTGGGGATGCTCGTCCTCGGATTCGACGTCCGTGGCGGGATCCCGTCGACGGGGACCTACGACGACTTCACCGACTTCGAGGACGTCCCCATCGAGGACTTTTTGCTCGAACACACCAGCCGGGGGGTCTTCGAGAACTTCTTTCTCCCCTTGCTGGAGGCGAAGTTCGGGGACCGCTGGCGCGAGGTCAGCGCCGCGTGGCTGCTCGCACGCGTCCGGTTCCGCGGCGAGCGCGACATGCTCCGGGGCGAGATCCTCGGCTACCTCGAAGGGGGATTCGGCCGCCTGCTGGACGCACTCGTCGAGTCGGTCGGCCGCGAGCACGTCACGACCGGGGCGCGCGTGACGGACCTCGCCATCTCCGATGGCAGTGTCGAGGCCCTGACCGTCGAGCAGGCGGGGTCTGAAACCCTGACGGAACCGGACGCGGAGGGCGTGGCAGCCAACGGCGCGGCTACGACAGACACACACGACGTCGACGCCGTCGTCGTGGCGACCATGCCCAACGTCCTCGAGTCGCTGACGGGCTACGCCTGCGAGATCGACTTCCAGGGGACGGTCTGTTCGGTCGTCAGCATGGACGAGTCGCTGACCGAGACCTACTGGCTCAACATCGCCGAGGACGTTCCCTTCGGCGCGCTGATCGAGCACACGAACTTCGTCCCGCCCGAGCGGTACGGCGGGGAACACCTCCTGTATGCGGTCAGCTACATCCAGAACCCGAGCGAAGACCTCTGGGAGATGGACGACGAGGGCGTCGAGGCGGCCTGGCTCGACGGCACCGAATCGTTGTTCCCCGACTTCGAGCGCGACTCGATCAACTGGATACGGACGGCGCGCAACCCCCGGACTGCGCCCGTCTACGAGCGGGGATACCTGGAGATGGTGGTGCCCTACGATCTCTCGGCCGAGGTCGCCGAGGGGGTGTACTACGCGGGGATGGCCTCGCGGGCCCAGTACCCCGAGCGCTCGCTGAACGGCGGCATCGAGGCCGGGTACGCGTGTGCGGACCTGATCGCAGACCGTTCGACATAGTGCCCAGTCAGGCCCGAGCGGGAAGCGTCGCTGGCGGCAGCGAAACACATACCCATCGCGAATACATTGCATACAGCATGAGTACCTCGATCCGAATTTCCAAGGAGACGAAACAGAAGTTAGAGGTGGTCAAACGGGACGACGAGACGTTTGACGAACTCCTTGCTCGGCTGGTCGCTACGCGAACCGAGGAGGAGGTTCGCGAGATGGCTGGATTCGGCGGAGACGGTGTCGACGAGGCGATGAAAGAAGCGCGCGAGGAACTGAACGAATCGCTCGAACAGCGAGCGAACCGATGACAGATGCTCTGTCTGGATAACGACGTGTTCCGGAAGTACACGAACGATCCGAAAGAAGCGACGGCAGACCGACGAAATAATCGACGAGGTTCTCGGTATCGACGACAACGTGGCGGTCGAGGCAGCAAACCTGAGAGCACGTCTTGAGACGGCAGGCACTGATCTGGACCTGGCCGATCTCCTCGCCGCGGCGACCGCTCGTGAAGCGGGGGCGACGTTCGTCACAGCGAACGTGAACGACTTCGACAAAACGCCGATCCATCAGCTGATGGACATCGATGTCGTTTCGCACTCCTGAGGGAGTGTGGGTTCTCGGGCCCCATGTCGACAACTACGACCTGTTCACCCCTCGCAGTCGGCCTCGCGGAACTGCGTGAAACAGTCGAAGGAGGCGCCACAGTCGGCACACTCCATCCCGGAGGTGACGGTGTGTCCGCCGATTTCGCGTGGCCACTCGTCCATACGTCCCGTTGGCGGTCGACTCGCTTAACAGGTGTGGCTACGCGTCGGCCCATTCGCCGACTTTCTCGGCGTCGACGCCGGGCACCTCCTTGAGGGGTGCCTCGCCGGGTTCGTCCCGGCCACCGACGACGAGTTCGCCGTCGGCCGTCTCGACGTAGACGTCGTCGGCGAATCCGCCCTCGGCGTGGGGGTGTTCGGGATCGTCCAGCTTTTCGGGTGTCGACGGGGCGTCGGCGACGCCACCGGCCGGCCGGAACTCCCCGAGTGGGTCGTCGATGGTGATGCCCGACCGCTCGAAAAAGTCCGCGTAGCGCTCGTAGTGGGCCTCGAGTTCGTCGTCGGGGAACTCCATCATCTCGGTCCAGCCGTGGTTGTAGAAGTCGAAGTTCGCCTGGATGTGGGTGATCTCGCGGGCCTCGGCCTCGGTGTAGCCGGCCCGGAGTGCCGCGATGTAGGTGTCCATCGTCGCCGCGAAGAAGTCGTCGAGGTGGTCGCGGCGCTCATCCCGGTGGGCCTCGTCGGCCCGCTCGGAGAACACGCGCGTGTGGAGGTCGACGAGTTTGTCCGTGACGTAGCTCCCGAGAACGGGCGTGGTGAGGGCCCGCTTGGCGGCCCAGTGGCGGAGGTTCTGACGGATCTTCATCACGAATCCGCTGGGACGAGAGCCCCTTGAAACGTCCGGATCCACCGCGAGGAATCGTGAGGGGACCGATACCGCCGGTTTCGCGAGTGCTGTAGAGATAGCAATCCACATTAGGCCCGATTTCCAAACGCCTCCGTATGAGCACGTCGTACGTAATCGTCGGTGATGGGATCGCGGGGAGTTCGGCCGCGGAGACCATCCGGGAGGAGGACCCCGACGCGGACGTGACGGTCATCACCGACGAAGGGGAGGCACTCTACAACCGCATTCTCATCAAGGAGTTCGCCAAGGGCAAACTGCCCGAGGCGCCCATCTCCATCCACGAGCCCGACTGGTACGCCGAGCGCGAGATCGA
>PXSG01000055.1:4323-24693 GCA_003023485.1 Halobacteriales archaeon SW_10_68_16
ATCGACCTCGAACTCAACACGTACGTCACCGAGATCGACACCGACGCACACGAAGTCTACACCCACGAGGGGGATGTCTACGAGTACGACAGGCTGTTGATCACGACGGGTGGGACGCCGGCACAGCTCCCCGCCGACAACTCCGACGCCGAGGGCATCCACCACTTCTGGACCTTCCAGGACGCACGGGCCATCCGCGAGCACGCGGCCAACGCCGAGACGGGCATCGTCGTCGGCGCGGGCCTGCTTGGCATCGACCTCGCGGCGGTCTGTGCCGCCCAGGGCGTCGACGCCCACTACCTGATGCGGGGCAACCGCTGGTGGCGCTACGCCCTCTCGCTTGATGGCGCCGGGATCATCCACGACGCCCTCGAAGAGAAGGGCGTCACGACGGTCTTCGACTCCGGGGTCGACCACTTCGAGGCCGACGACGGCCACGTCACCGGCGCGGTCGATCCGAACGGGGACTTCTACGACGGTGAGTTCGTCGGCGTCGCCATCGGGCTGAACTTCAACACCGAGTGGCTCCAGGGCAGCGGCATCGAGTGCGACGACGGCGTCGTCGTCGACGAGTACATGCAGACCAACGTCGAGGACGTCTACGCCGCGGGCGACATCACGCAGTTTTACGACGTCATCCTCGGGGACCGGACCCAGAACGGCGCCTGGGGCTCCGCGAAAGAGCAAGGTGCGACCGCCGGGAAGAACATGGTCGCCGGCGACGAAGCAGAGGAGTTCCGGTGGGTCTCCTCGTACTCGATCACGCACTTCGACTTTCCCTTCCTCTCCTTCGGTCACCCGACGCTGGGCGACGACGAGGCCGAGCGCAAGTACTCCGAGGGCGAGTGGCGCCGGCTGACCTTCAGCGACGGCAAACTCATCGGGGGCGTCCTCATCGGCGACCTCTCCCAGCAGTCCACCTACAAACAGCTCATCCGCGAAGGGCGCGAGGTCGCAGACCAGAAGGACGTGCTCTTGGAGGAGGACGTCGACATCGACAAACTCGAACCGACCGCCGAGGCCGAGTAACGGCCTGCGGGGCGACAGCCATGGCGCGACCGACGGTCTTTTCTCCGGGCGAAACCGACTCCACCCATGGACGGCAGCACCGACATGACGCTGGCGTTCGACCTGGCGGCGCTGAAGGAACTGGCCAGGCCGGACGCCGTCTTCAACGACGCCCGGCAGTGGAGCGAGTACGTGGGCGTCGTCTCCGAGAAACCCACCTACGTGGTGACGAACTTCACCCGCAAACACCGCATCCGCCAGGACTTCTTCTCGGGACCGCGGGGACGCGAGGAGAGCTTGGAGAACGTCAAAGAGCAGTTCGACACGGAACGCCACGTCTTCGTCGGCACCTCCGGGGAGGACGAGGCGCTGGCCGGGACCGTCGGCTGGGAGTACCTGGACGTCGGGGACGCCGCCGAGGCCGCCGGCTGGGAACTCGGCGAGGCCGAGCCCGCCACACAGGTGGCCGACGACGCTCGGGACGACTGGCCCTGACCGCGACGCACGATTTTAAACGCTCCCGGCGTCTACTGGGGGTATGCTCGCCGTACAGAACAAGGAGACCGGCACCTGGCACCTGGTGGGTGCTCGCGGCTGTGGCGAAAAACCCGACGGCGAAACCGTCGAGGCGACCTGGTCGAAGATACGCGACCGCGTCGAACGCGACGCCGGCACGCGGTGTTCGAACTGCAACTGGCCGCGATAACGATGGCACACGAGTGTGACGCCTGCGGCCAGACGTTCGGGACGCTTTCGCGCCTCCGACTGCACGACTGTCCGGGCCCCGACCTCGACGACGGCGGGAGAGGTGCGTTCGTCGATCAGCTAGCGGAGGGTCTCGAACGGGGGACCGTCCTGACGACGCTGCCCGACGGGGGGCTCGAACCGGCCGACGTCGACCGGCTGCGAGAACACGACCGGTTCGTCGAGATAATCGTCCCGATGAACAACCCCGGGGAGAGGACGACCGAGCGCCTCGCAGTGCTGATCGAGGACCACGCATACGTGATCGAGTACTTCCCGCGGGATGGCTGGGTCGTCACCCGTGGTGCGAGCACCGAAGGGATGACCGAGGAGGAAGCGACGGACACCCTCCTCGAACAGCTCCAGGACTGGCAATCCCGGGTCACCGAACTCTCCTTGGAGTACGCCGGCGGCGAGGACGTCTCGGAGAAACTCCGCCGTGAACTGAACCGCTAACTACTCCTCGGGTGCGTACTGATCGTGGATGCGGTCCATGCGCGCGGCCATCACGAAGTCGGCGTGGTGGAGGCCGTCGATCTTGTGGGTCCACATCTCGACGACGACCTCGCCCCACGAGAGGTGCAGGTCGGGGTGGTGCCACTCCTCCTCGGCGAGTTCGCCCCCCTCGTAGGTGAACTCCAGGGCGTCACGGAAGTCCTCGAACCCGTAGGTCCCCTCCAGGTGATGCTCGTCGATTATCTCCCAGACGTCGGTGTCGATCTGCTCGTACAGTTCCTGCAATGCCTCGCCCTCCATGGGCTCGTCGTCGCTCGTACACGCCTCACACTCCTGGTCGGCCAGCGCTTGCTGTGACATGGCAGGGGCTACGGCGTCCAGTCACGTAATACCGTCGCGTTCACGCCAGGAGGTCCCGCGCCGAGTTGGCGCCGACGAGGCCGCCGCTGACGGCGACGGCACCCATCACCAAAAGCGGGTTCAGCAGTCCGACCAGGGCCAGCGGGATCGTCAGGACGTTGTACAGGAGCGCAAAGCGGGTGTTCCAGGCCAGTCGCCGGCCGGCAGCGCGTGCGAGGTCGATCGCCCGCCCGATCGCCGCGAGGTCGTCGTCGACGATGACGAGGTCGGCGGCGTCCGAGGCGATGGCCGTCCCGCTGCCCAGCGAGATGCCGAGGTCGGCCCGGGCGAGGGCGGGTGCGTCGTTGGTTCCGTCGCCGACCATCGTCACCTCGCCCGCATCCTGCAGGCGGCGGACGGCCTCGGTCTTGCCGGCCGGGGGCACCTCCGCGAAGACGTGCGTGACGCCGGGGTGCTCGCGGAAGTAGTCGGTCGCCGCCTCGTCGTCGCCGGTAAGCACCACCACGTCGATGCCCCGCTCGGAGAGGCCAGTGACGGCGTCGTCCCATCCCTCGCGGGGTTCGTCACCGACCACGACGACGCCCTCGGCACGGCCGGCACGGCCGACGAGAATCGGCAGGCGGCCAAAGCCACGGGCGCGCTCGACGCGCCCGGCGAGGTCCTCGCTCACGGTCCAGCCCTCGGCGTCGAAGCGGTCGGGGTGGCCCACGAGTACCGCCTCGCCGTCGACGATGCCGCCGACGCCGTCCGGGTAGCTCTCGAAGGATTCGACGGCGCCCTCGCGTTCCGTGGCGTCCTGCTCGTCGGCGGCGTCGCCGCGCTCCCGCTCGTCGGCCACGCCGCCGTCGGCGTGTGGGATGGAGCCATCCCCGCCGTACGCGGCGACGACGGCGTCCGCGACGGGGTGGGAGACGCGCCGTTCGAGGCGGGCGGTGGCGGCCAGCAGGTCCGCGGGTGCGTCGGCCTCGACGACGTGCATCTCGCCGGTCGTGAGCGTGCCGGTCTTGTCGAAGACGACGACGTCGACCTCGCGGAGGCGCTCGAAGACGGTCTCGTCGAAGACGACGATTCCCCGCCGGAGTGCCCCCTCGATGCTGGTCGCGACCGACAGCGGCGCCGCCAGTCCCAGCCCCCACGGACAGGCGACGACGAACGTCGCCAGGAACGCAAGCAGTGCCCGGGTCGGCCCGGCGAAGACGAACCCGACGACGCCGGCGACGACCGCCAGCGCCGCGACGCCCGGGAGGAGCAGCGCGGTCAGCCTGTTGGCGCGTTGCTGGACGCCGTGGGCGGCGCTCTGGAGTTCCCAGACCGAGGCGACGAGGCGGTCGACGCTGCTCTCGGCCGTCTCGCCGACGTCCAGGACGGCCCCACCGTCGACGATGACCGACCCGCCGACGACCTCGTCGCCGGTCGCTTTCAGCACGGGGAGCGATTCCCCGGTGACGACGGACTCGTCGACCGTACAGGAGTCCTCGGCGACGGTCCCGTCGACCGGGGCGCGCTCGCCCTCGCGGACGAGGATGCGGTCGCCCGCCGCCAGTTCCGCGACGGGGACCGTCTCGGTCGGGCCCTCCGGGTGGAGCCGTGTGGCCCGGTCGACCTGTGCGACCGTCAGTTCGGTCAGCCGGTCCATCGCCCGCTGTTTGCTCAGCGACTCGTAGAAGATGGCCGCCACGACGGCGGCAGCGATGACGACCGTCAGATCGAACAGGACGTCAGTCCGGCCAGCGAGGCCGGCGACGATGCTGTAGAGGTACGCCGCGATCACGGTCGCCGCGACGAGGAGGTTGGTGTCCGGGCGGCGCGTCTTCAGGCTGACGCCCGCGCCTTGCAACAGCGGCCAGCCGGTGAACACGAGGACGATCCCCGAGACCACCGCAAAGAGGCGGATGACGCCGAACCCGCCACGCTGGTCGAATGTGATCGCCTCGGAGTAGATGTCGAGGAATCCCCAGTCGACCAGCGCCGCGAGATGGGCCGGATAGAGCAAGGCGACGTAGGGCAACAGGAGGAAGGTTCCGAAGAGGATGCCCGCGGCGTAGCGGTACCCGAGCATGTCGCCCAGGCCCCGCTCCGTGTTGACCGCGACCTCGCGCTGGGCACCCGCCGGCGAGACACGCGAGTCGGTCTCGGTCAGTTCCGCCTCGCGGGGGTAGGCCCTGTATCCGGCACCGGTCAGCGCGTCCGCGAGGTCCTCCTCGGTGACGGCGGGCGCGTGGTCGACCCGTATCGTCTCGGTGACGTAACTCGCCTCCGCGCCGTGAACACCCTCCAGCTCTTCCGCAATGCCCTCCAGGAACACCTCGCAGGTCGCCGAGTGCATCCCGTCGACCCGGAGGAAGGTCCGCTCGCGGTCGTCCCCGTCCGCGTTCCCGGTGTCCTCCGCCACGGACTCCTCGCCGGGCGTCGCAGATCGAGCAGTGTCGGGCTCCGGAGGGTCTCCGAGCGTCGTGTGGACGTCCCGACAGCCCGAACAGCAAAAGTGAGACCCCTCGGCAACGACGCCGCCGGAAGCGTCGCCGCCACAGAGCGCGCACTCGCCGGTCGCGTCGCCGTCGCTCATCCCGGCACCTCCCGCGGCGTGTGGTCCCGACGGGCGACCGCTTGCTGTTCCATCACTCGAACGTGGGTCCGGACGTTAATAAACTGGGCGCGTCGTCCCCGACTCGCGTGACCTGTTTCGGATCGACGCCGCACCGCCGCACGTGTCCGACACGCCGAACGTGGACGTCGAGATAGAGATCGAGGTGGAAGTCGAACTGAACGACCCGGAGACGGCCGAGGCCACCCTCGAACGCGACGGCCTCGAAATCGAAGTCGAAATCGAAGCCGAACTCGACGTCGACGGGCACGACGAGGGCGAGGACGAACCGGCGAGGTAGACGGGGAAGTGGGACGAAAACCATCACCAATCAGTATAACGATACTGCAGTTCACGACGGTGCACAGATTCGTCTCAATGAGTCGCTTTCGGGGATTCACACGATCCGTGTTGTCGCATATGCAAACGGGTATCAACCGGACGCCGAGCCCTGTACTGAAGATGGGACAATCGTCCATGCTGGTCCGGAGACGATCGACTTCACTACCGTTGGGGAGACACCGACCTCCACGCCCACCCCCACTCCCACGGCATCTCAGACTCCCATACCGACAGCCACTCCCGCGGATACGCCGTCATCTGCGACGGGGCCGGGATTCGGGCTCCTCGTCGGGAGGTGGAACACAGATCAAAGTTGAGGTGTGGTACGACCCCATGCTCCAGAGTCAATACCCTGTCCGTCGGTGGGTAAGATTCACGGGCCGGGACCACCTACCGGAGTGACGTGAACGCCCGCACGGCTGCCCTGGACGCGGTCGTCTTCGGCGTGGACATCCAGAGCGGTGACGTCCGGGGGGACGCCCCCTCCTACGCGCTGGTCGCCATCGACGGCGAGTCGATCGACCGCGACGTCGTCTCCTACCGCAAGCTCCGCCGGCGCATCGACGAGGAGAAGCCGGCCATCGTCGCCACGGACAACACCTACGAACTCGCCGAAGACAAGGACGCCCTCGTCCACTTGTTGCGGACGCTCCCCGACGAGACGAGGCTCGTCCAGGTGACCGGCGCCGAGCAGCCCGAACCCCTCTCGCGGGTCGCCACGCGCCACGGCGTCCCCTACGGCAAAGAGCCGATGCAGGAGGCCGAGGCCGCCGCCCGCCTCGCCGCGGCCAACGTCGGCCAGGAGGTCACCGCCTTCACCGACACCACCGAGGTGAAGGTCTCGCGGGGCCGCTCGACGGGTGGCGGCGGCTGGAGCGAGGACCGCTACACCCGCCGGATCCACGGCTCTGTGAAACGACGCACCCGCGAAGTCGAATCCGCGCTGGAGGAAGCAGGCCTCGAGTACGAGCGGGAGGTCACCGAGAAGTACGGCGGCTTCGCCAACGCCGTCTTCACCGTCGAAGCCCGGCCCGCGGAGATTCCGGTCTCGAGCGAGCGGTCGGGCGACGTCCGCGTCGAAATCGAGCGCGTCCGGCGGGACGGTATCGACTTTCGCCCGCTGGCGAAACGGCGCGACCCCGTCCTCGTGGGCGTCGATCCCGGGACCACGACCGCGGCGGCCGTCGTCGGCCTCGACGGCGAGGTTCTGGACACCCTCAGCACGCGCACCGCGGACACCGCAGCGGTCATCGAGTGGATCATCGAGCGCGGGCGACCCATCCTCGTCGCGGCGGACGTGACGCCGATGCCCGAGACCGTCGAGAAGATTCGCCGGAGTTTCGACGCCGCCGGGTGGACGCCCGAACGGGACCTGCCCGTCGACACGAAAAAACACCGCACCCGCCAGCAGGGCTACGACAACGACCACGAACGCGACGCCATGGCCGCGGCGCTGGCGGCCTACGACGACCACACCGACCAGTTCGAGCGCGTCGCCCGGAAGGTCCCGCCGCGCCAGGACGTCGGCCCCGTGCTCGCGCGGGTGCTGGCCGACGAGGAGCCCGTCGAGGCGGTGCTCGCGGACATCCGCGAGGAGGACGGCGACGAGGACGGCGGCGAGGACGAGCACACCGAGCGGGAACTCACAGAGGAGGAAAAGCAGATCAAGCGCCTCAAGGCCCGCGTCGAGCGCCTGGAGGACCACGTCGAGTCCTTAGAGGAGACCATCGAGGGCAAGGACGAGCAACTCCGGGAGTACGAGAACGAACTCTCGGAGGCGAGACGGGAGGAACGCCGCGAGGCACGCAAGCGCCGCGAGGTGACCCGTCTGGAACGCGAGACCGACCGCCTGGAGCGCAAATTAGAGCGCAAAGACGAGCGCATCGACGAACTGGAGGGGAAACTCGACCGCCTCAAGGCGCTGTGGAAACTCGACCACTCGAACTTCGCGGACGTCTCCGAGAAGAAGGCCGGACTGGTCCCCGTGAAGGTCGTCGAACAGTTCACGGTCGACGCCATCGCGGCCGCCGACGAGAGCGTCGGTCTCGTGGAAGACGACGTCGTCCTCCTGCGGGACGCCAGCGGCGCCGGCCGGTCGAGCGCCCACCGCTTAGCCGAGGTCGACCCGCGACTCGTCCTCCGGTCGGGCGGGCTCTCCGATATCGCCGACCGGGTGCTCTTCGAGGCCGACATCCCGGTCGCACCCGCCGAGCTGGTGACCGTCCAGGAGGTCGACGAACTCGCCGTCGCCCGCGAGTCGGAAGTCGAGGCTGCCATCGAGGACTGGCGCGACCGGGCCCGCGAGCGCGAGCGCCAGCGCAGCGCCGAGATGGTCGACCGCCTCATCTCCGAACACCGCGCCGAGGAACGGGGGTAGTCGCCGTCCGACGCTCTCGCAGTTTCGAACGCGGGTGCCACCACAAGCATTATCACGGCGTGCGTGTGACCAGTCGCCCGTGTCCAACCATGCCCTCCTCCTGTTCGGTCTCCTGCTCGGAATCGGTCTGACGGTCGCCGTCGGTATCGACGCTCACAACAGAGGTCGGTCGGGCTTCGTTTGGGGGCTCCTGACATTTTTCACTGGCCTCCTCGGGGCCTTCATCTACGCGCTGGTCGTTCTGACTGGCGATGGAACGGACCGCGCGGATGTGGACGAAGTCCGCCGCTGCTCGAACTGCTCGGCCACCCATCCCGGATCACCGGACTACTGCAGCGAGTGTGGGGAACCGCTCGGGAGCGACGACGACACACCCGTCGCCACCGTCCTCCGGAGTGGGTCACAGGGATACTGCAGCAACTGCAAGGCCAGAGTCAACTTCGACGCCGAGACCTGTTCGGACTGCGGAGCGACCTTCTAGCCCCGCTTGAGCCGTTCGGCGCCGGTCGGGATGTTGCCACAGAGGGTCAGTCACTGGCCGGAATCGGACGCCAGCTCGTCGAGGTCGAGTCCGAAGAACTCGACAGCGTTCCGGTAGAACACGTCCGCGGTCGCGTCCGGAAAGGTCACCCTCGTTCCGCGGAGTTCCACCTCGACGGGCAGCGGCCGGAGGGGGTAGTCGGTGCCGAACATGACGCGGTCGCTGCAGGCCCGCAACCGCTCGGGGTCGAACTCCCCCTCGCGGAGGGCGATGGTTTCGTGGGTCCGGGCACCCGTCGAGACGGCGGTATCGAGGTAGACGGTGTACTCCTCGGCCAGCGCCAGAAATCCCTCCGTCTCGAACAGCCCGAAGTGGGGCACACACACCCGCAGCGCGGGGAACCGTTCGAGGACCCGCGCCATACGGTCCGGCCCGAGGATGGTGCTGTCCCGGTAGAAGGGGTGTGAGGAGGCGTGGATCACGAGCGGGAGGTCCGCGGAGACGAGGCGTTCGTAGACGGGGTCGAGTCGCGCGTCGTCGGGCGGGAACTCCTGGACGGGACAGTGGAGTTTGATTCCCTGCAGGCCACGGTCGAAGGCATCCTCGACGACAGCGCCGGGGTCGTTGTCCCCGGCGTGGACTGTGCCGAGTCCGACGACGGCCACGTCGGCGTCCGCGAGGCGGCGCTGCCAGGCGGCGGCCGAGGCGTTCATCTCCCCAGCGACGCCCGGTTTGTGCGCGTAGGGGAAGAAGACGAACCCGTCGGTCCGGTCGACGACGCGCTCGATGAGCGTCTCGACGGCGGGTGCGGGGAGTTGCCAGGCGGTCTCCCTGTCGAACCACTCGACGATCGCCGAAAGGAGCGGCGTCTCGAGGACGTGGACGTGGGCGTCGACGACCGGACAGTCGGGATAGGCCGCGGGCGATGGATCGGGATCGAGATCGGCGCGGTCCTCGGCCATCTCCCCGGCCTTCGTGCCTCCCCGAAAAAAACAGTTCGTTCGGACGGTGAGGGACCTACCGGGATTCCTCGCCCCCCGAGCGGGTCCCGTCGACGTCGGCGCCGTGCTCTTCGACGACCGGACGGTTCCCCTCGAAGTCCGTCCGGGATTCCGTGCCGCCGCCCGTCTAGTCCCTGGCGTAGACCCACTTCACGCCGTAGTAGACGAACCACGCCATCCAGATGGTGAAGACCGTCAGCCAGACGCCGTACTGCAACAGGTGGTGGGGGTAGACGACGTAGGCGAACACGAGCAATCCCAGCACGCTCGCCCCGGCGGCGTAGTCCCAGCGGTCCAGCGACGGCGGGTCGACCATCGGTACGCTGTTGACGGCGCGGTCACATCAATCCCACGCTACGAAAAGCGCCGCGATGTGACCTACTCGTCCTCGCGCAGTTCCATCCGCGCGACCAGGTCGTGGGCGTCCTCGCCCGAGCGGATGCCATCGAGCAGTGCGAACGCGTCGCCGGGCGAGAGGAAGTGCCGCGTCACCGCCCGCCCGAGCGGCGTCGGTTCCAGCCCGTCGATGAAGCCGTACTCGATGAGTTTCCCGAGGGCGTACTTCGTGGGCACCTCCCCGACCATGGTCTCGTTGAGGCGATTGGCCCCGGCACCCGCGACGGTGACGTTCGCGAGCGTCTCCGCGACCGCCGCGGCGCCGTCGTAGCGCGTCGTCACCGGCTCCATCTCGCCTTTGAGGAGCTTGAACGCCACCTCGTCTTCGGTCATCTCCTGGCTGTAGTGGTAGGTGCCGTCCGGTTCGACCAGCAGGTACTCCGTTCCTTTGTCGTGGTAGTCGGGGCGGCCCGCGCGGCCGAGCATCTGGTGGAACTCCTGGACGGAGAGCCACTCGATGCCCATCGCCAGCGAGTCGAAGACCACCTGCGAGGCCGGGAAGTCCACGCCCGCCGCCAGCGCCGCTGTCGTGACCACCGCCGCCAGCTCCTGGTCGGCGAACTGCTCCTCGACGCGGCCCCGGCGTTTGTTGTCGAGGCCGGCGTGGTAGGGTGCCGAGGAGTACTCCAGTTTCCGGGAAATCTCGTGACATCGCCGCCGTGAGTTGGTGAAGATGATCGTCTGGCCGCGGTAACCCTTGCTCGATTTCGTGTCGAAGGCGCGCTTGAGGAGTCTGTTCTCGACGTCGACCTTCTCGCGGCCCTCGAGGAAAGTGACGTGCCGTTCGACGGGGACGGGTCGCTCCTCGAACTCGATCAGCGTCGCGCCCAGTTTCGTGGCCAGTCGCTCGGGGTTGCCGACCGTCGCCGAGAGGTAGATCCACTGCGTGTCGCCGCTGCCGCCGCCGAGTTGCCTGCAGTAGTACCGCAGGCGGGCGATGAGTCCGTCCAGCCGGTGGCCGCGCTCGCCAGCCCCGAGGTTGTGGACCTCGTCGATGACGACCGTCCCGATCTCGCCCAGGTCCCGACCCACCCGGAGTGCGTGGTCGATGCCCTCGTAGGTCCCGACGACGACGTCGGCGTCGGGGTCGAACCGCTCGCCGCTGCCCGTGATGCGGCTCGCGCCCACCCGGAGGGTGACGTTCACGATGTCGCCGTAGCGGTCCTGGAACTCCCCGTACTTCTGGTTGGCCAGCGCGACCAGCGGCACCAGAAAGAGGAGCTTGCCCTTGCCGTTCAGGGCACGGTCGATGCCTGCCATCTCGCCGACGAGCGTCTTGCCCGTGGCGGTGGCGCTGACGACGAGGTGATCCTGGCCGTCGGTGGCGCCGTTGGCGACCGCGAGGCTCTGGACCGGGAGCAGTGTGTCGAACCGCTCCTCGATTGTCCGCTGGATGCCCGGATGGAGGTCCAGGTCGGCGGTCGGCACGGGGTCGACCTCGTCAACGGTCGCGCGGATCTCGTCGAACTTCGTGAGTTCGGGGTCGAGATCGCCTTTCAGGAGGTTCGTGATGCGGTCGAGGTCCTGGACCTCCAGCAGGAGGTCCTCGAGGCGCTCGCGGGCCGCGCCCGAAATCTCGCCGCGGTAGGCCAGTTCGCGGTCGAGTTCCTCGCGGGCACAGTCCGGACAGATGTGTTCGTCCTCCGTCTGGATGGCAGTCTCGGAGGTGACCGGCGAGTAACGGCCGTCGTTGGCACAGTACCGGCAGGTCCGGACGACCTTCGCCTCGAGCTGGTAGCCGTCGAGCATCGCCCGCAGCTGTGCGCGGCCCGACCGGGAGGTCTGCTCGGAGATGCGGATGCGTTCGGCCCGGCGGGCCAGCTCGACGAACTCGTCGGGGCTGTGGAGCTGTTCGCTGGTCCCCTCGGTGACCCGGAGGCGGGCCGGCCGGGGGCCGGCGTCGGTCTCCTTGAGTTCGAGCCGGCCGTGGAAGACGCGCTGTCCCTCCCGCTGGACGGCCACGCGGTAGTCGTCGCCGTGCTCGTGGAGGAACAGCGTCTCGACGTCCGCGACCTGCTGTGACACGCCCGACGGTAGGGGGCCGGCCCATTTCAGTTCCCCGGACCGCGACGTCACGGTGTGGGTGCCCCGGACGGCAGACCTCCGCCGATCCAGGTCGCAGAGTCAGGACGGGCGGTGGCGTTCTTTCAGCCCTCGTCGCCGAGGACGCGCTCGCCCATCTCGCGGGGCGTCTCCTCCAGGTCCGTCGCGAGCGTGTCGTTCCACCGGTTCAGGGAGCCATAGAGGCTGATCGCTGCGAGCAGTTCGACGATCTCGTCCTCGGTCCAGTGGTCCCGCATCGCGGCCATGATCTCCTCGTCTCGTCGGCGGGGAGGGGATCGATGTGTGCCATCTATTCGACCAGCCTGATCTCGTCGTCGCCGGTCGGGACCGCACAGAGGAACGCACCCTCCGTCTCGCCCTCGTTGCGGTACCAGTGGACCGCCCCCGCGGGGACGTGGATGGCGTCGCCCGCGCCGACGGTGTACTCCTCGTCCTCGTCGACGGCTTCGCCGTCTGCACGAGGCGTCTCCGACGCCTCGCTGATGCCGACGACGTACTCGCCGGCGAGGACGTACTGTTCGTGTTCGATCTCGTTGGTGTGCCTGGGGACCTCGGCGCCCGGTGCGAGAGTAAACCGGCGGATTGCGAGATTACCACCGCCGTCATGTTCGCCGACGAGCACGCCCTTCCGGAGGCCTTCGGCTGCGTCGACGGATTCGTACTCGATGTCCTCGCCGCGCTTGACCAGCGGCTGCGTTCTGGTATCGCTCATGCGTCCCCGTAGGCGGCCCGCTTTCTTAAGAACCTGCCACACGTAGTGTCGGCCATGCGTCGGTTCAACGTCGGGAGTGTCTTCGGCATTCCGATCCAGCTGGACCTGACCTTCCTCCTGGTGTTGCCCCTGTTCGCGTTCGTCATCGCCTCCCAGGTGGAGCTGTGGGCGGGGACGATGAACGACATCGTGGCCGCGAACTTAGACGCCGAACTCCTCGCGACGGGTGCCCTCCCGTGGGCGCTGGGGGCTGTCGCCGCTGTCGGTCTCTTCGCGGGGGTCGTCCTCCACGAACTCGGCCACTCCGTCGTCGCGATGCGCTTTGGCTACACCATCGAGTCGATCACCCTCTGGCTCTTTGGCGGCATCGCCAACCTCGAAGAGATGCCCGAGGACTGGAGGCAGGAACTGTACATCGCCGTCGCCGGCCCCGTGGTGAGTGTCCTCCTCGGTGTGGCTTTCTACGTGGCCTTCCTCGCGGTCCCCCCGGCACACTCCCTCGGGCTGGACGCCGCCCGTTTCATCCTCGGGTACCTGGCGCTGATGAACGTCGCGCTGGCGGCGTTCAACATGCTCCCCGGGTTCCCGATGGACGGCGGCCGCGTTCTGCGCGCGCTCCTAGCTCGCTCCCGGCCCTACGCCCGCGCGACGAAAATCGCCGCCGAGGTCGGGAAAGGCTTTGCCATCTTGCTGGGACTGTTCGGATTGCTCGTGAGTTTCAACCTCTTCCTGGTCGCGCTCGCCTTCTTCATCTACATCGGCGCCTCGGGCGAGGCCCAGCAGACCATCATGCGCGCAGCCTTCGAGGGTGTCGTCGTCGGCGATATCATGACGCCGACCGACCACGTCCAGACCGTCGAGGAGGATACCTCCGTCCGGGACCTCATCGACCGGATGTTCGAGGACCGCCACACCGGCTACCCCGTCGAACGTGACGGCGAGGTGGTCGGCCTCGTCACGCTCGAGGACGCCCGCGCCGTCCGCGAGTTCGAACGGGACGCCTACACCGTCGGGGACGTCATGACCACCGACGTCTACTCCGTCTCGCCCGACGAGGACGTGATGACCGCCCTCGAACAGCTCCAGGACAACGACATCGGCCGCCTGCTCGTCATCGACGACGACGAACTCGCCGGCCTCCTGACCCGCTCGGACATCATGACCGCCCTCTCGATCATCCAGACCAGCGGCCGCTTCGACCGCCCGGCCGAGGAACCCGAGGACCTCGAACTCTCGCAACCCCGGGCGTAGACTATAGCCATCACGGAGCGAAGAGACGGTCGTCCGACGGGACGTCGATCCCGTCCCACAGTTTCTGCTTCGGAATCTTCCCGAACTCGGCGCTGCGGTGGCAAGACGGGCACAGCGAAACGACGTTGTCGAGGGCGTGTGCGTCCGCTTTCGTCCGATCTCATCGGCCGTCGCGCCACAGACCACACACTCGTGTCCGTCGCGTTCGAGTGCCCGCCGGCGCACGCGGTTCCACCCCGTCCCGTAGGTGTCCGTGCCGCCTCCCTTCCAGTTGGGGTGGCCCTCACCTTCGAAGGCTTCCGAGAGCCAGTCGTAGCGACACTCGTCACTGCACAGCGCTACCTCGCCGGTGATGTGGCTCGGGTACCGTTCGATCGGAGCGTCACAGACGGCGCAGTTCGTCTCGACCTTTCCACCACTCCAGCGTGGATGTTCTTCCCCTTCGATGACCGGTGGGTCGCGCCAGTTCGCCTCCTCTACACAGTCCGGACAGACAGCCCTTCTTTGTCCGAGGGATAGTAATCGAAAGACGCTCCACAGAGAGCACACTGTGTCGTCTCTTTCTTGTCGTCGTAGTTCGGGTTGTTCTCGCCGGCGAAACTGACTGCGCTGTCGTGACAGTCGTCGGAACAGTATCTCTTCTCGTAGCTACAGTAAAACTGTTCGCCGCAGTGATCACATTCGCGATTCGGCAACCGTGCGTCGTGTACGGAACTGTGGTGTACCCCGAGCCCTCGCCGAGTATCGAACACCGATCCGCACGTTGGACACTCGTGAGTTCCCATCACCTGTCTCTCTGTTCGGATTCGTATTTGAAACTCAGCCGTCCGGAGTGGAAGTGAAATTCGACGATCGGTATTAATTTCGAGAGAAATTGATTAAAATTTGAACCCACGTCTCAGCCCCCACAAGGCTGAAGGATACCACTACCCCAGCCCGGACACTGGGCGCATCCTGACGTAGGCCGCCGATTCGTGAAATACGTTACGTTACGGTCAACGCCGACAGTCGGGACCCTTTTGACCGGCGACGGCCTACCACAGGTGTGGCCATCACGGACAAGGTTTACATCAAGAACCACCAGCAGATCGCCTCCCAGTTGGAGCGGTCGTTCCCGCGCGGGGCGTTCAAGGGGGCGACGCTGGACATCCTCTACCAGGGCGAGGGCCTCTCGAAGCTGGACGACGCGACGCGGGACCGCGTCCTGGAGTTCGCCGAGGACTTCCTGGACTGTGACTGCGAGGCCAACCCCCACTGTGGGTGTCCCGGGCGGAAGTTCGTCCGCTACCTGCTGGAGTTGCGCGCGGAGGGGCTGGGCCCCGACGCCATCGTCGACGTGATGGGCGAGGATTACATGCTTTACGCGTATCCGGGCGACGTGCTCTCCTTCCTCGACGACAGCGTCCGGACGCTGGAGGCAATCGAGGCACTGGCGGACGTCGACGGCCGCGAACGAGCGGGCGAGCAGGCACGACAACTACGGGAAGAACTGGTTCGATAGGCGAGACGGACCCGACCGGAGGTGGGTGAGCCGTGGGGGCGTCAGACCGGGGAGTCGTCGAAGCTACTACCGATCCGGTAGGAGGGTTCCTCCTCCTCGTCGCCGTCGAGGTCCTCGAGCTGGACGACGTCCTCCTGGTCGGCCTCGTCGAGTTCCTGGCGGAGCTTCGTGACGTAGCGCTTGTGCTCCTCGAGTTGTTCGCGGAGGTGTTCGGCCTCGAGTTCGAGGCGCTCGTGTTCCCGGACGAAACTCTTCGGGACCTCCACCTTCGGCGGGAAGCTCTGGGTGCTGGCGCCGCTCGATTCGCTGACCTCGTGTTCGGGGACGACTTCGACCTGGCCGTCGTGGGCGACCAACATGTCGACGTAATCCCGGAACACCGCCGACAGCGAGATGTCGCGCTCCTCCGCGATGTCGCGCAGGGTCTCGAACTTCTCCTGGCTCACCCGGAAGGAGATGGTCTTGTTCTTGTTACCCATGTACACGGGTGTGGTATCTCCGACCACTTAACCGTTTGTCAGACGCGTCTCACCGCTCACGGCGTGAAAAAAACGGGATGAAAGACCCGCGGGCGTCGGGAGCGGTCAGGCGGTGCTGGCTTCGGCCTGCTCGGCGTCGAGGCTCTCGAGGGCGTCCTCGACGATGCGCTTGTAGTTCTCGACGGGGAGGTCGTACTGTTCGCGGGCCATCTCGGCGTACTCGTCGACGCCCTCGCCCTGGTAGGACTGGATGCGGTCGATGGTCCGCTCGGCAGCCTCGACGACCCAGCGGTCGCGGGTGGTCTCGTCAACGCGGTTGATCGACTCCGGGCGGATGGAGACGTTCACCTCGCCGTCGTCGGTCTCGTAGGTGCGGGGTTTGCCGACGACGGCGACGTACTCCGGGGGTTCGAGTTCCCGGAGCATCGAGGCGGCGTCGGGCTGGTACTGGCCGGCGTAGGTGAAGAACGTGTCGCCGTTGGGGTCGACGACGCGCCCCTGCCAGTACTCCGAATCCTCGCCGACATCCTCTGTCTCGGTGAGTGTGCCGGCGACGAACACGCGGTTGGCCCGCTGGCCCGTCGGCAGGAGGACGTACACCGGCGCGCGGTCGTCGTCCGACTCCTTGAACGTGTAGGTCGCGTCGTTGAACTCGCGTGCGAACACGCGGCGGGCGCCCTCGCGGGTGGGTGTGCTCGCCATTATATCGACCTCGCTTCGTCGGCCCGGTCACGCGGTAGTAGTAGCCCAGCGTCTTCTCCCGGATCTCGTCGGCGACCACACTGGTATCCAGCGCGTCCATCGCCATCTCCTGGGCCTCCTCGAGCGTAACGTCGGCGACGTCCTCGGTGGCCGCCTGATCGAAGATGACCTCGTGGACGTCGGCGCCGTCGTCGAGGACCCCCTTGATGCGGAGGTCGAATTCGCCGTCGACCTCGCCGTGCTCGCTACAGCGCCCGTTCTGGAGGACGCGCGTACAGTCCTCCTCGGGGCAGCGCTTGATGAGTCCCGAGCCCGACTGGATGTCGACCAGCGCGCCCGAGACCTCGACGTCGTCGTCGCCGACCTCGATGTCCTCGTCGAGGGCTTCGATGACGGTCGTCCGGTTGAGTTTCACCGAGTAGCGGCCCTGGTACTCGTCAGTGACGACGTTCCGGAGGCTGTAGACGGCCCCCTCTTCGAGTTCGGGGAGGTCGGATTTCGACCACTTGGTGAACTTCACGGTGCCGGTCTCGTCGCCGAGCAGGCCGACCTGCGCGACGGCGTCGCTCCGGGCGTCCCAGAGGTCGACCACCTTCGCGGTGACGTCGATCCACTCCTCGGCAGTGTCGATGTCCCTGATCTGCTTGACCTCGTTGCCGCCACCCGTCAGGTCGTCGCGGTCCATCCCGGCCTCGTCGAGGTAGGTGTTGGTGACGCTCCGGCGGGCCTCGTCGACGGGGACCTTGTACTCCTCGACCAGCGTCTCGAGGCGCTCGTGGACCTCGTCGACGGTGATCTCGAGGCGGTCGGCGAACTGTTCGTGTATCTCCGCTGCGTGGGTACGCAAATCTGTCTCAGTCATCGGCGTTCACTGTCTCCGCGTTGTTTTCGATGGGAGACATACGCCGGTTGGTGCCCGATACTATTTAAGGTTCCGTGACCGGGGCGGAAGTGAAACCGCCGGGCTGGAGTCGGATGTCTTCGCGCTCGTCGCCGACGGGGTTTAGTGAACGGCCCCCAAAGTCCGGGTGATGACCGACGGGGACCGACTGGGGCGTTTCCTCCGGACGAAGGTCCGCTCGGCCGGCCGCCAGTACGAGCAGGCCAGGCGGGCCTACGACAGCGCCCGCGCCAGCGCGCTCGCGGACCTGCCGACCGACGGGGCGGGCCAGGCCCGCATCGTCTGCCGGCGCTACGCCGAGAAGCGTACCGTCCCGCTGGAGGAGGGGGCACGCCCGGCGTGTTTCGAGGCCGACCACCCCGACTGCCAGGGCTGTCTCGAGGACATCCGTGCCGGCCGGATCGAAACCTGGTGACGCCCCCGGATTGTTTTTGTCCCGCCCGCGCGAGGCACGGATATGGACCGCCACCTCGTCGCGCTCGTCCTCGCCGGCGGAACGGGCACGCGCCTCTATCCCGCCAGCCGCAGTGACCGCCCCAAGCAGTTCCTCGATCTCGGCGGTGATCGCTCGCTGCTTGCCCGCACCGTCGAGCGGGCGGGCTTCGCCGACGAGACGTACGTCCTCACCCGACCCGCATTCGCCGACGCTGTCCGCGAGCACGCCCCCGGCGTGGCAGTCCTGACCGAACCCCGGCCCCGCGACACCGGCCCGGCACTGGTCTACGCGGCGAGCAGGATCCGCGAGCAGGTCGGGGACTGCGCCCTCCTCGCGCTCCCCAGCGACCACCACGTGGCCGGCGACTTCGCGGCCACCGCCCGCACGGCCGCCGGCGTCGCCGTCGAGACCGGCGGCCTCGTCACGCTCGGCGTCGAACCCACCCGACCCGCCACGGGCTACGGCTACATCGCGCCCGGCGAGGACCGTGGCGAGTACGCCACCGTCGAGCGCTTCGTCGAGAAGCCCGACGCCGAGGCTGCCCGCCGGTACGTCGCAGAGGGATACTACTGGAACGCGGGCATCTTCGCGTGGACGCCCGAGGCGTTCCTGGCCGCTGCTCGCGACTCGCCGCTGGCGTCCCTCGTCGACGCCGTGGAGGCCGGTGACGCCGAGAGCGGGTTCGCGTCCGTCGACCCCGTCAGCGTCGACCGCGCCGTCCTCGAGGACGCCACTGAGGTGTTCGTGGTGTCCGCCGCCTTCGAGTGGGACGACCTGGGCTCCTGGGACGCGGTCGGGCGGGTCCTCCCGACAGACGCCGACGGGAACGCGATCCTCGGGGAGGGACTGGCCGTCGACGCCGCCGACTGCGTGCTCGCCTCGGACGGCCACGTCGCTGCCGTCGGCGTCGAGGGACTCGTCGTCGCCAGCTACGGCGACCGGACGCTGGTCGTCCCCCGCGAGGCGAGTCAGCGCGTCCGCGAGGTCGTCGACGCGCTCGGTGGCTTGCCGGCGGCCGCCGACCCGGGGGAGTATGACTCACAATCTGAGTCCGGCGCAAACGATATATTCGACGGCTGAGTACCGGAAATTATGAACTACTGGGTGCGGTTCTGGGTGGTGATCCTCTCGCTGATCGTCGCCATCTCCGCGCTGGGCTTCCTCTCGCTGTCGTTCGTGTTCCCCGACGCGGACCTGTTCGGGGTCGGGACGGTCGGCCGGCTGGCGGTCGCGCTCGTCGGGGCCACGGCCATCGGCGTCGTCGTCTGGAGTGCCTCAACCTTCGGCGACGTCGTCACGGAGAACCCTCGGTAGTGCTCGACCCACGGATCCTTACCCGCTGGTATCCTCCTCGGAGAGACGCACCAGCGTCATGCCGCCCGCCGTCGCGTCGGGGAATCGCCGGGGAGCATTCAGCTCACCCGGTCCTGGAAGGCGTGGACCGTCCGGAAGAAATCGCGCCGGCGGTCGCTGTGCATCAGGTAGTGGTCGGCGCCGTCGAACTCCACGTAGTCGGCGCGGTCCCCGGGCACGTCGAGGTCGTCGTAGTAGTCGAGCGTCCCCGACCGGTCGGCGATCTCGTCGGCGGACCCCCGGACGGTCAGCGTCGGGACGTCGATGGCCGCGGGGTCCCAGACCGGGTCGCCCCGGGCCGAGGCCGCCCAGTCCGCGAGCGCGCCGGTCTGTGCGACGTAGGTCGTCTCGTCGATGCCCTGGTTCGAGTCGACCTGTGCCTGCCAGACCGCCTCGAAGAGCGCGTCGTCGCCGCCCTGGCGCTCCCGCACGGTCTCCCTGTCCTGGGTGTACCACGCCACGTCCAGTCCGGGGACGCCCAGCGCGGCCAGCCCCTCCTCGAAGTCGTACCGTGGCTTGTAGGCCGGCGCGACCGCCGTGTACGAGGCCAGGTCGGGCGCGTCGCGTTCGAGCAGGCGACCGGTGGTGTGACACCCCCACGAGACGCCCACGAGGTGGACCGGGTCGTACCGTTCCCGGACGAACCCGAGCGCGTCCCCGATGTCGTCGGCGGCCCGGTCGGCCCGGACCGGCGGGCCGTTCGCCTCGGGTGGCTCGTCCATCTCCGGGGGCAGGTCGCTGTGGCCGTACCCGCGGACGTCGAGCGCGAACGCCGCCCGCCCCATCCCGGCGGCCGCGCGTAGCCACGAGTAGGAGTCGTCGCCCTCAACGGGCGTGTCGAACAGCGCGCGGGCGTTGGTGATGGCGCCGTGGACGAACAGGACCGCCTCGTCGGCGTCGTCGGGCGAGCGCTCCCAGCAGTGCAAGGCCGTCCCGTCGCGTGCCTGGATGTCGTGGGACTGGAAGGTCATGTCACGAGGCACACCCGGCTGCGACAAATATCGTCTGGTGTCAGCGGTGGCCGGGGTAGTCCCGCTCGAATCGCGCTTCGAGTTCCTCGCGGTCGAGTTCGATTATCACGGGGCGCCCGTGCGGGCAGGCGTAGGGGTTCTCGCAGTCGTCCAGCGCATCGAGTAACTCCAAGACCGATCCCTCGGTCAGCGAGGTGTTGCCCGTCACCGAGGGGTAGCAGGCCAGGTCCGCCAGCAGTTCGTCGGCGGCC
>PXSG01000056.1 GCA_003023485.1 Halobacteriales archaeon SW_10_68_16
TTCGACAGGTGTGGCAAGTGGCTATGGATTGTGTCGGCTTTCTGGTCTCCCGCGACCGGCCGCGGGAGTAGCTGTGACATCCTCCCCGCGGTAACGCCGCCGCCTACAGCCAGTCGAGGATCGCTGCAGTCACGTCGTCCGTCGAGGCGTCCCCGCCGAGGTCGGGGGGGTGTGGCCCGTCCGCGAGGACGCCCTCGACGGCCACACGCACGCGCTGGCCCGCCGCGTCGTAGCCGAGGTGTTCGAGCAACATCGCGGCCGAGAGGACCGCCGCGGCGGGGTTGGCGATCCCCTGGCCGGCGATGTCGGGCGCGGACCCGTGGACCGGTTCGAACATGGCCTTTTCCTCGCCGACGTTGGCGCTCGGCAACAACCCCAGCCCACCCACGAGCCCCGCCGCAAGGTCAGAGAGGACGTCCCCCGCGAGGTTCGGGCAGATGACCACACCGTAGTCGTCGGGCCGCTGGACGAGGTGCATCGCGAGCGCGTCCATCAGCGCCGTCCCGTAGTCGGCGCCGCGTTCGTCACCGACAGCCTGGGCAGTCTCCAGGAACAGACCGTCGGTCTCGCGCATCACGTTGGCCTTGTGTGCGATGGTGACCGCGTCGTAGCCGTTGCGCTTGGCGTACCGAAAACCGTACTCGGCGATGTCGCGGGAAGCCTCCTCGGTGACCACCCGCGTGAGCGTCCGGACGCCCTCGGTGATCCCCGACTCGATGCCCGCGTAGACGCCCTGGGTGTTCTCCCGAATGAATACGAGGTCAGTCTCGGGGTGCAGTGCGTCGGCACCCGGATACGCCCGGGCCGGGCGGACGTTGGCGAAGGAGCCGACGATCGACCGAAGCGGGAGCACGACGTCCGCGGCGGTCTCGCCGGCAGCACCGAAGAGCGTGGCGTCCGCCTCGGCCGCGAGGTCCCTGGTCTCGTCGGGCAGCGGGTCGCCGCGTTCCTGTGCGACGGCGTCGCCGGCCTCGCCGTGGACGAACTCGAATTCCACCGGCACCGCCCCGAGGACGTCGACGGCGGCCGGCGTCACTTCCTGTCCGATCCCGTCGCCGGGAATGACCGCGATCTCGTGTGTCATGCCCGGGGCGTCGGGAGGGGCAGGCATGGGGGTTTCGGTCCGCCTGTGGCCCAGCCCCAGCAATTATTTGCCGGGGGCTATCAGGGTGGAACAGAGATGTACCGCGCGGGACGCCGGACGCTCCTCGTCGCCTGTCTCCTCCTGTGTGCGCTCGGGGGCGCGGGGGTCACAGTCGCAGCGGAAGACGGAACGAACGCCACGGGCCGGGAGACAGTCGGGAACGCCACGCTGGTCGAACCGCCAGACTCGGGAGCATCCCTGCCCGAGGGACAGTACGACTCCCACGACAGTATCGTCCTGACACAGGAGTTTCGGTTGACCCCCGACGAGCCCGGGCAGATCGACGTGCAGTGGCAGTTCCGCGTCCCGGACCGCGTCTCGGATGTGAAGACGCGGCTCCCAGAGGATGCGACGAACGTCCGGACGGACCGCTTCACCCGCGATGGCGACGTCTACGAGTGGCCCGCCGACACCTCGACGGCGACGATCACGTTCACGATGCCGGCCAACGAGACCAGCACCGCAGTCGGCCCCGAGTCGGCCGGTGGCAGGCTGAAGTTCGTCGACGCCGGCGACTGGGCGCTGACACGCCGCCCGCCCGTCGCGAAACCCGGGTACAGGTACCGGGGTGACAACCCCGGCGTCACGATCCGCAACGCCACGGCCGGTGAGGGCGTCGTCGGTGACGCGCTCCTCTACCTGGGGCCACACGAGACCGTCGAGCGGCGGGCACACGACCAGCGATTCCGGCTGGTCGTCCCGGAGGCGGCCGACCTCGCCGCCGACCGGAGTGCGATCCTCGACAGCGTGACGGACGCCTCCGACCGCCTGCGCGTCGGTGACCGTGACAGGCAGGTGCTGATGGTTGCCGCCCCGACCAGCGTCTCCTGGGGACAACGCGGCCTCCAGACGGGCGAGCGGGACTTCTACGTCCTCGCCGACGAGGAACTGGACACGCCGGAGAACTCCTGGGTCCACGAGTACGTCCACACCAGGCAGGGCTTCGAGACCACAGACGGGACGCAGTGGCTCTACGAGGCGACGGCCGAGTACTACGCTGCACTCCTGACGCTGGAACAGGACCGGATCGACTTCCCCCGGTTCCAGCGGAAGATGGAGTCGGGGACAGCGCGGCAGTTCGACGACGTGCGCCTGATCGACCCCTCGACGTACCGCTCGAACGGCGGCAACTACATCGTGGGCGCGCTCGTCTCGGGCGAACTCGACCGACGGATCCGGGTGGTGACCGACAGCGGCGCCACGTTCGGGGACGTGCTGCGCAGGGTGAACCGCGCGGACGAGCCCGTGAGGCGCTCGATGTTCATAGACTCCGTGCGCAGCGCCGGCGGGAGCGGCGTCGTCGACCCGGCGGGGCGCTTCACGGAGACGACCGAGCCCCCCGAACCCTGGGACCAGTCGGCCCACCAGGAGGCCTTCGGGGCGCTCCCGGCGCGGTTCGCCTACAGCCTGCCCGACCGCGGGAGCGACGGCGTCCGGGTCCGCAGCGAGTACCGTGAGGGGCAACTCGGCGAGACGGGACTCGTCGCCGGTGAGACGCTCGTCCTCGACGTGGCCGTCGAGAACCTCGGCGGGTCGGCCGGCGAGTACGACCTCGCGGTGACCGTCGACGGGCAAAGGGTTGCCGAGCGGACGGGCCGACTCGACGCCGACGCCACCGCGACCGAAACCGTCGAACACACCTTCGAGGGACCCGGCAGCTACACCCTCAGCACGGGCGAGGACAGCAGGACGGTCCGCGTCCGGGAGCCGGCGCCGCCGGTGGTGACGGACCTCGTGGCCGCCCGGGAGGGGGTCGGTCCCGGCGAGTCGGTGACGCTGACCGCGACCGTCGAGAACCCCGCAGACCGGCCGGCCGACGGCACGGTCGCAATCACCCGTGATGGCGAGGAAGTCACGAGCGAGCGGGTGGGGCTCGCTCCCGGGGGTTCGGCCGACGTGACCGCCTCGGTTTCGCTGTCCGAACCCGGTACCTATCAGTTCGGCCGACACGGAGGGAGGGAATGACAACACTGGCGCCTCGGGGCCGGGATTCGGGCTCGTCGTGGCACTGCTTGCGCTGGCGCTGTCACTCCTGCTCGGCAAGCGCGTCCAGTAGCGTGACGGTGCGGTCCAGCAGCGTCGCGGAGTCACGGGCCAGGAGTTTGACCATCGGTTCCTTGCCGATTTCGCCCCGGTCGAAGACTGCGACTGGCGTCCCGTCGGCGGCCTCGAAGGCCTGCCGGGCCCCCCAGCCCATCGTCTGTCCCTCCTGGGCTTTCACGTCCGCGGGTTCGTCCGCACGGTCGTAGCCGACGACCGGCCCGTCGAGCGCGCCCAGCGCCGACTCGACGTCGTCGTCGAACCGGCAGTTGGACGCAAAGCGGAGGGCGGGATCGTACTCGCGGGCCGCCAGCAGGAAGCGCGCGACGTGGCTGGACGCTCCGACCCGGACGCCCCGCGTGGGCGCGACGCCGTCGAGCGTCCGGGCGATGCGACCCTCGACGGCCGCACAGTCGCTGGGCACCTCGGCGTAGGGGGTCGCACCGACGACGTTCATCCCCACTTCGGGCACCAGCGGGGAGACGTCCCGCGCGACGAACTGGCGGACGACCGCGGCGACTCGCTCGACGGCCGGCTGGCGCTCGGCGCGGTCTCGCAGGTCGACCATGTGGTGGACCGCACCCGGTCCCTCGCCGACATCGAGACCGTAGCGGACCGCACGCCCGAGCAGGTCGACGCCGTGCTCGACTGCTGCCGGGATGTCGTCGCCGTGGGCCAGGCGCGTCGCGACCGCCGAGGAGAGCGCACACCCCGACCCGTGGGTGGCGTCGGTGTCGACGCGCGGGTGGCTGATCGTCTCGACGGTCTCGCCGGTGACGAGCACGTCGACGACTTCGTCGCCGGGAACGTGCCCACCCTTGACGAGGGCTGCCTCGGCGTCCATGTCGACGATCTGCTCGCCGGCCTCGCGTGCGCGCTCGCTGTCGGTCACGTCGACGCCGGTCAGCACCGCGGCCTCGTCGGCGTTGGGCGTAACGAGTGTCGCCTCCGCCACCAGTCGCTCGTAGGCCGCCTCGGCGTCGGGTTCGAGCAGCCGGTCGCCCGAGGCCGCGACCATCACCGGGTCGACGACCGCCGGTGCGTCCGTTGTTGCGACCTGCTCGGCCACCAGGTCGACGACGTCGCTCGTCGCGAGCATGCCCGTCTTCACGGCGGCGACGTCGAAATCCGCGAAGACGGCCTCGCACTGTGCCTCGATCTCCCCTACGGGCAGGACGTGCGTACTCTCGACGCCCGTCGTGTTCTGTGCCGTGACGCTCGTGACGGCGCTGGTGCCGAAGGCCCCGCCGGCCTCGATGGTCTTCAGGTCCGCCTGGATGCCTGCACCGCCGCCGGAGTCGCTGCCCGCGATGGTCAGGACCACCGGGGGCGACACCGGCGCCTGTTTCCTGGTCATGTCGCGGTCTATATCCCGGTCGTACAAAGAGGTGATGACAGCGCATCGGGCTAATAATTCCAGTGTTCTATATTCCACCATATCTTTCATCTTTCTGCTTTTTATACAAACGTATGAACATTAGTATGGCAGAAACGATTTATTTCTTCGTGTCTAAATCGCACATTCCCCGAAGACATATACACGCGTAACTGCTATCTTCGAACGGAAGCACGGAGGACAGAGAGATGGCCCACACGACCGACACCGACGGCGGGCACGGTGCCCGGTACGCGAGCATCGAGACGGCCGACGGCGAGGTGGTCATCTACGACCACGACCAGCCCTCGGCGTGGCTCCAGTCGGACTACACGGTCGAGATCCGAGCGTAGGCAGTGTCGGTCGGGTGCGACTCGCAGCACCGTCTTTGCTGGCAGTCAAGTAACGGGGTCGATGACGGGGACGGCGGTCATTCGAACCACCCCCGGTCGGGCACGCTGTCGGCGTACAACTCCACGAGCGTCTCGACTGCACGGCCGAGGGCGCGCATACACTCGGCGCGGGCCTGGAAGTCCAGCGCCGCTGTCACCTCGTCCCACGGGCGGGCCTGCAGCGCCTTCAGCACGAGCAGCCGCTCCTCGTCGGCCGAGAGCGCGGAAGGGACGGCGGGTGCCACCAGGTGACGGAACGCCAGTCGGTGGACCGGCCGGGGTGCAGTGTCGAAGATGGCCGCGCCAGAGGGGATACCGGCCGCGACCCGCCACTCGAAGTCGGAGAGGTCGAGGTCGGGCGTCGCGTCGGTCGCACGGAGGGTCGCACGCACCACGTCGGGGTCCAGTTCGGAAAGCGGATCGGTGAGCGTCGCGGGCGCCCGCTCGCAGAACCACGCGGCGTGTCTGTCGTGCAGTCGTTGCCCCGCCGGGGAGAGCGGGTCGAGCATGATCGCCGAGTGCTCGCCGCTCGTCTCGTTTCGCGACGTGGCGACGTGGACGGTCCGGAAACCGTTCGCCGCCCAGAACTCCACCAGCCGGGGCGTGGCGCCGTACCCCACACCGAGCCAGTCGACACCGTCTTCGAACTCGGCACGGATTTCGCCGAGGAGTCGCGAGCCCAGCCCGCGCGAGCGGACCGCGTGGTGGGTGGCGATCCGCATCACCCGGTAGCCGACCGTCTCGCCGGCTGCCTCGTCGCGCAACTGTGAGGTCAGCACGTCCGGGAGCATGTTGCCCGTCACGCGCTCGCCCTCGTACATCCGTGCCCGCAGGTCCGCCGGCAGGTCCCCCTCGCGGGCCAGCAGCGCGACCGAGACGACGTGCCCCTCGTGGACGAGCGCCCGCGCGGTGACGTTGGGCGCGTCGAGGAGGCGTGCGAGGTCGTCGGGCTCGGTCCGGTAGTGGGCCAGCACCAGCAGGCCGAACACCTCGCCCAGGAGGTGCTCGTCGGCAAGCATGTCCGAGGAGGAGAGTCGCCGGTAGGTGACCGTCTCCGGAGTGGCGCCGGCGACGAGTGGATCGACCGGCGGCCGGGCGTCCAGACAGAGCGTCCGGAAGGCCCACACCTCCACGGGGTCGCCGGACGCGTACCGGATCGGGTCGTCGAGGCGGACGTCTGTGACAGCGTGGTCGCTCCCCTCGAGTCGCTCGCGAAAGCGCACCGCGAAGCCTTTGCCTGCTCCCTCGTAGCCGTGCACGGTCGTGGCGAAAGCGACGGCCCCGGCGTCGAGGAACCGTTCGAGGAGTCCCACCGGGAGCGCCGCCGCCTCGTCGACGACCACGCAGTCGGCGGTCCCGGCCTGGTCTGTGGCGTCCCTCGGTCGCTCGAAGCGAATCGTCCCCGTCTCAGTCTCCACCAGTCGTGGCTCGGTCGCGTCGTCACGACCCGCGAGTCCGTCCACCTCCGAGAGCAGTGCCACGGCTCGCGCGAACACCTCGGCCGCGCTCCGGTAGGCCGGTGCGGTCACGAGCACGTCCCGGCCGTCGAGGGCCAGCGACGCGGCCGCGAGTCCTGCGGCGCTCGACTTCCCGCGTCCGCGGTCGGCCTCAACGACGACCGCCGCAGGCCCGTCGGGGTCCCGGAGGCGTTCGAGTGCTCGAACCGCCTCGACCTGGTCCCCCGTGCGGCACGCCCCGTAGGCCTCGGCGGGGAAGGCGTGACAGTCGGGCAGGGAGGGCTCGGGGTCGGGAAGCCGTGGCGGGCCGTCCACGACGCCGATGACCTGCTCGCGCTCGAAGGGGGGGACCGCAAGCGTCGCGTCGAAGTCGTCGCGGCGGTCGGGCCACTCCTCGAGTGGCGGCGTCACCAGTACCAGGAGGCCACCGCCGTCGACGGCGCCCACGGCGCGCCCGATGGCGTTGGGCCGACACTCGTCGTGGCAGTTGAGTACCACCGCTTGCCGGGTCGTCCCCAGCAACTGCCCGGTGTGTTCCGGCGGGACGCGCTCGTATGGCAGGGACTCCGACCTGCCCACATGCCGGACGTCCGCGGCGGGGATGTCGGTCGCGTCGAGTGCCGCCGTCGCCCGCTCGCGGCCGGTCGCCGGATCCCCGGCGAGGACGAGCACACGCCGCTCGTCGACCCGACGGGCGTCGGCGTGGAGGCGCCGGGCGAGGTCCATGTCTTCCCGTCGCTCCCGGGGGGCCAAGGACACTCCGGTTTCCCGCCGAGCGCGTGTGGAGGGGTGCCACGCCAGTGGGTGCTTCGAAACTGCTTTACGGGCAGACGGGCCACCTTCGAGTACAGCCTGCGCCGGGTCGATGACGCTCCCAGCCCCCACAGGACTCTCAGGCCGTCTGGCCCGCGGGACTTCCCGCGAGGGCGGGGGAGTGCGAGCCCGCGCGCGGGAGGTGATCATCAATGCCAGTGTACGTCGACTTCGACGTCCCGGCTGACCTCGAAGAGGACGCCCTCGAGGCGCTCGAGGTAGCCAGGGACACGGGAACGGTAAAGAAAGGAACCAACGAGACGACCAAAGCCATCGAGCGGGGCAACGCTCGACTCGTCCTCGTCGCCGAGGACGTCCAGCCCGAGGAGGTCGTGATGCACCTCCCCGAACTCGCCGCGGAGAAGGACGCCCCCTACATCTTCGTCGGTGCACAGGACGACGTCGGCCACGCGGCCGGCCTCGAAGTCGGGAGCGCAGCCGCGGCCATCGTCGACCCCGGCGAGGCCGAGACGGACGTCCAGGACATCGCCGACAAGGTCGAGGAACTCCGCTGAGGTGGTCGAGATGAGCACGCCCAGACATTCCGGCTCGCTTCGCTTCGCGGGCTGTGACTGGTCTACTCACGCTTACCACCAGGGGTGGTTCGCATGAGTGCAGAGGAATCCGACGACGGCGGGTCCACGCCAGCGGAGGTCATCGAACTCGTGGGCCGGACCGGGATGCACGGCGAGGCCATGCAGGTGAAGTGTCGCATCCGCGAGGGCGAGAACAAGGGTCGCATCATCACCCGGAACGTCCTCGGCCCGGTCCGGGAGGGCGACGTCCTGCAACTCCGCGAGACAGCACGCGAGGCCGACACCATCGGGGGGCAATAATGCCGCGAACCCGGACGTGTGACTTCTGTGGCGAGGACATCGAACCCGGCACGGGCACGATGTTCGTCCGCAAGAACGGCGCCACCGTCCACTACTGCTCCTCGAAGTGCGAGAACAACCACGACCTCGGCCGGGAGGCACGGAACCTCGAGTGGACCGAGACCGAACGGCCCGAAGCGGCCGAGGAGGCGGAAGCAGCCGAGGAGACGGCCGAACCCGAGGCCGACATCGAGGAGGCGGCCGAGACGGAAACCGTCGACGCCACGCCGGACCTCGATGCCGCCGAAGAAGCGTCAGTCGAGACTGACGAGGAAGGCGAGGCGCCGGACCAAAACGTGGGAAGCGAGGCCGACGAAGGCGAAACCGGCGACGAAGACGAGACTGAGGAGTCAGCCACGGAGTCCGAGACGGCCGACGACGAGGAAGAAGAGGAGACGGAGGCCCAGGCATGACCGAGCGCACGTTCGTCATGGTCAAGCCCGACGGCGTCCAGCGGGGGCTGATCGGCGAGATCATCTCCAGACTCGAAGACCGCGGGCTGAAACTCGTCGGCGCGAAGTTCATGCAGATCGACCGGGACCTGGCTCACGACCACTACGCGGAACACGAGGACAAACCGTTCTTCGAGGACCTCGTGGACTTTATTACTGCCGGGCCGGTGATGGCGATGGTCTGGGAGGGCCAGGA
>PXSG01000057.1 GCA_003023485.1 Halobacteriales archaeon SW_10_68_16
AGTCCTCCGGTTCGGGGGTGGGGCGAGCCAGCGATTCGTCGACCTCGACCTCGGAGGTCTCCTCGGGAGGCGCGCTGAGTTCGATGTCGATCCAGCGGGTCCGCGCGCCGTACCCCGAGGCGAGTTTCAGTTTGCCCAGAATCGGCTCCTCGGAGAGAGCCTCCTCGTTGACGTGTACGCGGACCGCCCGGCGGGATTCGCCGTCGACGTAGTGGTTGCTGGCCTCGATGGTGGCCACTTCCGAGAGGGCGTCGTCCAAGTGCATGTGCACGTGGACCGCCTCGCTGTGGTTGACGAAGATGACGTCGAAGGGACCGTGGGTCTCGAACGACGCCGGCACGTCCAGCGAGTGCAACTCCTCGCGGCTGACGTGCACGGGTAACTCCTCGGTCACGGGTGCAGGTCTGTGGGGGCAGTTAAAAAAGGTTCAGGCCATGGTCCGCGCTGACTCCGCTGTGCATGGTCGTTTCCGCTACGCGGGCGCGTTCTCGCGCATGTCCGGCGGCAGGAGGTTCGGGATGCCGTCCTCGATGGGGTACACCTCGCCACACTCCGTACACGTCAACTCTCCGGCGACGATCTCCTCGCCCTCGCGCTCCTCGACGGTCAGTTCGAGTTCGTGCTTGTCCAGCGGACAGCACAGGATGTCCATCAGGTCCTCGTCCATACCCGAGCGTGGCACGGCCACCCCAAAAGCGTTTGCAGTCACTCGAAGGGGTGGTCGAGCACGACCGACTCGGCCCGTCCGGGACCGACACCGACGGTCGTCAGGGGCACGTCGAGTTGGTCGGCGATGTAGGTCAGGTACGCCCGGGCGTTGTCGGGGAGTGCGTCGAAGCCTTCGCGTGCCGCGACCGCCCAGTCGATCTCGGGCCAGCCCTCGAAGGTCCGGTAGACCGGCTCGCACTCGCCCCAGGCTTCCGTGGTGGTGGGCATCGTCAGCAACCGCTCGCCGCCGCGCTCGTAGGCGTGGGCCGCCTTGACTTCGTCCAGTCCCGCCAGGATGTCGACGTGGTTGACCGCGATCCCGGTGAAGCCGCTGGCGCGGGCCGCGTGACGGAGCATCGGCACGTCGAGCCACCCGACGCGGCGCGGCCGGCCGGTGACGGTCCCGTATTCGCCGCCCTCCTCGCGGATGTACTCGGCGAGCCGTTCGCTCTCCTCGTCGCCCCGCAGTTCCGTGGGCAGGGGACCCGTCCCGACGCGCGAGAGGTACGCCTTCACGACGCCGATAATCTCGCCCTGCCCGACCGTGGTCGGCCCGAGTCCGGTCCCGACGCAGGCGCCGCCCGCCGTCGGATTCGAGGAGGTGACGTAGGGGTAGATACCGTGGTCGATGTCCAGCGACGTGCCCTGTGCACCCTCCAGGAGGACGTCGTCGCCGTCGGCGAGTCGGTCGGCGAGAAAGGTCCCGGCGTCGACGGTCATGTCCTCCTCGCGGAGCCGCCGGCCGTACTTGCTGTACTCCTCGTACAGCGCCTCGACGTCGAAGGCCTCGCCGGCGTCGCCCCCGAAGACGTCCTCGACGAGGGCGCGCTTCTGTGGGACGACGTACTCCAGCCGGTCGCGCAACACTGCGGGATCGAGCAGGTCGCCGATCCTGACACCGCGGCGGCCGACCTTGTCCTCGTAGGTCGGGCCGATGCCCCGCCCGGTCGTGCCCGCCTCGAGGTCGTCGCCGCTTTTGGCCTCCTCCTCGATGCCGTCCAGGCGGCGGTGGTAGGGGAGGATGGCGTGGGCGCGCTCGGCGACCCGGACGTCGGGGTCGCGACCGCGTTCCCTGAGGGCGTCGAGTTCGTCGAACAGCGTGCGGGGGTTGACGACACAGCCGTTCCCGAGGACGCCGACCTTGTCCCGGATTGCGCCGCTTGGCACCAGGGAGAGCTTGTACTCCTCGCCATCGTGGACGACGGTGTGGCCGGCGTTGTCCCCGCCCTGGTAGCGGGCGACCACGTCCGCGGGTTCGCCCAGGAGGTCGACGACGCCGCCCTTGCCCTCGTCCCCGAGCTGGGCGCCGACGATTGTTACGGTCATCAGGGCCCCCTTCCGGCCAGCGTGGTAAACAGATTTCGGTCCTGCGGGCGGGGATCCGGGCCGGTGTATTTATATACCCTCGCGGTGACGTGGGTACTGGTATCCCCTCACACGCCGGAATCCCGGCCTATTCGAGCGAACGACAGCAACCTTTAAACCGGCCCAACACAAGTTAACACGTGCCATGATAGATCGCCTGGAGAAGGAAGTCGACATGCTGGAGCGCCATCTGCAGGTTCTGCGGATGGTCATCGAGAACGAACCGATCGGTATTGTCAAGATGTCCAACGAGACGGGCTATCCCCACCACAAGGTGCGCTACTCGCTGCGGGTCCTCGAGGAGGAGAACCTCATCGAGCCCTCCAGCCAGGGAGCGATCACGACCGAGGAGACGGAGGGGTTCGTGGACGACCTCGACGGGAAGGTCGACGACATCATCGAGAAACTCGAGACGATGAAGATCGACAGCGTCGCCGAGATCGAGGGCTAGAGTTCCGGGACGGTGAGCGTGAAGTTCTCGCTGCGTGCCTCGACCAGACAGAGGTGATAGCCCCGTTTGCGCGAGAGGTTCACGAAGCTCTTGCGCTTGTTCCTGCTGAGGAGGCCCCCCCGCGTGGCCTCGCTCGCGGTTTCGAGGGCGCCGGGCTCGAAGAAGCTCGTCGTCACGAGGAACGCGGCGGCGAAGTCCTCGCCCGCGCTGCCGACGCGCTCGGCGGCCGTGACCAGCCGCTCCATCATCGACTGGGTGGCGGCCTCGCGTGAGTCGTTGATGTTCGCGACCAGCAGCGGGTCGCCCATCCGGTCGCGGTAGACAATGTCGAACTGCTCGGTGGCCTTGGTCTCCTGGCCGTCCTCGACTGAGACCATCTCGACTGTCCCGTGGAGTTCGGCCCGGTCGATCTTCGGGAGCGCGTCGTAGAGGGTCTTCAGCGCGTCCCTGTGGCCCGTATCACGGATCTCGAACAGGAGGTGCTCGGCGACCCACTCGACGAACTGGTACTCGACGGTCTCCTCTAAGAACTCCCCGTAGGACTGCCCGCCGACTGCCACCCCGTCTGCGTCGAACTGCGTGTGTTTCTCCAGAACGAGGTTGTCCACCACGTCCTCCTGGAGGACGTTGCCCTCGTGGGCCTTCTCCAGCGTCGCGTCGCCCTTCGAGCGGTACCGGACGAAGATGTCCGTCCCCGCCAGGGCCTCCTGGGGGGTGATCCGCTCTTCCCTCCCGGTGGCGGCACCGAACTCATCCTCGAGCCGGTCGAGTTCGGCCTCCAGGCGCTCGACCTCTGATGCGAGTTCGTCACGCTCCTCCCTGACCGCGTCGAGATCGGCCTCGAGTTCGTCCCGTCGCTCGGTGGCGGCGTCCAGTTCTGCCTCCAGCCCTTCGATCTCCACGTCGCGCTCCGCGAGTTCGGCCTCCAGTTCCTCGACGCGTTCGGGATCGACCGACGGTCGGTCCGGTTCGGCCTCGTCGACCCTCGGGCTCGCGGACTCCCGTTGCGC
>PXSG01000058.1 GCA_003023485.1 Halobacteriales archaeon SW_10_68_16
GGTGCTGTACCTCGAGGGCGGCGTTCTCAACCGGGAGACCTGGTGGGGGATCGCCGACGATACCGCCGCCACCCACGGGGAACTCCACCGGCTGGCCGAGGCGGCGGGATTGGAGGGTGGCCCCCGGTATCTCGACGCCGACGCCCAGACTGCCGGCCGCCCCATCGCGCGCTGGCGGCGCTTCTCCGGCGTCGCGGAGTTCATGCACATCGGCGACCGCGACCGCGCGGTCCACGTCACCCGGACGAGTCTCATCGACGAGGGCCACACCCTGACGGAGGCCTCGCGGACGCTCGCGGACGCGTTCGGTCTCGACCGTCGACTCCTGCCGATGAGCGACGACCCAGTCGCGACGCTCGTCCACACCCCCGAGGGACCGATGCACTTCCAGGAGTTCTGGGTGGCCCGCGAGGGCGACCCGGCTGTCGAGGACGTCGAGTTTCGCGGCAGCGAAGACGCGACCGCGACCGACGCCGTACTGGGGGCGCTCCGGGAGCCGGTCGTGATCGGGCCTTCCAATCCGGTGACAAGCCTCGGGCCGATGCTCGCCGTCGAGGGCATCGAGGACGCCCTCCGGGAGACGCCCGTCGTGGCCGTCTCGCCGTTCGTCGAGGACCAGGTGTTCTCGGGCCCGGCCGCGAAACTGATGGCGGGTGTCGGGTACGAGCCATCGACGGCGGGTGTCGCCGCGGCGTATCCCTTCGCCGACGCGTTCGTGCTCGACGAGACCGACGGGACGGAACTGGACCGGCCGGTCGTCCGGACCGACACGGAGATGGCCTCTCCCGCGGACTCAGCGCGAGTCGCGCGGGCGGTCGAGGAGGCGCTGGAGGTGGTGTCGTGACAAATCTCGCTTCGCTCGATTTCTCTACTCTCCCGAGCACACCGAGCGGAGGCCAGCGAGTCGCAGCCCGCGGAGCGCGCGCAGCGAGCCTCCCGAGCCGAGCACGCGGGGGCTTTCGGGTCATGGACGAATGCTTCGTACGCAGACAATCATCGAGGTGGACAGCAAAATGAGCACCCACACAGAGTCACTCTTCGAACCCCGACTCGCCCTCGCGAGCCTGAGCGGCCAGTCCGACCACTCGTGGGCGCGAGCGGGTGCCGACTACGCCGGCGCCGCTTTTCTCGGAGGGATCGCCATCGACGGGCCCACCCGCGAGGCCGCCCGGTCGATGGTCGAGCGCGACCGGGAGGAGTTCCTCCCGCCCGAGCCCGTCGCGTTCGTCGACGCACAACTCGACGCACTCGCCGACGTCCCCATCCGACCGGGGTTCAACGTCCGCACGACGTCCCTCGACCCGCTCCGGGAAGCCACAAGAGTCTGCCGGGACAACGGCGCCATCCTCGAGGTGAACGCCCACTGCCGCCAGGAGGAGATGTGCGCGGTCGGCTGTGGCGAACGGCTCCTGCGCGACACGGACAGGCTCCGGGAGTACGTCGCGACCGCAGCCGAAACCGGCGCGACAGTGAGCGTCAAAGTCCGGACCGAGGTAGAGGGCGTCGACCTGCCCGCACTCGCGGCGACGCTGGCCGACGCGGGTGCCGACGCCATCCATGTCGACGCGATGGACTCCGAGCCGGTCGTTGCGGACGTCGTCGACGCGACGGACGCGTTCGTCATCGCCAACAACGGGGTGCGCGACGCGGTGACCGTCCACGAGTACCTCGACTACGGCGCGGACGCGGTCAGCGTCGGCCGCCCGAGCGACGACCCGGCGGTGCTCGCGCGGGTCCGCGAGGCGACCGAGGCGTGGTTCGAGGCCGAGCACGGCACCGGGGAGCTAGCCGACCCGCAGGACGCCGACAGCGAGGAGGTCCAGCCGTGAGGGCGACTGCCGAGAACGCCCAGCTGGCGCTCCTCCTGGAGGTGGCGAGTACGCCGAAACCGGGCAACGTGGACCGCGCCCGCGAGTATCCCGACCTGCGCTTCGAGCACTTCCTGGCCGGTGCCGTCGGCGCCCGCGACGGACTCGTACGCGCCGCGGAAGGGGCGCCGGTGGGCGAGGCCTTCCGGGCGGCCATCGCGGGGATGAGCGGACAGTCCGGCGGGAACACGCAGTTCGGCGCCATCCTCCTCCTGACTCCGCTGGTCCGTGCGGCCGCGGTCGACGACCTCTCGCCGGCCGGCGTCGAGAGTGTGCTCGCCGAAACGACGGTCGCAGACGCCGCGGACTTCTACCGCGCCTTCGAGTACGTCGACGTCGCGGTCGACGACCCGCCGGAAGACATGGCGGACCTGGACGTCCGGCGGGGGGCCGACGCCGTCCCGGCGGTCCGCGAGCGCGGGCTGACCTTCGGGGAACTGATGGACCGGTCGGCACCGGCCGACGGCGTCGCGGCCGAACTGACCGAGGGGTGTCCGCGGACCTTCGAGACGGCCGACCGCATCGCCGACGGATCGGGGCCGATCACCGACCGCGCGGCCGCAGCGTTCCTCGATGGGCTCGCCGCCGAGGTGGATACGTTCGTCGTCACCAAGCACGACCGCGAGACCGCCGAGGAGGTGCGCCGGCGAGCGAACGCGGCACTGGAGGGCGAGGAAGATCCCGAGGCGCTGGCCGCGGAGTTCGTCGAGCGGGGCATCAACCCGGGCACGACCGCCGACATCGTCGCCGGCGGGCTGTTCGTCGCCCTCGAACGCGGGCTGGAGGTGTGACCGTGACCGAGTGGCCCGTCGAACTGCGCGGGATCACCGAGTCGATTGTCACCACCGAAGGCCCGAACGGCCTGTGGAACGTCGCCGCGCTGGGGCTGCACGCGCCGGACGCGGACGACGCGGAGCACGGTGAGTCGGACTCGTCCGTCCGGGCGCGCACCTGGGGTCGGACCCGGACCTGGCGGAACTTCCGGGAACGGGGCGGGGGCTACGTCCAGTTCACTCGCGACCCCGTCGACTTCGTCGAGGCCGCCCTCGCCGTCCGCGAGGAAGCCGATCCGATCCTGAACGGTGTCGACGCCTGGGTCCGGGTTGATGTGTCGCGAGTCGAGGAGGGCGAGTCCGGGGGCACGCAGTGGATCGACTGGCGGCTGGAACCCCGCGAATCATCCGTCGAGCGGCAGGTAGTCCCGACCACGAACCGCGGGCACGCCGCGGTCGTGGAGTCGACGGTCGCGGCCTCGCGGCTGGGCGTCGAGAGCTACGACACCGAACGGCTCCGGGAGCGCCTGGAGTACTTCGAGGACGCGTAGTTGATGTGGGCGTTGATCCCCAGGAAGGCGTCCTGAGCGACGAGCGCGTCCCGAACGAAACCATACGCTCACGCTGTCGGCCCCTGCAAATAAGTGCCTGGACACCGAGAGAGGAACGGATCGCAGATTCGAATCCTTTTAGAGTGACAGCGCGCAAAGTGGGAGTACATGGCCATCAAACCCGCCTACGTCAAGAAGACAGCCACCATGCTGATGGAGCGATACCCGGATGCGTTCTCGACGGACTTCGAGCACAACAAGGAACTGGTCGCAAAACTCACGAACATCGAATCGAAGAGCGTCCGGAACCGCATCGCCGGCTACGTCACCCGCAAGCAGGCCGGGCCCGCCGAGGCCTAGCACTCTTCTCTCGCGCAGGTGTCGATTCCCAGCAGGGCGTTCATCGCGCAAAAGCCCGTGACGGCGTTGAACAGCAGTCCCACACCCGCAAGTGCCGCGACTGCGCCCACGGTTCCCAGCCCCGAGACGAACGCCCCGACGCCGCCGACGACCAGGAGCGTCCCCGCGAGACCGCGGAGTTTCCTGTCGAGCCCGCCGACGTTTTGCGCCTCGGCCACGAAGTCGGTCGCTGCCATACCTACTCGTTGCGTCTGTAGGGTTACGTAACTGTCGCCAAACTGTTGTGGACCGGTGGCTCGTTCCGGCCGCGTGCCGCGACGGTTGCGCGTTGGCGTGGATTTATTCCCGTCCGGGGCCTGGGTTCGGGCATGGCAGTCTCGTTCGACTTCGGCGGCGACATCGTTCTGGTGACCGGCGTCGGCGGCGCGCTGGGTAGCT
The DNA here is from genome assembly GCA_003023485.1 of Halobacteriales archaeon SW_10_68_16. Next base: position 3,991 of record PXSG01000058.1, read on the forward strand.
CGGTCGCAGAGACGTTCCTCGACGCTGGCGCGACCGTCTGTGGCGCCGACCTGGTCGCACCGGACAGCGAGGATTTCCTGCTGGCCGACCCCGACCGCATCGACTTCTACCAGGCCGATTTCACCGACGAACAGCGGGTCAGCGAGGTCGTCGAGTCGGTCGTCGACGCCCACGGCGGCCTGGACTATCTCGCGAACATCGCCGGGACCTGGCGCGGGGGCGACCCGCTCGACGAGACCGACGCCGACACCTTCGAGTTCCTGATGGCGGTCAACCTCAAGACGATGTTCCTCGCCACCAAGCACGCCCTGCCCCACCTCCAGGACAGCGAGGGCGCGGTGGTCAGCGTCTCCTCGCGGTCGTCACTGGAAGGGGGATCGGGCGACGCAATCTACCGGGCGACCAAGGCCGGCGTGCGCATCCTCACCGAATCGGTCGCCGAGGAGAATCTCGGGACGGTCCGGGCCAACGCCATCATGCCCAGCGTCATCGACACGCCGATGAACCGCGAGATGATGCCCGACGCCGACCACCAGGCGTGGGTCGACCCCGCCGACATCGCCGACGTCGTCGCGCTCCTCTGTAGCGACGCCGCCTCGCCCACCAGCGGTGCGGCGGTGCCCGTCTACGGCGAGGCCTGAGAGAACCGCCGTTGCCGGCGTTTTCCCCTTACAGAATCCTTTTTACGCCACTACTGTATGCTCCCGCCATGACGGCCGGGAGACAGCCATGACGATGGACGAGCGCATCGAGGAGTTGCGCGCCGGCTCCGCGAGGAGGCCCGGAAGGGCGGCGGCCAGCAGCGCATCGAGGCCCAACACGAGAAGGGCAAACTCACGGCCCGCGAGCGCCTTGAGTACTTCCTGGACGACGGCACCTTCACCGAGTTCGACCAGTTCCGGACCCACGACTGCCACAACTTCGACATGGAGGAAAAGCAGGTCCTGGGCGACGGCGTCGTCACGGGCTACGGCGAGGTCAACGGCCGCACCGTCTTCGTGTTCGCCCACGACTTCACCGTCTTCGGCGGGTCGCTGGGCGAGGTCTTCGCCGAGAAGGTCACCAAGGTCATGGACAAGGCCATGGCGACCGGCGCACCCGTCGTCGGCCTCAACGACTCGGCGGGCGCCCGCATCCAGGAGGGCATCGACTCGCTGGCGGGGTATGCCCACATCTTCCACCGCAACCAGAAGGCAAGCGGCGTCATCCCGCAGATCTCGGTCATCATGGGTCCCTGCGCGGGCGGGGCGGTCTACTCGCCCGCGATTACGGACTTCATCATGATGGTCCAGGACACCAGCCACATGTTCATCACCGGCCCGGACGTCATCGAGACGGTCACCGGCGAGGAGGTGGGCTTTGACGAACTCGGGGGCGCCTCGACGCACGCCTCGGAGTCGGGCGTCGCCCACTTCACCGCCGCCGACGAGAAGGAAGCACTCGACGACGTGCGCCACCTCCTCTCGTATCTCCCCCAGAACAACGTCGAGGACCCGCCCCGCGTCGACCCCTGGGACGACCCCGACCGCCGCGACGAGGAACTTGCAAGCGTCGTCCCGGACGCCCCCCAGAAGCCCTACGACATGACCGACGTCATCGAACGGGTCGTCGACGAGGGCTCGTTCTTCGAGGTGGCCGAGGCCTTCGCGCGCAACCTCGTGGTCGGCTTTGGCCGCCTGGACGGCCACGCCGTCGGCGTCGTCGCCAACCAGCCCCGCGTGAACGCGGGGACGCTGGACATCGACGCCTCGACGAAGGGCGCACGCTTCGTGCGTTTCTGTGACGCGTTCAACATCCCCATCCTCACGTTCGTTGACGTCCCCGGGTTCATGCCCGGCACCGACCAGGAACACAACGGCATCATCGTCCACGGCGCGAAACTGCTGTACGCGTTCTCGGAGGCGACGGTCCCGCTGTTGACGATCATCACCCGCAAGGCCTACGGCGGGGCCTACGACGTGATGTCCTCGAAGCACATCGGCGCCGACGTCAACTACGCCTGGCCCTCCGCCGAGATCGCGGTCATGGGTCCCGAAGGCGCCGTGAACGTCCTCTACAGCGAGGCCGACCGCGAGGCAGGTCACGTCCGGTACGCCGACGAGGCCTACACCCGGGCGCAACTGATCGGCGACCTCGCAATGTTGCGCTCGAAGCGCACGTCCGGCCCGGACAAGAAACACGGCAACATCCCACTGTGACCATGACGACGAGCGACACCACCGAACACGTCGACGTCGAGACCGAGGCAGGCACGCTGACGGTTCCCCAAGACGCCACCGCCGAGGAAGCGGCCGCCATCGCCGCCGCCGTCGGTGCCCACCTCCGGGACCGGGACGTGGCCGCCGCCGCGGCACAAGCGGCCGCCGCGGAGGAGAGCGAGCGCGACTCCTGGGCTGGCCGGCGCTGGCAGTTCGCCGGTCGACTGGCGGGACTGGGTAAACGCGGCGGGCGCGTCCTGCGGGGGGCACCGACCGACGAGTGGACCGCAGTCGGACGCCTGGAGCGACTCTAAGTATGACCGATACCTTCGAGAAGGTGCTCGTGGCGAACCGCGGCGAGATCGCGGTGCGCGTGATGCGGGCCTGCGAGGAACTGGGCATCGACACCGTCGCGGTCTACAGCGAGGCCGACCGCGAGGCAGGTCACGTCCGGTACGCCGACGAGGCCTACAACGTCGGGCCCGCACGGGCGGCCGACTCCTACCTCGACGGCGCGGCCATCGTCGAGGCCGCACAGCGGGCCGGGGCCGACGCCATCCACCCCGGCTACGGGTTCCTCGCGGAGAACGCCGACTTCGCCGCCCGAGTCGAGGCGGCCGAGGGCGTGACGTGGGTCGGGCCAGCCAGCGACGCGATGGAGCGACTCGGCGAGAAGACCCAGGCCCGGAAGATCATGCAGTCCGCGGACGTCCCCATCGTTCCGGGCACGACCGACCCCGTCGACGACCCCGAGGAGGTCGTCGCGTTCGGGGACGAGCACGGCTACCCCGTCGCGATCAAGGCCGAGGGTGGTGGCGGCGGCCGCGGGATGAAGGTCGTGCGTTCGGCCGAGGAGGCCGGAGACAAACTCGAGAGCGCCAAACGCGAGGGCGAAGCGTACTTCGACAACCCCTCCGTGTACCTGGAGCGGTACCTCGAAAATCCCCGCCACATCGAGGTCCAGATCATCGCCGACGAGCACGGGAACGTCCGCCACCTCGGGGAGCGTGACTGTTCGCTCCAGCGGCGCCACCAGAAGGTCATCGAGGAGGGGCCGAGTCCCGCCCTCTCGGACGACATCCGCGAGCAGATCGGCGGGGCCGCCCGCCGGGGCGTCGACGCGGCCGATTACACCAACGCCGGGACCGTCGAGTTCCTCGTCGCCGAACAGGAGCGTGCCGACGACGAGGTCCTGGGCGCGGACGCCGACTTCTACTTCCTCGAAGTGAACACCCGCATCCAGGTCGAACACTGCGTCACCGAGGCGATCACGGGCATCGACATCGTGAAGTGGCAACTCCGGGTCGCGGCGGGCGAACAGCTGGCCTTCGCGCAAGACGAGGTCGAGATCGACGGCCACGCGGTGGAGTTCCGGATCAACGCCGAGAACGCCGCCGAGGACTTCGCGCCCGCCACGGGCGGGACGCTGGCGACCTACGACCCGCCGGGCGGCGTGGGCGTCCGCGTCGACGACGCGCTCCGGCAGGGCGACGACCTCGTGACCGACTACGACTCGATGATCGCGAAACTGATCGTCTCCGGGGAGGACCGCGCGGAGGTGATCGACCGGGGCAAGCGCGCCCTCGCCGAGTACGACATCGAGGGGATTCCGACGGTCATCCCCTTCCACCGGCTCATGTTGACCGACGAGCAGTTCGTCGCCGGCAAACACACCACCAAGTACCTCGACGAGAGCCTCGACCCCGCACGCATCGACGGGGCACAGGAGCGGTGGGGGACCGAGGCGGCCGTCGGCGCGGGGGACGAGGCCGAGGGCGAATCGACCCGTCGGGAGTTCACCGTCGAAGTTGACGGCAAGCGCTTCGCGGTCGAACTCGAGGAACACGGCGCGCCGGCCATCGATGTCGACGCGGTCGCGAACGCCGGGTCGGGCACGGGCACCCAGCCCCGTCCCGAGCGCGCGGGGCCGGGCGGCGACGACAAGGGAGCGACAGCAGCGGCCGCCGCCGAGGGGACCGCAGTCACCGCGGAGATGCAGGGCACCATCCTCGAGGTGCTGGTCGCGGAGGGCGACGAGGTCGCGGCCGACGACGCGGTGGCGGTCCTGGAGGCGATGAAGATGGAGAACGACGTCGTCTCGGAGGTCGACGGCACCGTCGCCGAGGTGCTGGTCGCCGAGGGCGACGGCGTCGACATGGGCGAGACGCTGTTGGTCATCGAGTGAGGGGACTCGGTTCGTGATTGGGACGGGTGTCGCGGATCGCGGCGCAAACTATAGGGAGACGACGACCCGAGAGGAGCGTGTGGACATCGCCCGGGAGCGCATCGAGCGGTTGCACGACCTGGCACAGGCGGCCGCCGCGGACTGCCAGGAGGAGCGCGCGAAGCGGTACGTCCGCCGGGCGCGCCGCGTCGCCGAGCGCAACCGCGTGCGCCTCCCGCGGTCGTTCGAGCGGTTCACCTGTGAGGCCTGCGACGCGGCCCTGCGCCCCGGCACGAACGCCCGCGTCCGCCTGCAGGACGGGCACGTCGTCGTCACCTGCGACTGCGGACACCAGGCCCGCTATCCCTACGAGGACGGCGGCTGACCGGCCACGCCGGAAGACAGGTCTTTAGTGGAGCGACCTGAAAGGCAATCAGTATGACTGAGACGAGCCGCGCCCAGCGGATCCACGACCTGGACGCGACGCTCCGGGTCGGCAAACGGGGCATCGAGGCGGTCACCGGCGAACTGGACACACAGCTCGAGGACCGGCCGTTCGTGAAGGTGAAGTTCCTCCGGGCGAGTCGGGGCGGGACCGACACGGAGACGCTCGCGGCCGACCTCGCGGAGGCAGTGGACGCGACGGTCGCCGAAACGCGCGGACACACGGGGGTGTTCGAGCGATGAGCGGCGCCACCCTGGTCGTCGCACAGGCGGGCGGTGCGGGTGGGCCGGTCGCCGACCTGCTCCGTGACGCCGGCATCCCCTTCGCCGCGACGATCGGCTCGGTAGTCACGCTCCTCGTCGTGTTCCTCGCGATCTACGTACTCGGGAAGGCGATCGTCGGATCGATCATCGACCGGGTGATGGACAGCCGCGGGCTGGACGCCCACGCACAGAAGCCGCTGAAGAAGATCGTCAACATCTCGATCGTCTTCGCGGCCATCGCCGTCGCCTTCGGCGCCGCGGGCTTCGGGAACTTCCTGACTGCGCTCGCGACCATCGCCGCCGCCGCGACGCTGGCCATCGGCTTCGCGATGCAGTCGATCATCAAGAACTTCGTCTCGGGCGTGTTCATCTTCACCGACATGTGACCCGCGTGCGGACCTTCGACAACGAACTGCTCACGGTCCCCAACGCGGACCTGACCGAGAACGTCGTCAAGAACCCCGTCGCGAAGGGGCAACTCCGGCTGAAGTTCGTGTTCGGCATCGGTTACGACGACGACATCGAGGAGGCGACCGAGATCATCATCGAGGAGGCCGAAAACCACGAGGGGATCATGGACGACCCCGGGCCGACGGTCCGGCTGGTCGAACTGGGTGACTCCTCCGTGGGCCTCCAGTCGCGCATCTGGATCGACGACCCCTCCCGGGCGGACTTCGTGAAGACCCGCGGGGAGTACGTCCAGGCGGTCAAACAGCGCTTCGACGAGGAAGACATCAACATCCCCTACCCGAACCGCACCATCGGGGGCGGCCTCGAACTGTCGAACGCCGAGGGCGTCGCCGAACCCGCCACCGACTAGCGGACGGTCACCAGAACCCGGATCCGTCGTCGCCGTCTTCTCCCCGTTCCCGCCGCACGCGGTGCAGGTCGGCCGGTCCCTTGCCGTAGCCCAGCCACTGCGAGAGCGCCGACGCCACGAGGAGCATGTACACGGGGAAGAGCACCACCACGACGAACACGGAGACGTACCCGGCCAGCGCCCCGGTCCAGTAGAGGGCACCGACGCCCGCGAGTCCGAGCGCTGCGGCGGCCCAGACGCCGGTCCTGAAGGCGCGTCTCGCCGCCGGCCCGGGGGACTTTGCCTGGGTTGTCATCGGTGTGCCTACGCCCCCCACACTCATATCAGTCTCGCTGGACACGCTTGTACGGGCACCCATACGACGGCATGAATGTGGACGACCGGGGTTGCCCGGCGTTCGGACGCGGGTAGTCCCGCTTGCCTCCTCCACCCCGCGACCCTGCGAGCGATGGCTGTCCGGGGGTGCGCTGCTCGCTTCCGCGCCTGACGCGGTGCCCCCGGTTAACCACGCGGGCACACCCCTGCAGGTGCGACCGCGCGGACCGCCGTCCCCGCAGGACGAGGCTTCGACGTTGGCTCGCGGGGCCCGGGTCCGTCTGACCGGACGTCCCCGGCGTTCGGTCCCCCCTCAAGACCGTACTGGGGGCGGGTGGAGCGGGGCCTAACCGCCCGACCTAGTCCATCACGTCCCTACCGCAGGTCCGCATAAGGACCTTTCGGAACAGCCGTCCCTCGCGGTTCGACCCTCGGACGTGTGGTGATCACACCGTCACGACGGACTGGTTCGGAACTGGTACCAACGG
>PXSG01000059.1:0-17253 GCA_003023485.1 Halobacteriales archaeon SW_10_68_16
CCCCATCGCCTTCTCCATGACCCAGCGGGCGGGACCGAAGTTCATCGCGACGTTCGCCAGCCGCGGCATCTTGCTCGCGAGCCACGCCGACGTCCGGTAGTTCGAGAGGACCCGGTTGCGCCAGTACTCGACCGACCACATGTCCATCTGCTCGCTGACGTACTCCCCGCGGGCGGTGTTGTGCATCTGCGAGAGCGGGACGCCCGCCGGACAGGCGTTGTCACACCGCATGCAGTTCGAGCAGTCCATCACGGAGTCGTCGATCTCGTGGCCGTCCGTGGCGCGCTTGAGGCGCCACTGCTCGGGGCCCTGGAACTTCGGGCCCGGGAAGTCGTCGTCGACCGCCGCGACCGGGCAGTTCGTGTCGCAGGTCGAGCACTTGAAACAGGAGTCGGCGCCCGGCCGCAGGTCGAAGTCGTCGCTCTCGGGGAACACCTCGACGGGGTCGAACTCGCCGCCTGCCTCGGCGTCGACACCGCCGTCGGTGGCCGGGACCGACGGGTCCCTCGCGTCCCCCCGGCGGTCTCCGTCGCTCATCGTGCCACCTCCCGCGTGGCCCCCTCGCCAGCGACGTAGCCCGTCGCCAGCGAGACGCCGCTGCCGGACTTCTCGGCCGGGAAGTCGTACCCGCCAAGCACCGAACCCGCGGCCCGGAGATTCTCGAACTCCGGGGCGTCGTCGGCGTCGGTCGGCCGCAACTCGTCGTCGGTGTCGACGCCGAACCGTGCAAAGGGGTGGTCGCCGAAGGCGTCGCGGTCGAACCACTCGTACCTGTCCCCGGAGTGGGAGACGTGACAGCCGAAGACCGGTTCGGTGACGTCCTCGCGGTCGGAGGTCAGCCCCTTCCCGACCAGCCCGCCCGTCGCGAGGACGTACTGGTCGGCGCTGTTGGGGATGCGCGCGCCGTTCTTCTCGACGTAGACCTGCTCAATGCGCTCCTCGCCGTCGTAGCCGACGACGGGGTTGCCCGTCTCGATGCTCGCGCCGGCCTCGTCCAGGGCCGCAAAGAGGGCGTCCTCCAGCCGGAGGCCGGGCAGCGAGGGCGGGCCCATCGGGACCTCGAAGACGTCGCCCCCGAGCCGGTCGGCCAGGTCCTCTCGCACCGCAGCCGGGTGGTCGTCGCCGAGGATCGCCGGGAAGCCGACGCGCTCCTCGCCGGCGAGGTGGGGTTTCACGCGGTCGGCAAGGGCCCGGCGGGCCGGGCGCGCGCGGCCGTTGATGGCCACCTCGCTGTCGGCGTCGAGCAGTTTCGCGTACCGCGTCACCTTGGCGTCGGCGCGCAGGTCGCCGGGGAACCGGACCGTGACGCCACGGGTCTCGAAGGGGACACCCGCCGAGTCAAGGTGGTCGGCGACGTGACCGGCGTCGAAATCAACCATCGCCGCGAGGCCGACCAGCAGGACGTCCCGGTCGTCGCTCGCGAGGCCGGCCCCCGCCGAGGCCGGGTAGCGGGCCGTCGGCTTGACCGTCCCGCCGTGGGTCGGCACGAGGGCGTTCCGGTCGGTGTGGTCGCCCCGGTTGGCCTCGTAGGGGTCGACGACGATGTCGCCGTCGGGCGTGTACCCCAGCAGGTCGACCAGCCCCGAGGCGCTACGCAGGGTACTCTGCTTGTACGAGACCAGCCGCGTGTCCGCACCCGCACGCGCAGCGGCGAGAGCCGAGGTGAGACCGGCGAGGCCGCCGCCGATTACGAGTACGTCCGACTCAATCGCCATCGCGGTCACCCCCGTCGGTGGCGACGCCCGTTCCCGGTCCCTCGACGCCGGTGTCTGCCGCGTTCGCGGGCCCGCTGTCGAAGGCCCCGAAGTCGACGTCCGTGCCGTCGGCGTCTGCGGGGTCGCGGTCCCGGTTCTGGGTCGTCGCGTGCAGGGCGTAGTTGAGCATGGCCTGGGAGAGTTGCTCGCCCCAGAGGGCGTGCCGTTGCCCTTTCCAGCGCTCTTCGAGGAGTTCGTCCCAGGCCGCCCGCGCCGTGGCCTCGTCGTACTCGCCGTGGAGTTGTCCGGCCAGCCGGTGACAGCAGATGCCACCCTGGCAGTTGCCCATCGAAGCGCGGGTCCGGATGCGGACGGCGTTCAAATCTGATCCCGACTGCTCGATGGCGTCCTGTACCTCGGCGCGAGTGACGGCCTCGCACTCACAGACCGTGGGGTTGGGACCGTCGGTTTTGAGGACCTCATCGGCCCGCGAGCCGAGCCGTTCGACGCTCCGGCGGCCGATGGGCGACCGGAGCCCGAACTCGTCCATGTAGTCACACAGTACGGAGAAGTCCTCGCTGCCGGGCAGCGGGACGTCGGCGGTCCGGCACTCTGCGTCGACGCCGAACTGTGCGCAGACGTGGTCGCTGATCTCCTCGCCCATCATCCGGTAGGTCGTAAATTTCCCGCCGACGATGCTCGTCATGCCCTCAAGGCCGTCGCGTTCCTCGTGGTCGAGCAGGAAGTAATCGCGGGTGATGTCCGTCGGGTCGTCGCTGCCGACCTCGGGTGGTTCATACAGCGGCCGGACGCCCCAAAAGGATCGGATGGTCCGGGCTTCCTCCAACATCGGCACGAGTTCCGAGAGCGTCTCGATCATCAGGTCGACCTCCCAGCCCTCCTCGGGGTAGTCCTCGGGGTCATCGACCTCCTCGTCGGTCGTCCCCAGGATGGCCGTCGTCTCGTGGGGGACGATGATGTCGGCGTCGCCTTTGGGCCGGCAGCGGTTGATGGCCGTGTCCACCTGGCGGACGTTCATGATGGTCATCACCCCCTTCGAGGGGCGGACTTCGATATTGAGGCCGGCCATCTCGCCGATCCGGCCGGCCCACGCGCCCGTGGCGTTGACGACGTAGTCGGCGCGGACCTGTTCGGTGGTCCCCTCGGTGCCGTGGACGCGCTTGCCCGACCCGGAGTCGTGGTCGATCTCGACGCCGACGACCTCGCCGTCCTCGACCAGGAGGTCGGTGACCGTCGAGTGTGTCTCGACGCGCGCGCCGTGTTCCTGTGCGCTGGCGGCGTTCGCGACCACCAGCCTGAAGGGGTCGACCGCGCCGTCGGGGACCGTGATCGCCTTGTCGATGTCCGTCGCGAGATGGGGTTCCATCGCGCGGGCCTCCTCGGCGGAGATGGCCTCGGCCGGAATGTTACACTCCTCGCAGCCCCGGAGTTTCTTCTCGAAGTACTCCTCGGTGTCCTCGGGGCGCTTGACGAACAGGCCGCCGGTCATCTCGACGCAGTGGCTGGCGATGTCCCGCCCGTGCATCCGGCCGGTCGTCCCGTGTGTGAGGTTCCCCTGCTCGAAGAGGGTCACGTCCAGTCCGCGCATCGAGAGGTCCCGAGCGATACCGATCCCGGTCGAGCCGCCGCCGATGATCGCGACGTGTGGTGTCGAGGCCATCTTTCCGTATCCCTTCGGAACGCGCCCACTTTATTTTATCGACGGTTCGTGTTATACAGTAAAAATGATAGCCGATAGTTAGAAATTGACGAGTATCCCACACTGCGTCCGTCTTTTTTCCCGACAAGAGGTACTGGAACCCCACGAAACGGCGGAAATACACCCCTGAGTGGGCGGCTGAGACAAATCTTTACTCTTTATACCCAATTGATAGTAATCTTTATGGTGGTTCGCCATATTGTTTACTGGCACGGCGGCAATTATCGTAAATTGTCGTCGGTCGGAGGACACACAGATGGCAGACACCTACGTCGGCGCGATCGACCAGGGGACCACAGGCACGCGGTTCATGGTCTTCGACCACGACGGGTCGGTCGTCGCCAACGCATACGAGAAACACGAACAGATCTACCCCGAACCCGGCTGGGTCGAGCACGACGCCGCCGAGATCTGGGAGAACACCAAGTCCGTCGTCACCACGGCGCTCGACGAGGCCGGCCTGGACGCCGAGCAACTCGATGCGCTGGGTATCACGAACCAGCGCGAGACGACGGTCGTCTGGGACGCCGAGACCGGCAAGCCGATCTACAACGCCCTGGTCTGGCAGGACCGACGGACCACCGACCGCGTCGAGGAGATCCAGGAGGCCGACAAGGTCGAGTGGATCCGCGGCAAGACTGGCCTGGAGTGTGACGCGTACTTCTCGGCGACGAAGGTCGAGTGGATCCTCGACAACGCCGACCCGATCAAGCTCCAGCGGCTCCGGCCCGAGGACGTCCGCGACCGCGCCGAGGCCGGCGAACTGTTGATGGGCACCATCGACTCGTGGCTCATCTACAAGCTGACGGGCAACCACGTCACCGAGGTGTCGAATGCCTCCCGGACGATGCTGTACAACATCCACGACCTCGCGTGGGACCACGAACTCCTCGAAGAGTTCGACGTCCCCGAGTCGATGCTGCCCGAGGTCCGCCCGTCCAGCGACGAGGAGACCTACGGGACGACGGACGCCGACGGCTTCCTGGGTGCCGAGATCCCGGTCGCCGGGGCGCTTGGCGACCAGCAGGCTGCACTGTTCGGCCAGACCTGCTTCGACGAGGGCGACGCCAAGAACACCTACGGCACCGGGTCGTTCTACCTGATGAACACCGGCAACGAGGCCGTCGAATCCGACCACGGACTCCTGACGACGATCGGCTTCCAGATGTCGGACGAACCCGTCCAGTACGCCCTGGAAGGTGCGATCTTCATCACGGGCGCGGCCATCGAGTGGCTCGAGGACGTCGAACTCATCGACGACCCCGCCGAGACCGCACAGCTGGCTCGCTCCGTGGACTCGACGGACGGTGTCTACATGGTCCCGGCCTTCACGGGCCTGGGCGCGCCCCACTGGGACGGGCGTGCACGCGGCACCATCGTCGGGATGACGCGTGGCACCCGCCGGGAACACCTGGTGCGGGCGACGCTTGAGGCGATCGCCTACCAGACGCGGGACGTCGCCGAGGCCATGGAGGCCGATTCGGGCATCGAGACGACGACGCTCCGGGTCGACGGCGGCGCCGTCAAGAACAACTTCCTCTGTCAGCTCCAGTCGGACATCATCCAGACCGACATCGCGCGGCCGGTCGTCGACGAGACCACCGCGCTGGGGTCGGCCTACGCGGCGGGCCTGGCGGTCGGTTACTGGGACAACATCAACAAGCTGCGCTCGAACTGGCAGGTCGACAAGGAGTTCGAACCGGAGATGGACGACGACGAGGCCGACGACATGTACAGCCGCTGGGACGACGCGGTCGAGAAGGCCCGCGACTGGGCCACGGAGGAGTGACGATGTACGAGGTCGTGCTTCAGGTCCCGGTCATCGGGATGCCGTGGGAGGAGTTCGCGTTGCTGTTCATCACCGCACTCGCCGGTGGCGCGTTCGGCGCTGCGCTGGGTGCACTCCCGGCGTTCATCTTCACCGGATTCGTGGTCTTCCTCGGCGAGGGCGTGGCCATCCTGCAGCGGGAACTCACCGGTAGCGTCGAGGCGATCCCGAAAGGTGACATCGCCGCGGGAATCACCGGCATCATCGGCTTCGGGGCGATCACCGGCCCGCACATCGCCTTCGCGGGCGGTGTCGCCGCGACGGCCTACGCCGGCAAGAAGTACCCCGACATGGAGCCCGACGGCTGAGCCTACCACTTCGGGAAGGACATCCTCTATGCCTTCGGGACCAAGCCCGACATCCTGGCGGTCGGTGCGATATTCGGCGCGCTCGGAATGTTGATCACCAGGTTCGGCGGTGCGATCGGGCTGACGGCGATCATCGCACGGCCGGTCTTTGGCTACCCGCTGGTCGGCCGGTCGGCGGGGTCCAGTATCCTCGACATGGCGCCGTTCGAGAACGAGGAGCCCCGTGTCGTGTCCACGGGCGACGAGGAGGTCGTGGCCGGTCTCTCCGGGATGATCTGTGGACTCCTGGGTGAGTTCACCCAGCGGATCTTCTACGCTCACTCCGGGACCCACGTCGACCCGCCCGCGATGGCCATCACGATCCAGATGCTCGCGATCGCGGTGCTCTCCATCGCCGGTGTCCTGCCCAACTCGGGCTACCTGGCGTTCTGACCGGACGGACGCCCCGGACACCGATCTCACGCTTTCGCAAGGGTCAAGGTGCCGTCAGTTATCACGTGCAGTAGATAATGCACCATCCCGGTCCCCCGCGCTTCGTCGGTGCGGGCGAGTCGGTCGAACTCGCGCCCCGGGACCCCGACCCGGGGGCGACCTACCGCTGGCGGCTCGTCCAGCGACCGGCCGACTCCTCGGCGAGCATCGGCGACGCCCCTGTCGAACACCTCCACACCGACGTCCCCGGAACGTACGTCGCGCGCCTCTCGGCCCCGGACGCCGAGCACGACCTCACGGTCCGGGCGGCCCCACACGCCCCCGCGACCGAGGGACAACCGCGCTCCGGGGCCTCCGGCAAGGGACCCGAACGGACCGCCGGCGACGTCCCCGCAGACGAGAGCTACGCAGGCGCAGCGTCCTCCGGCGGAGGTGGTGGCGGACGCCCCCGCCTGGAACTGGACCCGGGCGTCGAGGGCGACGAGGCGGTCGTCACCGCACACCCGTGCCCCCACCCGGATTCGGGACTGTCGCCGGGCGACCTCGAGGTGGAGTTCCTCGTGGACGACCGCGACGACGTCGCACCCGACGCGGTGACCGTCGAGGGACAGGACCTCCGGGTGCCCGTCGCGGCGCTGGACGACCGCACTCGCATCCACGCGGTGGCCATCGGCAAGGACAGCTACAGCGTGCCCGACGCCGTCGCCTTCACCCGCGAGGCCGGGAGAGTCGAGACGGAACGGCTCTACGTCCCGCCGGAGTGGGCCGAGGACTCGGTCATTTACGAGATCTACGTCCGCACGTTCGGCGGCGAGGCGGGTGCGGTCTTCGACGCCATCGTCGACCGCCTCGATTACATCGAGTCGCTGGGCGTGGACGTCCTCTGGCTGACGCCCGTGCTGGAGAACGACCACGCGCCCCACGGCTACAACATCACCGACTTCTTCGCCATCGCCGAGGACCTGGGCACCCGCGAGGGCTACGAGCGCTTCGTCGCCGCGGCCCACGACCGCGGCCTGCGTGTGCTGTTCGATTTGGTGTGCAACCACTCCGCCCGGACTCACCCGCACTTCCAGGCGGCCCTCAAAGACCCCGACAGCGAGTACCGCGAGTGGTACGAGTGGCGCACCGAAACCCAGCCCGAGACGTACTTCGACTGGGAACACATCGCCAACTTCGACTTCGACCACCTGCCCGTCCGCCGGCACCTGCTCGATGCCGTCGCGGCGTGGGCGCCCGTAGTCGACGGCTTCCGGTGTGACATGGCCTGGGCGGTCCCCGACACCTTCTGGCGGGAGATCCACGACTACTGTCGCGGCATAGACGAGGAGTTTCTCCTGCTGGACGAGACAATCCCCTACATCCCCGACTTCCAGGCCGGCCTCTTCGAGATGCACTTCGACTCGACGACCTACCACGCGCTCCACCGCGTCGGCGGCGGCGCGGACCCCGAGGTGATCCTCGACGCCGTCGAGAACCGCGCACGGGCGGGCTTTCCCGACCACGCGGGCTTCATGCTCTACGCCGAGAACCACGACGAGACGCGGTACGTCCTCGCCCACGGGCGCCCCGCTGCCGAGGCCGCCGCGGGGGCGCTGTTCACGCTGCCCGGGGCGCCAATGGTCTATGCGGGCCAGGAGTTCGGCCAGCGCGGCCGCCGGGACGACCTCGCCTGGGAGCACGCCCACGAGGACCTCCAGGCACACTTCCGGGCCCTGGCGGCCGTCCGGCACGAGAACCCGGCGCTGTCGGCCGAGGCCGACCTCTCGCGGGTCGCCTACGACGTCCGTGACGGCGCCGATGACCGCGTGGTCGCCTACGCCCGGACGACGGCGTCGGCGGGCGTCGTGGGCGTGCTCAACTTCGGTGCCGAGCCGGCGACGGTCGCGGTGCCGGCGGCCGCCGGGATGACCGACCTCGTCTCGGGCGGGTCTGTCGCTGCCGAGGACGGCGCCGTCACGGTCGACAGCGTCGTCGTCCTCCCGGCTTGACCCGGCGGCAGCAAATCAAAGCTCGAGTGAGGGTACCCGTCCAGGGGTCACGAACGCACGGGGTCGCGCTCCCAGAAGGCGCTCGATTTCTGGAGTTTCGGCACCCAGGTGTCGGACTCGCGGGCGAGCATCGCCACCCGGGAGCGTTCGACCTCCTTGAGGACATCGTGGTCGGGCAAATACTCGCGCATCGCCTCGGCGAAGGCGCGGACCTCGCTGTGGTCGGGCATCGAATCGCGGTCCAGCCGGCCCCGCGAGTGGCCCACGTGCATGTAGGCTTTCAGTTCGACGAAGTCCGCGTCCGCGCGGTCGCACATCGCCGCGTACCACTCGGGGTGGTGCATGTTGTGCCCGCGGACCAGTGTCGTCCGGATGACCGTCCGCGTCTCCTCCTTGGCGGCGAGGACGTCCAGCGTCCCGATCAGCGACTCCCAGGCGTCGTCCTCGATGGCCTTGACCGTCGACTCGAAGGTGCCACGGTCGGGGGCGTCGACGGAGACGTACAGTTGCGTGGGGTCACACTCGGCCAGTACCTCGGGTTTGGTGCCGTTCGAGACGAGGAAGGTGGTGATGTCGCGGTCGTGGAAGGCCTCGACGAGTTCCGGCAGGTAGGGATAGAGGGTCGGTTCGCCGTCCAGTGAGATGGCGACGTGGCGGGGTTCCATGGCCTCCTCGAAGCGCTCGCGGGGGACCTGGTCGTTGCCGCCGAATCCCGAGAGGAGTTTCGTCTGCAGGCGGATGGAGGCATCGACGACCGCCTCGGGGTCGTCCCACTCGACGCCGTCGAGTTCGTAGGCGTGGCCCGCGTGGTCGCGCCAGCAGAAGACACACCGCTCGTTGCACTTCACCACCGGCGTCATCTGGATACAGCGGTGGGACTCGATACCGTAGAAGACGTTCTTGTAACATTTGCCCTCCCCGCGCATCGCGTTTTTCGTCCACCCGCAGGTCTGCGTTGCGGTGTGGTTCTCGGAATGGTAGTCCGGGTCGTCTACCTGCTTGGGGCCACCCTCGGAGTCGCTCATACCCCGGTGTGTGCCTTCACCCCCAATAACACCCACGGTGAGGAAACCGGGGTGAAGTTGACTGGCAGTCGATCGATTTGGTGTAGCGATACGAGGTTTAAGATGCGGGGTGCCAGAAAGACATTTGCCCGTCGGGACCCGACTCACGCGGTGATGCAACAGCGCGACCGCTTCGATCTCGTCTTGCTCGTGGTCCTCGCGGTCGTGCTCACCCTGGAGCGGTACGGGACCAGCGGTGCCATCGGGACGCCCGGCGCCGTCGCCGACGCGGTCCTCTCGCTCGACGTCGTCGTCTACCTCGTCGTCGGCAGCGTCCTCGGGGTGGCGTTCGTCGGGTACATCGCCGTCTACCTCCCGTACAAACAAAGCGAGAACGCCCCGCGGTGACCGATACACCGGATTCGACGATACGAAAACCGACAAGAGTCGGCTCCTTCGGTGCCGGATTCGCCTTCGGCGTGGTCGCGACAGCCACACGGTGCGCTGTCGGGTGGGCGCCACAGCCGTTATGCCGGTCCGCGTCCCACGGATGGGCGTGGCGACGGTCACGCTCAGTTACGAGGAGGGGACCATCCGGGTCGAGAGCGACGCGGACATCGACGACCTCGACCTCCCCGGCGTCGAGTACGACTCCCGCTCTCAGTCGGGGCGGGCGCCGGCCTACCGGTACGCGGACCTGCGGGACGCGCTGGCAGAGGCTGCGGGGGCCGACCTCGCAGTCGAGGACCGCGTCTTCGACCTCTCCTCGCTGTCGCTGTCCTCGACCTACCGGCTCCGGGAGTACCAGCAGGTGGCCCTGGACGCATGGCTGGCCGGCGAGGGCAACGCGGGGTCGGGTCCGCGCGAACGGGGCGTGCTCGAGCTGCCCACGGGAAGCGGCAAGACCGTCATCGGTATCGCCGCCATGGAGGAGCTCGGGACACCCACCCTCGTCGTGGTGCCGACCATCGACCTGCTCGACCAGTGGCGCCGCGAACTCGAACGGGAGTTCGACGTCCCCGTCGGGCAACTTGGCGGAGGGCAACAGCACGTCGCGGACGTGACCGTCTCGACGTACGACTCCGCCTACCTGCGGGCCGACGAACTGGGCGACCGCTTCGGGCTCGCGGTCTTCGACGAGGTCCACCACCTCGGCGGCGAGGGCTACCGCGACATCGCGCGCCTGCTGGCGGCGCCGGCCCGCCTGGGGCTGACCGCCACCTTCGAGCGACCGGACGGCGCCCACGAGGTCGTGGCGGACCTGCTCGGAGCGCTCGTCCACCGCGTCGGCGTCGACGACCTCGCCGGCGACCACCTCGCCGAGTACGACATCAAGCGCCTCGAAGTATCCCTGACCGAGGAGGAGCGGGAGGTCTACGAGCGCCACCAGGAGACGTTCACCGACTACCTCGCACGGTCGGGCATCCAACTGCACAGCGGCAGCGACTACCAGGAACTGGTCAAACGGTCGGGAACGGATCCGCGGGCGCGGGAGGCCCTGCTCGCCAAGCAGCGCGCACGCGAGGTGATGATGAACGCCGAGCGGAAGGTCGACCGCCTCGCGGACCTGCTGGGCCGCCACCGCGGGGACCGCGTCATCGTCTTCACCGCCCACACCGACCTCGTCTACCGCCTCTCCGAACGGTTCCTCATCCCGGCCATCACCCACGAGACGCCCGCGAGCGAACGGAGTGCCATCCTCGATGGGTTCCGGGCCGGCGAGTACTCCCGTGTCGTCACCGCGAACGTCTTAGACGAGGGGGTGGACGTCCCCGACGCCAACGTCGCCGTCGTCCTCTCGGGGTCTGGCAGCGAGCGGGAGTTCACCCAGCGACTCGGCCGCATCTTGCGACCCAAAGCGGACGGCGGGCGGGCACTGCTGTACGAACTCGTCACCGAGGAGACCGCCGAGGAGCGCGTCGCGCGCCGGCGGCGGTGACGAGCGAGTCAGTATGAGTGGGGGGTCACAGACGCGAAACTACATATTCTGGCGCCACGTACTCCCGGGCGTGCCAGTCGGCTACGACCCACAGGAGGTTCCGCTCTACGAGAGCCGGGAGGTCCTCGAGGCCGAGTACGCGGCGGCCGAGCGCGACGGCGAACCGTTCTTCGCCGTGGAGGCCTACGAGGAGGGCTACGCGGTCACCTACGACCTGCTCCCGACGGGCCAGGAACTCGCGGCGCCGGCGGCCTCGGAGGTCGGGGAGCGACTCACCCGCGAGGTCGAGGACATCGTCGCCGACGAGCGGATGCCGACGACGGAGGTGAGCAAGTCGGTGAGCGCCTCGCTGGGTCACGTCGCCTTCTTCGGCCGCGAGCACAGCGCCCGCCGGGTGGCCGCCGCCATCTCGACGGTCGTCCTCAACGAGGCCAACTGGGTGGAGGCCTCGCCGCCACAGGACGCCGTGGGGTCGCGGCGGAACTGACGCCTGGATTTTTGGCGGTCGGCCACCGAGGGCCAGGCAGTGCTCACGAAGGACCTGCTGCGGGTCTCGCGGGCGGGTGGCGGCTACCACCCGCAGTTCGCCGACGCCGCCGAGGAGCGCCTCGCGGCGCGGGTCATCGGCTGCTACCAGGGCCACGTCGGCGAGCGACGGGCGGACCTCCAGACGGCCCTGACCGACATCGAGCGCGACAGCGACGACTTCAAGCTGGTCCGGGGGTTCGCCAAACTGCTCGACCGCGAAGCGACCTACGAGACGCGGGCGCCCGTCGACCCCGAGCGGGCCCGCCGTGCCGCCTTCGCCGCGGGGGAGACCGTCGGCGTCGTCACCGAATCCGAGCGGGCGACCGCGCTCGCCCGCGCGGCCGAACGGCTGGGGGCCGACCCCGAAGACGTCGAGGCGTCGCTCTATGCGGACCGCGAGAGAGAGCAGGTCCTCGTCGACGTGGACGTCCGCTGGGACCCGGAGACGCTCGTCGAGCAGTACAACCTCTCGCTGGCCCAGACCGCCCTCTTCGACGCCACCGAGGTCCGCGTCCGGAGCAGCGACCCCAAGCGCGTGGTCTCGGCGGTCAAGCGACTCCGCCTGCTCTACGAGGTGCGCCTGCTCCCCGAGGCGGACCGTCGCGTCGTCGGCGAGACCGACCGCGAGGTGGTCGTCACCGGCCCCGACGCGCTCTTCCGGCGCAGCCGCCGCTATGGCACTCGCTTTGCCCGCCTGCTGCGGACCGTCGCAGGGACCGCGGAATGGCGCCTCGAGGCGACCGTCGACGACCGCGGGACAGAACGGGAGCTGACCCTCGCGACCGGCGATGTCACCGTGCCGGGCGTCGATCCCGTGGCCGAGGTCACCTTCGACAGCGGCGTGGAGGCCGACTTCGCGGCCCGCTTCTCGTCGCTGGACCTGGACTGGACGCTCGTCCGCGAGCCAGACCCCGTACCTGCGGGGGAGCACGTCGTCATCCCCGACTTCGCGTTCGACTACGACCACGGCGACTTCCGTGTCTACTTCGAGATCATGGGCTTCTGGACGCCCGAGTACGTCGAGAAGAAACTCTCCCGCCTGGCCGAGGTCGAGGACGTCGAGATGCTCGTGGCGGTCGACGAGTCGCTCGGCCTCGGCGAGGATGCCGACGAGAGCCGGACCGACTCGGGCGACGCGGCCGCCGAAATCGAGGCCCGCGACCACCGCGCCATCCCCTACGCGGGGACGGTCCGGGAGCGGGAGTGAGCACCGGCGTCATTCCACGTCGACGACTGTCCCGCTCTTGATCCGGTCTGTGTAGAAGGCGGTGATGACGAACGGACTGTCGACGCCGATCTTCACGACCACGAGCAGGTACTTTTCTGTCACCCGTGTCTCGTCGTACTGTCGGTAGTAGAGGAAGACATCCTCGTCTTGCTCGCTTTTGCGGATGTCGTCCGGTTTCTGGAGCGTCTCTTCGATGCGGTCGATCTGTCCCTTCATCTCGGAACGCTGTTCGATGTGTTCGAGACGCTCGTCAGTGAGTCGAATGTCCCTATCCGCGTAGTCGGAGAGACGTCTCACGCTTCGGGCCGTTTCTCGAAGGTGACGTCGAAGGGCAGTTCGCGCTCCTTTCGGGAGGAGACGTTGAGGACCGCGACACCGATAGTTTCGCCGTCCTCGTTGACCCGCTCGAAGACGCCGTCTCCGAGGTCCACGAAGAAGCCACGCTCGTCTTGGCGGGTCAGTTCAAGATAGTCACCCTCTTCGTCGTACCAGACCGATAGTCCGCCCATCGTGGTTTGAATCACGCGTGTCTGACAGTTAAGTGACCCGCCTCGGCTACCGCGTCGCGTGGACGACTGGGCGGCGGGATGGTCCGGGAGCAGGCGTGAGAAGTTTTTTACCATTCGGATATGCAATGCTGTTGTGGGGATAGACTGACATGTCAGCCAGAGAGCCGGGGATCAGTCAGGAGGAATCGTACACGAATTCGGCTGCCGGGTCGGCGGAACCGTACTTTGAGGAGACCAAAAAGATTCTCGGTGGATTGTTTGCCAAGATCTTTTTGACCTTCGTCGTGCTCGGTTCGATCACTTTGGGTGCCGTTCTCGTAATGAGTTCCAATATTAATGTTTTCGCGGGAGGGCTCGCCGTCGCCGTGTTGCTTTTGCTGGGGATCACCTTTTACAACGCGAAATACCAGACAATAGTCGACTCGGACCGAATCGTTCAGAAATCGGTCTTTTTGTCGACCAATAGAACGACGATTTCCCCTTCTGAGATCGTCGGATGTTACCTCGTCTCACGGAAGGGAGTCGAAGGCATCGATCCGGATATGCTGCCCTACCTGACACAGAAGCTCGTCAGCTGGGACACCGTCACCGGGGTCTATATCGAAACGAATGGAGATCAGCCGGAGTTCACCGGGATAATCAAAAATCCCAGTTGATTGGCGTGGAGCATGAAGACTAATCTCCCTGGACTCCTCGTCACGGACCGCCCGGAGGAACTGTACGACGGCATTGAGCGCGCCCGCGGGCGAAACCGGGCGTGAAACCGGTCACTCCGGGCGCTCGCGCACCCACTCTTCGAGCGTGAAGCCCTCGTAGGGCGTCTCCGCGACCAGCCGCCACACCTCATCGTCCCACGCGGGGTAGACGGCGTCGCCCTCGTACTCGCCGGGGACGCGGCTGAGGACCATCCGGTCGAGGTGGGGCTGGAACAGTTCGTAGATGCCCGCCCCGCCGATGACGTAGGCGCGGTCGGCGTGGTCGGCGGCGATGTCGACGGCCTCCTCGACGCTCCCCGCCCGGACCGCGGTGTCGGCCTCGAACTCGCGTTCGCTGCGACTCATGACGATCTGAATCGTCCCGGGCAAGTCCTCGAACATCTCGAAGGTCCGCCGGCCCAGGACGACGGGATAGTTGGCGATCCGTCCGCGGTACTGCTGTTTGTCTTCGGGTAGCGACTCCCAGGGGATCTCGTCGCCGTCTCCGATGACGCGGTCCTCCGACAGCGCGGCGACCGAGACGAGTTCCATACCCGGCCTTCGGACCGCCGTCACTCAAACGTGGCGTGGTCGTCAGAAACAGCGAGCCGTCGCGCTACCGGAGGTCCCGCCGCCGGCCCTTCGGGACCTGCGAGCGCAACTCCCCGTAGACGTAGAGGCCGACGCCCAGCGGTTCCGCCCCGCCGGCGAGGTCGTGCGTGACGACGAGGTACCCCCAGTCCCCGTCCCAGTCGAGTTCCTGGTCGCGGCCCGTGAGGAACTCGGCCGCCGCCTCGCGGTCCAGGTGGACCACGTTCCGGGTCGCCTGTTCGCCAAAGTGCTGGACCGCCGCCATCGTCGGCTTCCAGTGTTCCTGGCGGGTCCGCAGGAAGGTCATCCCCAGCGCTTCGATCTCGACGGGCGTCGCCAGGTCCGCCCGGAACGCCCAGATCTTGCCGTTGCCGCGCTCCCAGAAGGTGTGTCCCTCGAACACGGCGGGCTCGATGCCGAACCGTTCCTCCCACCACTCCAGTACCTCCTCCCGGGTCGGCCGGTCCGGGACGACGCGCTCCTCGGCGGTGGCGGGCAGGCGGTCGAAGCGACTCCCGACGTTTGGCGGCGCGTTATCCGTGCCCTTCTCGCCCATCAGCCGGTCACCGCCAGTTTCGCACAGAAGAATCCGCCGGTGTCGTTCTGGTGGGGGTAGATGCGCCGTGCCTGCGTGACGCTGGGGTCGTACTCCTGGCCGTCCCACTCGGTGACCCCCGGCGAGGAGTCGAGCGGGAGGTCGAGTGCGACCAGTCGGCAGGACTCCTCGGCGAGGACGTAATCGAGGACGCCCTCGTTTTCCTCGGGCGCGAAGGTACACGTCGAGTAGACGATGGTCCCACCGGGTCGGGTGGCCTGGACGGCACGCCGGAGAATGCCCTTCTGGGCGCCGGCGATGCCCCGGATGTGGTCGAGAGTCCACTCATCCAGCGTGTCGGGGTTCTTCCGGACGGTCCCCTCACACGAGCAGGGGACGTCCACGAGCGCCCGGTCGTAGGGTTCCCCGCCGAACGGGGAAAGCGAGTGGACGCGGGCGTCCTCGTTGGTGACGGCGACGTTCGTGACGCCCAGCCGTTCGGTGTTCGAGCGCAGCGCCGAGAGACGCCCGAGGTTGTCGTCGGTGGCCACCAGCAGGCCGCGGTCGTCCATCAGCGCCGCCAGTTGCGTGGTCTTGCTCCCCGGCGCGGCACAGGCGTCCCAGACCCGCTCGCCGGGAGCGGGGTCGAGGACGCGAGCCGGCAGTGCCGAGACCTCCTCCTGGCCGTGGAGCCACCCGTGGACGTACGGCCAGTTCGCGCCCGCCTGGCCCTCGAGTGCCAGCAGGCCGGGGTGCCACTCGACCGACTCGTATCTGACGTCCACCTCGTCCAGCGCGCGCCGGGCGCGCTCGACGGTGGTCCGGAGCGTGTTGACCCGGACGACCGACGGGAGCGGGCGCTCGCAGGCCGCACGGAACGCCTCGAAGTCGTCGACGAGCGGTTCGTACCGCTCCAGTACGCTCATCGTCCGCGTTTCGACGGGTCGGCGCTTGTGGGTTTCGGGTCGGAGCACCGCCGCGTTAAAGTTCCTGGCAGTTCCCCCTTCGGGTATGGCACACATCGACGAACACCGCACGGTCGACCTGGAGTCACCGGTCCTCGTCGAGGGGTTGCCCGGCGTCGGCCTCGTCGGGAAGATCGCCGGCGACCACCTCGTCCGGGAGTTCGACATGGACTACTACGCCTCCGTCCGCTGTAATGGACTCCCGAAGGTCGCGGTCTACGCCGAGGGTGAGCGTGACGTCCGGCCGCCGGTCCGCCTCTACGCCGACGAGGGACGGGACCTGCTCGTCCTCCAGAGCGACGTCCCGGTCTCCCCGAACGCGGCCCAGGATTTCGCGTCCTGCGTGACGGGCTGGCTCGCCGAGAACGACGTCACGCCCCTGTACCTCAGCGGTCTCCCCGAGGAGAAAGAGGGCGTCCCCGAACTGTACGGCGTACACACCGGTGACGCCGAGGGGTTGCTCGCCGACCACGACATCCCCGCACCCTCGGAGAACGGGATGATAAGCGGCCCCACGGGCGCGTTGCTCGCCGAGGCCAACGAGCAGGACCTGGACGGGCTCGGGCTGGTCGTCCAGGCCAACGCCAACTTCCCGGACCCCGAGGCGGCGCGGGTTCTGCTGACCGAGGCCATCGGCCCCATCGCCGCCGTCGACGTCGAGACAGACACGCTCGTCGAACAGGCCGACCGCATCGCCCAGGCCCGCGAGAAGCTCGCCCAGCAGATGCAACAGGCCGAGGAGGAGAGTACCCGCGCCGAACCGCTCGGGATGTACCAGTGAGGAAGGCCTCGTCGCCGCCGCGACCGACAGTGCCAGCAAGAGATTGGTCGAGAGCATCGAGGTGTTGCGCGTCCGTGGCGCCCCCGCGCTCGGTGCCGCCAGGGAGATCGGCGAGCACGGCGCGGCGTTGCTCGCGGACGGCGACACGGTGATGACACACTGCAACGCCGTCGTCGGGGCCGACCGGGTGGTACTGGACGGCGGCGAGGCCTTCGACGACCAGGGGGTCGTGTTCAACAAGATCGGGACCTACAAGCACGCCGTCCTCGCCGACCGTCACGACGTGCCATTCGTCGTCGCCGCGCCCCACTCGACGGTCGACACCGAGAGAAGCGCCGACGAGGTGGAGATCGAACAGCGCGACCCGGGGGAGTTGCGCGAAATCTACAGACGGAGCAGGCCGAGTGCCTCGGGGTCGTCCGGAAATCTTCGATTTCCGTGATGACGAGACGCCTGCGGCGTCTCGAACCACTTGACCCCGAGGGTGAAGGCCGTCGAAAGAGTA
>PXSG01000059.1:17309-20124 GCA_003023485.1 Halobacteriales archaeon SW_10_68_16
GCACCGAGCGTTCGGGTGTGAATTCCATCCGACCCACTTCGGGAAGGTCGAGGGGAAGTACATTCGCCTGCGACGGCACGGCCCGGTTTGGGACGTGCGGTCAAGACGTCGAAGCCGCGGGGCTTGTCCCCCGCGGTACTTCACCTGTTTGGGAACTTCTTCTGCGAGGTCCAGTTCGCTCACCCAAGATACTGCACGGTAGGGCTATGCAAGAATTTCTGCACAGATTGTACAGAAATAACAAACTGTATAGAATCCAACGGCGCTGTATGGCGAAAACCGTCAAAGCGCGCGTTCATCACGGTGCCGATTCGCTGGATTTGACCATTCCAGCAGACGTGGTTCGGGAATTTGACCTGAACAGCGGCGATATCTTCGAAGTAGACGTCTCAGATGGGGAATCACTGGAAATTAAATACGAACGAGTTTACGAGAGCGAGTAAACTCACACTCCCCGGGTAATCAGGAGTGTCCTATCCACCCGGTCATGATTCGTTCAACACGCTGGTAGCAGGGACAGCCCCGAACCGCGTTGTACTGCCTGTTCAATCCACGAGGCCGTTGACTGGACCATGACCGGGTGGATATTCGTCGGTCTCGGCCATGTCTCCGCTCCTCAGCAGCACTGTATAGAGCACGGCACGCTGTCAAGATTCAAACCTCGGAATTTTAGCCCCGCCCGGGACTACTGCTGCTGTGTCGAGACCCACCGGAGACAGGATGGAGACCGAGCACCGCGTCGACGTCGGCGACTCGCGACGCCTCGAACAGGTCGCCGACGACTCCGTGGAACTCGTCGTGACCTCGCCGCCCTATCCGATGGTCGAGATGTGGGACGACGTCTTCTCGGAGCTCGACCCGGACATCGGCGACGCGCTGGACGCCGGGCGGGGGCAGGCGGCCTTCGAGTCGATGCACGCGGTGCTGGACGAGGCCTGGGCCGAGGTGGCGCGGGTCCTCGTCGACGGTGGCATCGCGTGTATCAACGTCGGTGACGCGACGCGCAGCCTCGGCGGCAGCTTCCGGGTCTACCAGAACCACTCCCGCGTCATCGAGGCATTCGAGCGCCGGGGGTTCGATCCGCTCCCCGAGGTGCTCTGGCGCAAGCCCGCCAACTCGGCCGCGAAGTTCATGGGCTCGGGGATGGTCCCGCCCAACGCCTACGTGACGCTCGAACACGAATACATCCTCGTGTTCCGCAACGGCGCCGACCGCCGGCAGTTCGAGCCGGGTGCCCGGCGACGGTACGAGGCCGCCTACTTCTGGGAGGAGCGCAACCGCTGGTTCTCCGACGTCTGGACCGACATCAGCGGCCGCCTCCAGTCGCTGGAGGGCAGCGACGTGCGCGACCGCTCGGCGGCCTACCCCTTCGAGGTGCCCTACCGGCTGGTCAACATGTACAGCGTCTACGGCGACACCGTGCTGGACCCGTTCTGGGGGACAGGCACGACGTCGCTGGCCGCACTCGTCGCGGGCCGGGACTCCATCGGCTACGAACGCGAGGCGGAATTCGCCCGTGTGTTCGACGAACGCATCGGCGAGGCGTACGATACCTCCCGCGACGTGATCCGCGGGCGGTTGGCCGACCACCGCGAGTTCGTCGCGGACCGGCGCGAGGCCGGCGAGACATTCGAGTACGAGTCCGACCACTACGGGTTCCCCGTCACAACGAAACAGGAACAGTCGGTCCGGTTCTACGCCGTCGAGAACGTCGAACCGACCGACGACGGCTACCGGGCCGTACACGTTCCGCTTGCGGAGGTGGGACCCGACGCCGGTACTTTCGCCTCGGACACCGATTTCTAACGGTTCGACGAAGAGTTCGATGCCGCCTCTCGGCGTCTTCGGCGAGGACGCCGACCGTGAACTCGCGAAGGTTCACGGCGTCGACCTCGACGAGGCCGAGGAGCCCGACCCCATCGCGCCGATGGACTGTCCCCGCTGCGGGAAGGAAACGCCCCGCGAGAAGGACTTCTGTGTCTGGTGCGGGCAGGCGACCTCCCACGACGCCGTCGAGGAGATCAAGGCCGAAGAACAGGACCTCCGTGACTCCATTCTGCAGCTCATCAAGGAGGATCCCGACCTCCTCGAAGACGCCGAGCGGCTCCGCGAAACGCTGAGCGACGGCTGACATCAACTCAGCACCTCCTGGCCGGTTTCGAGTTCGTCGAAGACGGGATCGACGTCGTGGATCCGACTGCAGTCGTAACACCAGAAGCGCTCGGCCGTGCGCTCCCAGGTCTGGTGGCCGTTGGGGCACACGAGTCGCTCCGGATCGCCAGCGACGTCTGATTTCAGCGCGCTGTCGTCGCTGGAAGGCCACGTCGAGGAGCTTCGCTGGACGCCGGACGGCAGTGGGGACCGAACCTGTGAGTATGCGCTGTTCTCACGGAGCGGGTTCACGGATGCCGTTCGAGACGCTGCTTCCGAGCGGTCCGATCTCCAACTCTACTCGCTTGCGGACGTAGTCGATGCGTTAGCCGGAGAGGAATGATCGAGTCCCAGTTTGTCTGGGGCCGGAAGGATGACCACTACTCGGACTCGGAGAAGCCTGAAGAGGAGTCACTCCGAACCAGACAGTAGCATGGTCGAAGACTACATCGTGGAACTCAAGGACTCGGTCTTTCGCGAGACACCTCTCGAGGAGACGGATTTCGACGAAGACCGTCGTATCGCGTTCGATTCCAAGGCGGACGCGGAGGCGTGGGTGACCGAACGGAACCAAGAGCACGCAAGCATGGGCGAACTCACGCTCCACATTGCCCATCCGGCAGATAAATCGGCCGTCGACGCCTACGTCGTGTTTCAGCCGGTG
>PXSG01000060.1 GCA_003023485.1 Halobacteriales archaeon SW_10_68_16
GTCGACGGCATCGAGGCCGAGGGGCTGGCAGACGGCGAACTCCAGGTCGACCGCACGCCGGTGAAGGGCCGGCTCGCGAAGTCGACGCCGGAACTCATCGTCGAGAAACTGGCGACCGGCGGTGACAGTGCGGTCAAGGAGGGGGCTGGAGACGAGGCGCACGACGAGCGGGACTTCTACGCGTCGTTGCTGGAGAAGTTCTGACTCGTCAGAAGACGGCCCACTTTTTTGAACCACCCTGGCGAACACGAGCGTATGAAGGTGGACATCTCGGCCGTCCTGGAGGGGGGCTACGAGAAGACAGTCGCACGAACCGGGGTACAGTTCGCTGCAGTGTTTTTCGCCCTCTCGGCGTTGAACGCGCTGTTCGCCCCCGAACCGGAGACGCTCCCGATGGAGGATTCACCCGTCGGGGACGTCGCGCCCGCAGGGGGCGGTGGGCCAACCGGGCCGTCACTGGGGCTCTCGCCGACGGTCGCGGGACTGCTCTCGTTGCTGGTCACCATCCTCTCCGCGCTCGTCGCCATCGCGGCGATCCGCACCTTCGTCGCCGGCGAGACCGAATCCATCCCCGAGGAGTACTTCACCCGGAGCATCGTGTGGGTCGCAGTTAATTTCGTCATCGGAGGCATCGCGTTCGCGATCGTCGTCGGTATCGGGCTGGTCTTCCTGGTCGTTCCGGGACTGTTCCTGCTAGTGAGTCTTTTCTTCTGGCAGGTATTCATCGCCGTCGAGGACGAGAACTTCCTCGAGGGCTTCCGGCACAGCTGGCAGCTGACGAAGGGTCGCCGTTTCGGGCTGTTCGTACTCGGTGTCGTGGTCATCTTCGTCGCCCTCGTGATCTCCATCGCGTTCGGCATCCCGGGGGTGTTCTTTCCCGCCATCCTCGCACTCCTGGTCGAACAGGTCGGGTCCGCGCTGGTTTTCGTCTTCGTCCTCGCGGCCACCGCCGAGGCGTACAACCAACTCACTGCGGCGGACCACGAGGGCGATACCGTCGACACCAGCCTCTGAGCGTCGGCTACGGTCAGGCCGTCCCTCCCGAGCGCTCACACGGCCAGCGCGATGTCGATGATCATCATGACCACGAACCCGCAGACGAACGTGACGGTCGCATAGTCCTCGTAGCCGTGGCCGTGGCTGGCGGGGATCATCTCCCGGAAGATGACGGCGATCATCGCGCCCGCCGCGAACCCCGCCGCGACGGGAAAGAGGTCGGTCACGAACAACACGAGGCCGAACCCGAGCGCGGCCGCCAGCGGTTCGGGGATGCCCCCCGACAGCGTCGTGTAGCCGACGGTCTTGAGTTTGGAGACGCCGGCGTCGACCGCGGGAACGGCCATTGCGAAGCCGTCCGGGACGTTCTGGACGGCGATGGCGACCGCCAGCGCCAGGCCGACGGCCTCCTCCCCGCTGGCGAAGGCGATACCCACCGCCAGCCCCTCGGGAACGTTGTGGATGGTGATGGCGGCCCCGACCAGTAGCGCCCGCTGGAGCCCCTCTTCCTCCGTGGCCGGCAGTCCCTCGCGGTGCTCGCCGGAGAACTCCATGTGGAGGTGAGGCAGGAGGGCGTTTGCCCCGAGCAGGAAGACGCTGCCAGCGACGACACCTCCCGCGACTTCGGGGAGCGCTCCCAGTTCCAGTCCCGGGAGGACGAGCGCGAAGACGGCGGCGCCGAACATGATGCCCGCGGCCAGCCCGAGCGCGGCGTCGTAGACCCAGTGGCTGAACCGGTCGGTCACCAGCACCGGCAAGGCGCCCAGCCCCGTGGCCGCCCCCGCGAGTCCGGCGACCAGGATCACCTCCGAGAGCGAAACCATGCCAACGCTCGCACGTCCCACGGCGGCGCGTATAAGCGACGGGATTCCGAGTGGTTTCCGCCGTTTCGTTCGTCCTTCCCCGTGGCAACCGCGACCACTACCGGCCCCGCCCCAGTATTCTTAAGTGGCCCGGAAAGCTCGGTGAAAGTAATGACGGACGACCCCGAGGAGGGGATGCTGTCCTGGGACGAGTCCGTGTTCAGGAACGAGCACGTCTTCGAGATCGACTACGTCCCGGAGACGTTCAAACACCGCGAAACCCAGATGGAGAGCCTGAAGTACGCGCTCCGGCCGGCGGTGCGTGGCTCGCGGCCGCTGAACGTCATGGCCCAGGGCCCGCCCGGCACGGGCAAGACCACGGCCGTCCAGATCATGTTCGACGAACTGCAGGCCCAGACCGACGTCGAGGCCGTGCGGGTCAACTGCCAGGTCAACTCCACGCGGTACTCGGTGTTCTCGCGGCTCTTCGAGGGTGTCTTCGACTACGAACCCCCATCCTCGGGCATCTCGTTCAAGAAACTGTTCTCGCAGGTGACCGACCGGCTGGTCGAGGATGACCGCGTGCTCGTGGTCGCGCTCGACGACGTGAACTACCTCTTCTACGAGTCGGCGGCCTCCGAGACTCTCTATTCGCTGTTGCGCGCCCACGAGGAACAGGGCGGCGCCAAGATCGGGGTCATCGTCATCTCCTCGGACCTCGAACTGGACATGATCGAGGCCCTGGACGGACGGGTCCAGAGTGTCTTCCGGCCGGAGGAGGTCTATTTCCCGAAGTACGGCGAGCCCGAAATCGTCGAAATCCTTCGCGAGCGTGTCACGCGCGGCTTCCACGACGGCGTTCTCGACGCGCCCGTCCTGGACCGGGTCGCGGAACTGACCGCCGATCAGGGCGGTGACCTGCGGGTCGGGATCGACCTCCTGCGGCGTGCCGGTCTCAAAGCCGAGATGCGCGCCTCCCACACGGTCGAGACGCAGGACGTCGAGGCGGCCTACGACACCTCCAAGTACGTCCACCTCTCGCGCCGGCTGGAGGGCCTCTCGGACTCCGAGCGCGCTCTCGTCGCGGTCATCGCCGAACACGACGGCAAGCGGGCCGGCGACATCTACGACGCCTTCAACGACCGCACCGACCTGGGGTACACCCGCTACTCGGAGATCATCAACAAACTCGACCAGCTGGGCGTCATCGACGCCACCTACACCGAGATCGAGGGACGCGGGCGCTCGCGGGAACTCACCCTGAACTACGACGCCGAGGCCGTCCTCGACCGCCTCTAGGCGAGCGCGAGGTTGGCGACCAGCAGGGCGACCAGCAGTGCCGAGACGGCCACCGTGCCGAGAACGACCTTCGTGGCGGTGCTCATGGCCGCGGTTTCGACGGGGCGGGACAAAAAAGCACACACTCCGGCGATGGTCACGCTTATCTCGGGCGATTCCCCAGACCCCACCGCCATGGCCGAGGCTCCCGAAACGCCAGTCAGCGAGATCACGACGCCAGCGCCTCGCGGAGTTTCTCCGTCGGGTGGGGCGGGCGCTCGCCTCCCTCGCGGTCGCCGAGTTGCGTCCGGCAGGAAGCTCCCGGTGCGACGACGGTCTCGCCGGGACTGTCCTCGACCTGATCGTAGAGTATCTCCCCGATCGCCTTCGTTCTGGTTGCAGTGGCCGTGGTAGGTCAGCGACTCGCCCGGGTCCTCGAAGTCGATGCGCTCGTAGACCCGGTGGGTCGAGAGGTACTCACAGACCCCGTAGGCACCCGCCGCGACCGACGAGACCTCATCGCCGTCAAGCAGGTCGCCGTACTCGTCCTGGAACATGGCGGCGTCGGATGGCTCGACAAAGAGGACCGACCAGCCATCCTCGACGTAGGGGGCCAGCGTCTCGACGTTGTGTTCGGCACGCTCGCTCGCGAGGTCGAGCATCCCCATCGAGAAGGCCGCCCGGCCGCTGGGTTCGACCTCGTCGCCGAGGACGCGCACGTGGACATCAGCGGCCTCAAGCACTTCTACCGCGGCCTTCCCGGGGGCAGGGTAACTGTAGTTGGTGTAGGTATCGGGGAACAGCAGGGCCTTGTCCGCGGCCTCGCCCTCGGGGACCTGCGGGCCCCGGGCCTCGAACCAATCACAGAGGGTCTCCCGGCGGAAGTGGGGGAGGTTCCGCTCGGGGGCGATGCCCAGCACCGTCTCGTTTATGAGGTCTGCTCCGGGGAGGTCTTTCGCCCAGTTCGAGAGGGGCGCGAGCGCGCTCCCGATGGCGCTGACGCGGTCGACGTTCGCGAACACCGTGTCCCGCAGCGTCGTCCCCTCCTCCTGGTGGTACTGGTGTTTGACCTCCGCTTTGAGTTTCGCCATGTCGACGCCGGTCGGACAGTCGGACTTACAGCCCTTGCAGCCGACACAGAGGTCCAGCACTTCTTTCTGGAAGCGCTCGCTGTACAGTTCCTCCTCGGGGAGTTCGCCGCTGATGGCCGCCCGGAGCATGTTCGCCCGGCCCCGCGTGGTCTGGATCTCCTCGCGGGAGGCGCGGTACGTGGGACACATCGTGTTCCCGCCGTGCTGGCGGCAGGTCCCACAGCCGTTACAGAGTTCAACGAGGTGGGAGAAGCCACCCTCCTCGGAGAAATCGAGCGCCGTCTGGGGTTCCAGCGACTGGTAGTCGGCGCCGTACCGCAGATTCTCGCGCATGTCCGCGCCGACGCCGCGGTCGTTGTCGGGCCCGGGGTCCTCGGGGCTCTCGCGGTAGACGACGTTGCCCGGGTGCATGAACCACTCGGGGTCGAAGGCGGTCTTGACCTCCTTGAACGCCGTCCAGAGGTCCTCGCCGTACATCTTGGGGTTGAACTCCGTGCGTGCCATCCCGTCGCCGTGCTCGCCCGAAAAGGCGTCTGGATGTCCTCGTCGGTCTTTAAGTTCAGGATGGGCCGGATGTGCAGCGTGCCCGACCCGGCGTGGGCGAAATAGGCCGCGGAGGTGTCGTGGTCCTCGAGGACCTCCTCGAATTTCATCACGTACTCGGCCAGTTCTTCGGGCGGGACGGTCGCGTCCTCGATGAACGGGTAGGGCTTGGGGTCACCCTCCAGACTCATCAACAGCGGGATGGCGGCCTTCCGGAGGTCCCAGATGTCCGCCTGTGCCTCCCCGGAGTAGGCCTCGATGACCTCGAAGGCCCCTCCCTCGTCGACGAAGTGTTCGTTCGTCTCGGCGATGGCGGCCTCGAAGTCGTCGTGCAACTCCGAGTCGTACTCCAGCATGAGGGCCGCGGCGGTCCCCTCGGGGATGGGCTCGACGTACTCGCTGTAGCCGTCGGATTCGGCCGCCAGACGGAACACCTCGTCGTCCATCAACTCC
>PXSG01000061.1 GCA_003023485.1 Halobacteriales archaeon SW_10_68_16
TCGAATCCGCCCGTGGCTGCGAGATATCGGGCGTCACCGCGTCAACGCGACGGACAACTGGTGGAGTGACGCCTCCGGCCCCGAACACGCCGAGAAGAATCCCGAGGGTGCGGGTGACCCGGTGAGCGACAACGTCGACTTCGAGCCCTGGAGCGAGACGCGTTACCGGGACGGCTGATTAGCGGACGACCGGAGAGGTTGAGTCGAGACCGGTGGGACGGCCGTCGGCTCTGCTGACACAAATAATTTGTCTCGATTCAATCATGTCAACCACTCCGCGAAGGAGTCGGACTCGCGACTCCGCCGGACGTACTCGCGTTGCATCGACGTGATCGCTTCCGCCAGGGACTGCCCCCCAGCTAATCGCTCCCGGACCTGCGCTATCTTCCAGGTGCTGGGCGTCGTCCGGCCCTCCCAGCGTGCCTCGATGGGCGCGAGGTAGTGGTCGATGGCCGCTTCGGGAACGCCGGACTCACCCAGTCCGTGGCGGGCGTACTCGAAAATCTCCCCGAACATCTCGTCGTGGTCGGTCGTCCGCTCGCCGTCGGCGGTCAGCCACGCCAGGTCCGCGTTGAGGCCGTCCGCGACGGCGCTGTAGAACGACGCCTCGGCGTCCTCCCAGGGCAACGCCGCGAGGGGGTGGTCGGCGGCGACCAGCCCGCGGACGAGGCCGGCGACCAGCGCCTGCAGGCCGACGATGTCCCGCACTGTGGGCTGTGTCGGGAGCGGGCGGTACTCGATGCGCAGCGAACGCTCGTCGCCGGTCCCCACGGGGTCACCGCCCACCACACACCGGAGCCACCGCCAGTACGTCGAGCGCTTGTGGCCGAACTCCCAGTACCGGTCCGCATGCGTCTCCCGCGGGGAGTCTTCGAGCCACTTCCACAGGAAGGGCGCGTACACCTGGTCGGCCACGACGCGGTCGACGGCGTCGGTCGCCGCCTCGATGTCACGCGGGACGCGGACCTTGGACTGTTCGGTGATCCCGACCGACTGTTCGAAGGCCGCGACCCGGAGTTCGTGGTCGGTCTCCGCGAGAACCCGTTCGGGGTCGACGTCGCCGTAGAGGTCCGCCGGCAGGAACGGCGAGTTCGTCGCGAGCGCGAGCACCGGCCCGAGCGTCCGGATGGCGGCGTTGTAGTAGTCGGGAAACTCGGCGGCGGTCGGGATCTGGAGGTGGGGCTGGATCGACGTCGCCAGCGACTCGAAGAGGATGGTCGGGAACTCCCCCTCGTAGCCCGGCACCGAGAACGTGAGGCTCCCGTCGCCGTAGGCCAGGGACTCGTTGTCGATGGCGATATATCGGGGGTCGGGTTGCATGTGCTCGGCGACGGTCACGCCCTCCCGGTGCTCGACGGCTGCGAGATACTCGTAGCTCCCCGATGCGGGCGGGACCGTCCACATCGCGTCGAGGATCAGTTCACAGCCCTGCGAGCGGACATCCGACTGTGCCCCTTCGAAGGCCGTCTCGATGGCCGTTGCCTGTGCTTCGAGTCCGTCTCCGTCGAGGACATCCGGATCCGTGTTGAGTTCGGCGTTGTGGACGCCGAGTTCCTCCTTCGCCGGCCCCTCGAAGGCCTCGCCGGGCAGCGGCGTCAGCCGGCAGGTCTCGCTCGTGCCCTCGTCACCAGTTCGGTCCTCGTTCGCCGAATCCTCGACGGCGTAGACCTCGATTTCGAGGCCGACCGCGAACTGGTCGTTGTCGTACCGGCCGGCGGCGATGGCTTCCCGGAGGTCGGCGGCCTGTTGCGCGACGCGCTCCGTGAACGTCTCGGCGGCGTCGGCCGAGAGCGACCGCTCGACGAGGTCGACGACGTCGGCCATTCAACTGATGTCGACCACGAGGACCGGCTGGTCGGCGTTCTTGACGACGCGCTCGGTGGTGCTGCCAAGCGAGGCCATCCGCTCGGGGCCGGTCTTGCTGTGGGTGCCCATCACGACGAGGTCGATACCCGCCTCGTCGGCGTAGTCGGTAATCTCCTTCTGTGGGGTGCCCTCCCGGCGCTCGGTCACCGACTCGATCCCAGCGTCCTCGACACGGACCCGCGCGTCCTCTATGGCGCGGTCGCCCTCCTCTTCGAGGGTCGCGCGAACGTCGTCTTTCGTGTCGTCGTCGGCCGCGCGGTAGAGGCGGCTCTCGACCACGTACAGGACGTGCATCCGTGCGTCCTGGTCGCCCGCGATGGCCAGGGCGTGTTCGATGGCCTCCACCGTCCCCGAACTCCCGTCCGTCGGCAGGAGTATGTCGTCGTACATGCTCGTCCCCACTCCGGGACGGCCCTTAAGCGCTGTCCCCCCTCCGGGTCTCCGCAGGCCACGTCCCGGCGACTGCGCGGATGACCGTCAGCCGCCGGTGAAGTTCGGGTGGTCGCTGACGTGCCGCGGGAGATACCGCGGGCGCTGCGGGAGGTCGCCCATGTCCTCCTCGACCAGCGACCGGAGGTCCCCGAGGGACATGTCGCGTTCCTCGCCGGTCGTCCGGATGTTCACTCCGGGTTCGTCGCCCTCGATCTCGTCGTCGCCGATGACGACGTAGTAGGGCACCCACTCGGTCTCGGCGCCGGCGATGCGCCTGCCGACAGACTCGTCGCGGTCGTCGATGTCGACCCGGATGTCCACCGCCTCGAGGTCGTCGGCCAGGTCCTCGCAGTACCCGAGGTGGGCGTCGGGATTGACGGGGATGAACCGGACCTGCGTCGGCGAGAGCCAGGTGGGCAACTGGGGCGTGTCCATCGTCGCGGCCCCCTCCAGCAGGGCGGCCATCACGCGCTCGATGCCGCCCGAGGGCGAGTAGTGGAGGATCGGCGGGTGGTGCTGGTCGGTGCCGTCGGTGTACTCGATGTCGAACCGCTCGGCGCTCTCGACGTCGATCTGGACGGTTGGATTCTCGATGGGCCGGCCCAGGCCGTCGATGGCCGCGAAGTCGATCTTCGCCGACCAGTAGTGGTGACGTTCCGGGATGATCTCCAGGAGTGCGGGCTTGTTCAGGTCCGCGACGACCTCCTCGACCCAGGTCTCGTTGTCCTCGTAGAACTGGCGGGTCATCCGGATGGCGGGCTCGTAGTTGATGTCCAAATCTTCGGAGGTCCGGAGGGCGAGTTTGGCCTGGGCCATCAGTTCCGCGCGGGCCCCGTCCATGTCGCGGGTGGCGGTGTGCATGTCGGGCATCGTGAACGCGCGCAGACGCTTGAGGCCGGCGACCTCGCCCTTCTGTTCGCGCCGGAAGGAGTAGGTGGACATCTCGTAGACACGCAGGGGCAGGTCGTTGACCGAGATGTGCATGTCCCGCATGATGGAGAACTGCCCGAAGCAGGCGGCAAACCGGAGCATCATCCGGCGGTCGCCCGACTCGAAGCGGTACTGGCGCTCGCCGAACTTGCCGGCGTGTTCGCGGATCGACCGCGCCCCGAGGTCGTACATGATCGGCGTCTCGACGGGCATCCCGCCGTACTCGACGACGAGGTCGTTGACGTACTCCATCAGGGCGTCCCGGATGAGTTTCCCACGGGGGTAAAAGCGGAGATTGCCGACGTCCGAGAGTTCGTCGTACCCCACGAACTCCTTCTCGCGCATGATATCCAGGTGAGGTGGCTCCTCGCCCGGACTGGCGATGATGTCCTCGACTTCGTCCTCGATGAACGCCACCATGTCGTCGCTCACGTCGGCCTTGGCCTCGACGGCGTCGACGACCGACCCGTCGGGGTGCATCACCAACCACTCGCTGGGTTCGCGGTCGGGTTCGTCCCCGCCCTCCTTTTCCTCGCGGTGGGCGGCGACGTGGCGGGACAGCTCCGAGAGCGGGTGGCCCTTGCAGGAAACCTCGAAGGACTTGTACCACCCGAACGGTGCCCGGAGCACTTCGTAGCCGTCCGATTCGAGTTCCCTCTCCAGGTCGCGCATCACCTGCTTGGCGGCGTCGGGACCGGCGAGGTCCTCGCTCAGGTGGGCGTAGGGGTAGAGGACGACCTTGCGGGTGTTGAGCTGGTCGGTGACGTCGCGCAACTCCGCGAGGGCGTTCTCGACGACGCCCCCGGTGTCGGCCTCGTCGTCGGACTCGACGCTGGCGAAAACCGTCACGCACTCCTCCATGCGCCCCTCCATCGGGACCCCCTCGGTTTCCGCGAGGCCGTCGGGACCCGCCGTCTCCCGGGCCTCGAACTCCAGGTGGTCCGAGTGGATGAACAACAGTCGCATATCTCAGGCAATCCGACGCCCGGTAAAAAACGTGCCGAATGGCGGACCCACACTCGGGGTGGGCCCCGCTAGGTCTGTTCCTCTTTGAGGTCTTCCAGTTCGGCCTCGACCTCGCTCTCGTCGACCGCCGGGGGCTCGACGTCCTCGGCGTCCGCAGCCGCTGGTTCGGCGTCGGCAGCCGCCTCCGCCTCGGCGTCGCCGGCCGGCTCCGCGTCGGTCTCGCCCATCTCCGATTTGATCGTCTCAAGCTCGGCGTCGACGGAGGCGTCGTCGGACAGCTCCTCGAGTTCGCGGTCGAGTTTGCTCTTGTCGCTGAGGGCGCCCTCCAGTTCGCCCTTCTCGCGGAGTTCGTCGAGTGCGGCCGCGCGGGCCTCCATGTCCTCGGTTTCGGCCTCGGCGCGCTCGATGGTCCGGGCGACGTCGGACATCTCGTCGCTGGCGCCGGTCATCGCCTCGGAGACGCGGGCGCTGGCCTCGGCGGCCTGGTAGCGGGCCTTCATCGTCTCCTTCTTGGTGCGGAACTCCTCGATGCGCCGCTGGAGTTCGTCTTTCTTCTCGATGAGCT
The DNA here is from genome assembly GCA_003023485.1 of Halobacteriales archaeon SW_10_68_16. Next base: position 4,760 of record PXSG01000061.1, read on the forward strand.
GGTCCTGTTTGTTCTGGAGGTCCGCGATCTGCCCCTCGAGTTCCTCGATCTGGGTCATCTTCTGCTGTTTCTTCTCCAGGGCCCGCCGCCCGAGGTCGTCCCTGTCTTGCTCGACCGCCTGGCGGGCCTGCTCGTTGTGTTTCTCGACGTTTTCCTCCAGGCGGCGTTTCTGGATCTCCAGGCGCTTCTTCTGGGTGGTGAGGTCCGCGATGCCCTGTTTGACCTGCTGGAGTTCGTCACGGAGTTGTTCGTAGGAGTAATCCAGCGTCTCCGTGGGGTCTTCGGCCCGGTTGAGAACGGCGTTCAGTTTCGACCGGATGACGTAGGACGCACGCGAGAGTATTCCCATGCCATGCCGTTGTAGCCCACGAAACTTAAAATTCGGAGACACTCACGCCCCAGTATGGGCCACAGACTCCGACTGCCGGGCACGCGCGACGTCCGCGCGACACTCGACGGCGACGAGGACGCCTCCGCTTGCGTCGTTGCCTGTCCGCCACACCCCCGGATGGGTGGCGACCGGACCGACACACGCCTCCGGGCGGTCAGCGACGCACTCGGCGAACGCGACGTGGCCTGCCTGCGTATCGACTACGGCCCCTGGGACGAGGCCCGCGGCGAACAGACGGACGTCCGGACCGCACTGGAGTGGGCCCGCGGGCGGTACGCCGGGGTGGGACTGTTCGGCTACAGTTTCGGCGGGTCGGTGGCGCTGCTCGCGGCCGGGGCGGCGTTCGCCGACGACGCGTCCGAGACGCCCGACGCCGTCTCGGTCCTCGCGCCGGCAGCGACTATCGAGGGATTGGACGCCGCCGGTGCCGTGGCCGACATCGACTGTCCGCTCCAGGCCGTCTCCGGCGAGCGCGACGATACCGTGGACTCACTGCCTATCGCCGAGCGCGTTCGCGAGCGGGGCGGCGCCGTCGAGAGGCTTGGGGCCGACCACTTCTACGTCGGGCAACACGAGCGGGTCGGTGACCTCGTGGCTGCTTTCCTCACCGAGTACCTCTGAGAACGCCGGGGTACCCGTGTCTTCTCGTCGACTCATAGGGTCGTGCGTAATTCTTTACCGCCTGGCTATCAGAAACGCCTCGCTCCGACTCCCGCAGCTCCGTCATCTGGAACGCTGCCGAAAATGGTTACGCACGACCCTATCAGCCGTCCTCGGTAAAGGCTGGATCCTCTTCGTGTCCTGCAAGGTCGTGGGTTTCGAGGCCATCTCCCCCCATCGGAGCTTTCAGGTCGTCGTCCTGGAAGACTCCGTAGCGCTGTCTGATGACTTCGACTGACAGATTCCCGTCGGCGTCAGTCTCCCACCGAAGTTTGTCGCCCGCCTCGATGTCGAGACGTCGTCGCAGCGACGCCGGAATGGTGACCATTCCCCGGTCGTTGACTGTGGTTTCTTCGGGAGTGTCCTCTGTTGTCATACTCGTTCGTGCAGACGCTCGGAAAATACATGTTGCGCCACATGTCTTCCCGATATAGGACACAGCCAACGCACCGCCTGCCCCGGTCGAAACCGTTTTGGTGGTGCCAGGCACACCCTCGATATGCCGACAGGATCAGAGACGGGCTACGACCCGAGTCTGGGCCGGAAGTTCATTTTCGTGACCGGCGGCGTCATGTCCGGGCTGGGGAAGGGTATCACGGCCGCGAGCACCGGCCGCCTGCTCGCGAACGCGGGGTTCGACGTGACCGCGGTCAAGATCGATCCCTATCTCAACGTCGACGCGGGCACGATGAACCCCTTCCAGCACGGCGAGGTCTACGTGCTCAAGGACGGGGGCGAGGTCGACCTCGACCTCGGAAACTACGAGCGCTTCCTCGATACGGACATGACCTCCGACCACAACGTCACCACCGGGAAGGTCTACCGGGAGGTCATCGAGAAGGAGCGCGCGGGCGACTACCTGGGCAAGACCGTCCAAATCATCCCCCACATCACCGACGACATCAAGCGCCGGGTCCGGGAGGCCGCCGAGGGCTCGGACGTCTGCATCGTCGAGGTGGGGGGCACGGTCGGGGACATCGAGGGCATGCCCTATCTCGAGGCCCTCCGGCAGTTCGCCCACGAGGAAGACGAGGACGACATCCTCTTTGCCCACGTCACGCTCATTCCCTACTCGAAGAACGGCGAGCAGAAGACCAAACCCACCCAGCACAGCGTGAAGGAACTCCGTTCGATCGGTCTCCAGCCCGACGTCATCGTGGGCCGTTGTGCGGACCCACTCGAATCGAAGACACGCGAGAAGATCGCGCTGTTCTGTGACGTTCCGACCGGAGCGGTCTTCTCGAACCCCGACGTCGCGGACATCTACCGCGTCCCGCTCGTCGTCGAGGACGAGGGCCTAGACGAGTACGTCCTGGAGAGCCTCGCGCTGGAGGGGGAAGCACTCCCCGCCGGGAGCCGCGACCGGACCTGGCGCGAAACCGTCACCCGCGAGCGCGACGGCGAAGTTGGGATTGCCCTCGTGGGCAAGTACGGGATGGAGGACGCCTACATCTCGGTCCACGAGGCACTGAAACACGCCGGCATCGCGACCCAGGTCGACGTCGACCGCCAGTGGGTCCACTCTGAGGACCTCGCGGACGGTCACGACGGGCAACTCGACGACGTCGACGGCGTGGTCGTCCCCGGCGGGTTCGGGTCGCGAGGAACGGAGGGGAAAATCGAGGCCATCCGGTACTGCCGGGAGAACGATGTCCCGTTCCTGGGATTGTGTCTCGGTTTCCAGATGGCCGTCGTCGAGTTCGCCCGGAACGTTCTCGGCCACGAGGGTGCTCACTCGGCGGAACTCGACGAGGAGACACCCCATCCGGTCATCGACCTCCTGCCCGAACAGAAGGAGCTGGACGACATGGGCGGGACGATGCGGCTTGGTGCCCACAGCACCGACATCGAACCGGGGACGCTGGCCCACGACCTCTACGACGAGACCTCCTGTACCGAACGGCATCGCCACCGCTACGAGGTCAACCTCAAGTACATCGACGACATCGAAGCCGCGGGGATGGTCTTCTCGGGCGTCTCGGGCAACCGGATGGAAATCCTCGAACTGCCCGAGCACCCGTACTTCATCGGGACACAATTCCACCCCGAGTTCCGCTCCCGACCGACGCGTGCCAGCCCGCCCTTCGTCGGCCTGCTGGAGACAGTGCTGGGCGAGCGCCCGGGAGCGGCCGACGCCAACGTCGAGGAGCGGCCCGCGGTCGGGGGCGGTGACTGATGGTCGACGTCGAGCGGTTCATCGAGGACGCGAGAGCCGAGATCGCCGAGGCAGTGGGCGACGCCGAGGCCGTGATCGCCCTCTCGGGGGGCGTCGACTCCTCGACGGCGGCGGCGCTGGCCTACGACGCCGTCGGCGACCAGCTCACCCCCGTCTACGTCGACACCGGCCTGATGCGCAAAGGCGAGACCGAACAGGTCCGGGAGACCTTCTCCTATATGGACTCGCTGCGGGTCGTCGACGCCCGCGAGTGCTTTCTGGACGGACTGGAAGGCGTGACCGACCCAGAGGGGAAGCGCCACGCCATCGGCGAACAGTTCATCCGCGAGTTCGAGACCGTCGCCCGCGAGGTCGAGGCGGACTACCTCGTCCAGGGGACCATCTACCCCGACCGCATCGAGAGCGAGGGGACCATCAAGTCCCACCACAACGTCGGCGGCCTGCCCGAGCGGATCGACTTCGAGGGCATCGTCGAACCGATGCGCGACCTCTACAAGGACGAGGTCCGCGAGGTCGCCCGCGAACTCGGCCTGGAGGAGATCATCTCCGAGCGAATGCCCTTCCCGGGCCCGGGCCTGGCGGTGCGCATCATCGGGGAGGTCACCGAGGAGAAACTCGCCGTCGCCCGCGAGGCCAACCACGTCGTCGAGGAGGAACTCGAAGAGTACGACCCCTGGCAAGCGCTCGCGGCGGTCATCGGGAAGGCCACCGGTGTGAAAGGTGACAACCGCGTCCATGGCTGGGTGGTCGCGGTGCGCTCCGTGGAGTCGCGGGACGGCATGACCGCCCGCGCACAGGAGATCGACTGGGAGACCCTCCAGCGCATCCAGTCCCGCATCACCGGCGAGAACGAGACGGTTGCGCGGGTCCTCTACGACGTGACGCACAAACCGCCGGCAACCATCGAGTACGAATGAAGGTCATCGTCGCAGGCACGGACGACCACGACGTCGCCGCCGCAATCACGGCCGAAGGGCATACCGTCGAGCGCGTCGACATCGCAAATCGCCCGGCTCTGGAGAATGCCGGGGTCCACGACGCCGCCGTTCTCGTGTTGACCGAGGTCCAGCAGGCCACCTCCATTCCTGTGGCGAAGGATCTCAACGGCAATCTGCGCGTGGTGGTCTACGCCGACGGGTCGCTCCCGGATTTCGCGCGCGGCCAGGCCGACCTGGTCGTGGACCCCGATCTGATCGACCCCGGGACGGTCGCCGAGGAACTCCAGTCGCGAACTTAGTCGTTCGCCCGCAGTTCGTCAGCACACGTCCGAAAGCGCTCCCGGCCGCCGGTCACGACAGGCGAGCCGTGGCCGGGACAAGCAATCTCGAAGGCGGGCGCGCGGTCTGCGAACGCGACGACGCTCTCGCGGGCGCGGCCGTCGTCGGCGTTCAGAAAGCGGGGCGGCACTGCGAAGGCGCCGTCGCGCTCGCGGACGAGATCGCCCAGCAACGCCACCTCCAGTTCTTCGTGGACGAAGCTCGTGTGTCCCGGCGTGTGACCCGGCGTGTGGTAGGCGGTGAATCCGCCGACGGTGTCGCCGTCGATGACCGTCTCCACGGGCAGGTCGGACCCACCTCCGACCAGTCCCGTGACCTGCTGGAGCGTCCGTTTCGGGTTGCCCCAGGTTGGCCGTCGTCGTCCCGAGAGGTAGGGTTCGTCCTCGACGCCGACGTAGACGGTGGCATCCAGGTCCCGGAGGCCGAGGCTGCCGACGTGGTCGAAGTCGGCGTGCGTGACGAGAACGCGGTCGACCGCTGCGGGTGAGCCGGCGACAGTTTCGAGGCCACGTGCGAGACGGCGTCGGTGCCAGGGCATCCCGGCGTCGACGAGCGTGTAGCCGTCCTCCTCGACGAGGTAGGCGTTGACGCCCTGGAGGTCGAACCACCACACGCCGTCTGCCAGTCGGGTGACCATGTCCACGGTAAGGGCCAGGCCGCACATAGGCCCGCGGATTCGAAACAGGGGCTTCCGGAGAAGCCGATAGTTCAACTGTGCGAACAGAATCGCCAACAGCTTAGTGCCCCCGGTGCGAGATGGCGCCCATGCCAGGCGAATTCGAGCAGTACGGCGGCAGACACGTGCCCGAACCGCTGGCGGAACCGCTCGCACAGCTCGCGGCTGCCTTCGAGGAAGTGGTGCCCTCCGAGGAGTTCCAGGAGCGCTACCAGTACCTCCTGAAACACTACGCCGGGCGGCCGACCCCGGTCTACCACGCCGAGACGCTGAGCGAGCGCTGGGACACGAACATCTACTTCAAACACGAGGACTTGCTCCACGGCGGCGCCCACAAACTCAACAACACGCTCGGGCAAGGACTGTTGGCGAAGAAGGCCGGCAAGGAGCGGCTCATCGCCGAGACCGGCGCGGGCCAGCACGGCACCGCGACGGCGATGGTCGGTGCCCTCTTGGACATCCCGACGAAGGTCTACATGGGCCGCACGGACGTCAACCGCCAGGAGATGAACGTCTTCCGGATGCGCCTCCTGGGTGCCGAAGTCGAGGAGGTCACGCGGGGCAACGAGGGGCTGGCGGAGGCCGTCGACGCCGCCCTCGAAGATTTCGCAGGGAACATGGCGGAGACCCACTACCTCGTGGGCAGCGCCGTCGGCCCGGACCCGTTCCCGCGGATGGTCCGGGAGTTCCAGTCGGTCATCGGCCGCGAGGCCCGCGAGCAGGTCCAGGAACTCCACGGCGACCTGCCCGACGCCTGCGTGGCCTGCGTGGGCGGGGGCTCGAACGCCATCGGCCTCTTCCACGCGTTCAAGAACGACGACGTGATGTTCTACGGCGCCGAGCCCGGCGGGAAAGGCGAGAAGCAACACTCGGCGCCGCTCTCGCGGACCGAACAGGACGAACCCGAGGTCTTCCAGGGGATGAAAACGAAGGTCATCGACGAGGACACCACCAACCACTCCGTGAGCGCCGGCCTCGACTACCCCGCCGTCGGTCCAGAACACGCCGCACTCCAGGAACTGGGCCGTGCGGAGTACCACGCCATCACCGACGAGGAGGCGCTGGACGCGTTCCGCGAACTCAGCGAGGCCGAGGGCATCATCCCCGCACTCGAACCCGCACACGCCATCGCGCTGGCGAAGAAACTCGCCCAGGAGGACCGCCACGACACACTGCTGGTGAATCTCTGTGGCCGTGGCGACAAGGACATGCAGACCGCCGCGGAGAAGTTCGATCTCACTCCCTCGTGACCCCCGAGGAGTCGGTCGCCGGCCTGACCGTCGGCGAGTTGCTGGCGGGCGTCGCCTCCCGCGAGGTCACACCCAGCGGCGGCGCCGTCGCTGCCGTCGGGGGTGCGGCCGGCGCGGCGCTGTGCGAGATGACCTGTATTCACACGCTGGCCGGGGTAGACGACCCGGACGACTCCCGGATTGCCGACCTCGGGGAAGCCGAGGACGATCTGGCCGAGGGCCGCGCGGACCTGCTCGCCCTCGCCGACGAGGACGTGGCGGCCGTCGAAGCGTTACAGGAGGCGTTCGCCGACGCCGACTCCATCCACGACGAACCGGTCCAGCGGGCTGCCGAGCGCGCGACCGAGGTGCCACTGGAGACGGCCGGCGCCTGCCACGGAGTGCTCGAATCCGCGGTGGTCGCGACCGACGCCGGCGAGCCCAACGCCGTCCCGGACGCCGGGACCGGGGGGTCGCTCGCCCACGCCGGGCTCCGGGCGGGCGTCTGGACAGCGCGGAGCAACCTCCCGGTGCTCGACGACGAAGGATTCGTGGCCGACGCACGCGAGCGGGCCGACGACCTGGAGAGCGCGGGTGCGCATCGCATCGACGACGTTGCCGCCAACGTCCGCGAGACGTGGTGACCGAGCGGAGCGGGGAACGACGAGTTCCGGGCGAACTGGGCGCTGTTTGCCGCCCTGCGTAACGTTTTCAGCGGTACCTCCCGTATCAGAGGTATGTCCACGACTGTCGCGACGCCCGACGCGGACGAGACGTGCGCTTACTGCGAGTCGCGGATCTTCGACCATGACCCGATCTGCGTCCGTGACTGCGAGGACGGATGTGGTTCGCCCGTGTACTTCTGTAACTACGCCTGCCTGTCGGCGTACGTCGACGAGAACGACCTCACGACGGGCGACGCCTGCGAGTGGAACCCCGACGGGAGCGGCTGCTGCTAGTCGGCCCTGCCGGATGGTGGGGAACGCACTGGCGGTGTCACAGCCGAGGCCGCACTACGCGTCGAGGAGTGACTCGACGTGTTCGCGCACGTCCGCACGCACAACTGGGGCCTCGCGCGTGGCATCGACGCGGACGAACCGGTCCGGTTCCGCGGCGACGAGACGCTCGTAGTTCTCCCGAACACTCATCAGGTACTCGGCAGTCTCGAACTTGTTGGTGGCGCCGCTGCGCTCGGCGGCCGTCTCGGGGTCGACGTCGAGGTAGATGGTCGCGTCGGGCGGGCGGGTCCAGGGCTGGTGGACCTCGCGGACGAACGCGACCGGGTCCTCGAACCGGCCTGCCAGCGAGACGCCCTGGTAGGCGTACCGGGAGTCGGAGTAGCGATCCGAGACGACGACCCGGTCGCGTTCCAGGGCCGGACGCACGGTGTCCGCGAGGTGGGCAGCGTGGTCGGCCGTGTAGAGGAACAACTCCGCGAGCGGGTCGGCCTCCGGGTCCCCGATAGATCGGTCGACGGCCTCCCCGTACCAGGTGTCGGTCGGCTCGCGCGTGAACACTGCGTCCGCGAGTGCGTCGGCATCCCGAAGTGCCTCGACGCAGGTGGTCTTCCCTGCCCCGTCGAGTCCCTCCAGCGTGACGAGCATACCGTTCCCTCGGGACACCGTCACGTTAGGGCTTCGATCGTTCGTACTCGATAGGTGTCCCGGTCTCTCGTCACTCAACGGTTACCTTCATAACACAGTCGGATCAATGCTGTTCTATCTAACCAATGTCTGCTGAGGGGATAAAAACCGAGTTCGACTTCTCCGAATTCGAGACTGAGGTCACGGAAGCGGACGAGAATCGAGTCCTCGAAGCGATTGCGGAGAGTATCGACCGGCTCCGTGACCAGATCGACGACGACACGCTCGATGAGGTATTCCGAGCCGAGCCGGGCCGGTACACCATGCGGTCCGACTTCACCCGTGACCAACTCGATCCGGAACCACTAACGAAGAATCGGGTTATCGAACCGCTTCTGGATGTCCTTGAATACGACGGCTACGGATACGAAGCCGGCGGGTTCTCCGACGAACGGGGAGAGCAGGCCGACTACGCTGTTTCGCTCCGAGACATCGACAGTGTGGATTCAACTCGGCTACTGATCGAGGCAGAACCAATCAACAAGGTGCTGGAGGACCGAGGACATGGCCTCGATCAGGTGAAATCATGGCTGAGCCAGCGAGAGTTCGAGTCTGACTTCGGGTTCGCTACCGATGGAGTCCGGTGGATCTTCGTCCGATACGATCCCGATTCCTACACCCACAACATCATCGAATCCGTCGATCTTCAGCCTGTCTTTCTCGCCCTGTTCGAGAACGCAACAACCGGACAGGAATCTCCGACATCGGTCGTCTCCGACGAACAGCGTGAACTCGTGGCGAGACTGCTCCGGACGTTCGAGTACGGGAACTTCGTGTCGATTATCGACGAGGCACGGGAAGTCATCAAGCGCAAGCAGGAGGCGATTACCGACGAGTTCTACGATGATTACATTCAGGTGATATTCGGTGTCGAAGACGGCTCCGACGACCGCCGTCGCGGGC
>PXSG01000062.1 GCA_003023485.1 Halobacteriales archaeon SW_10_68_16
TGAGCACACGACCCCAGCCCCGACCCGACACAGGACCGACGGAGACCGACACCACAGAGACGACCCTGCCGTTCGCACTGAGAGACGCCCCGGTCACTTTCTCGCCGCACAACACCGACCCCTGTCCGGAGATGTTTGCCGACAAGTGGACCGCGAATCAGTGACTGGTCCGCTCTCCCCCGTGTGACACAACGCCTTTGCCCGCGGGCAGCGTCTTCCCCCGCATGACCGAGTACACGACGGTGTCGATCCCGAAGGACCTGGCCGACCGGGTCGAGGAGACCATCGAGGGGACCAGCTTCTCCAGTACGAGCGACCTCGTGCGTTTTCTCCTCCGGAGCATCGTCATCAAACACCAGCAGGAAGGGCAACTCACCGAGGCCGAGTTCTCCGAGATCGCCGACCAGTTGCGCGACCTGGGATACCTGGAGTGAACACGAACTTGCGTCACAGCCCCGGACGCTCCTCGGGCGGTTCGACATCGAGGACGGTAAAGTCCTGTTCGCGGCCGCTGCGGTCGAACGCCGCAAGCGACTCCTCGTCGTAGGGCGGGACGGCGACGAACACCACTTCGTGGAGGTCGTCCCGGGTCGAGAGCCGCAAATCGCCTTCGGGATGGGAGACGAACCGGCCCTGGGTCTGTCCCGCGGGAGTCCCCATGTCGACGCCGAAGACGGCACTGACCGCCCCGCCCGAGTCGGGCATGTAGAAGTGTGTGAACACGGGCGTCTCCGCGGTCAGGTCGGCCTCCGAGAGGTCCTCGGCGGGCGTGACCGCGAGGGGGATGGTCGTCCCGTCGGGGTCGCGCTCGCCCGCGAGTCGCAACAGCGACTGGACGAGACCGCGCGTCGCGTAGAGCACACCCACCCTACGACACCACGACTCTTATACCGTGGGACATGCAGTCGCAGCCGGCCACGCCGAGGCCCGACGATCACACCGGCAGGAAGGACTTGATGTTCTTCAGGTAGAGCCCGGGCGTGCGACCCCGTGCCCCCGAGAGGGCGTCCTGGAGGGCTCCGGTCGCATCCTCGTGGATACCGGCGCCGTGGCCGACCAAGACGCGGCCGGGTTCGAACCGCGCGAGACGCCGCGGCGGTTTCAGGCGCAACGCGGGGTGGACACCGAGGCGCTCGCCGCTGGCGAGGAAGTAGTCGGTCGTCCCGACGGCTTCGGGCACGACCAGCACGCCGTTCTCGCGGTCGACCAGCGCCACCTCGGTCCAGGCGAAGTTGTCGACGACCGTCCGGGTGCTGTAGCCCGTCCCGGGTAGTTCGCCGTGGAACCGCTCGACCGGGGCGTCGATGTCCTCGGCGATACCGTCCATCACGTCCGGGACGTAGACGGGGACGTCGTGGCGCCCCGCGATGACCCCGGCGTCGCGCTTGTGGCGATCCAGGAGGACGACGACGCCGGCGACGTCGCCGAACTCCGCGAAGAGATCGTCGATCCCGGGAGCGTCGACCGGGTCGACGACCCAGACGTCACCCTCGACGGCCAGCGCGTGACTGGCACGCTGCATCGCCTCCTCGGGGTGGGCGATCCAGCCGACGCCGCCCCTCGTCTCGTCGTCGGACCCGAACCGGTCGATCTCCGTCCACTCGGTCGCCGGACCGGAGGCTTTCATTGGCATACGCGCCGGTACGAGCGCGGCGGACAAAAGGTCCCACCCCAAAGGGCGTGGGTGGGGACGCGGCTGCGGTTCCGGTGGCGCGGTCGTGCGCCGCGAGCGGTGACCCGAGAATCTTTGACCCGCGCGCCCGAAGGCCCGCCCATGCTCTCGGGGCCACGCTGGCTCGCGCTGGAAGTCAAGTACCTCGACCGCGCGCGCTCCTTCTACGAGGCGTTTCTCGACCTCGAGGTCCGCCGCGAGACAGACACGGAGGCGGCCCTTGCGGTCGGCGAGACTGACCTGGTCTTGCGGACACCGAGCACCGTCCCCCGTGGGGGGTTGCACACCCACTACGCGATGTCGGTCCCCGCGACGGAATACGACGACTGGTACGACCGCCTCGACGAGCGGTTCGACCTGGTCGAGCACCGCTTCGGGGCCGCACGCTCGCTGTACTTCTACGACACGGAGGGCAACTGCGTCGAACTCGGCGAGCGGACCGACACCACGCTGGGCTTCGACGTCGTCGACGAGAGCGAGGACCGCGAGCGCGTCCGGCTGAGCTGTGGCGCCTTCGACGTCGAACTCTGGGAGCCACACCTCGGCCTCGCGGACGCTCGCGGGGGCGTCCACGTCGACCTCGGCATCGCTGCCGAGGACCCGCAGGGGGTCGCCGACGCGGTCGCCGCGGACGCACTCGCGGTCACGTCGGTCGAGGACGGTGTCCGCGTGCGCGACCCGGACGGGCACTACCTGACGCTCGTCGAGTAGTGGTTCAGGAGAGAAGACGGGAGGGAGACGTTATTCCTGTGGCCGGAGGTGCGCGGGCTTGACGATCAGCGTCTTCTCGACCCCGCCGTCGGTGATGGCGACCTTGTAGGCCTCGCCCTGCTGGCCGACGACGGTCCCGGTGTGGCCGTCGAACCGCGGGTGGTACCGGCCGCCGGGGACGCTCGGGTCGAGCTTGAGGTGGACCGGCTCGCCCTCGGCAAACTCCTGGACGGCCCGCTGTGGGGGCGACATCCCGCGCTCTCGCGCGCTGTTCCTGAGTTTGTTGCGCGTTCCCTGGCGTGGTCCGTTCGAGTTAGGCATACGCCGGAGTTGGCTACTGGGACGTATAAAACGTGCGTTTAGAGGCGGCCGACGTTCTCGACGGAGACGGACTCGACGTCCTCGACCGCGGCGAAGGCTTCCTCGACGGCGTCGGTACCGCCGGCCTCGTCCGGGACGACCACCGTCGGGAGCAGTGCGACCAGCCCGAAGGCCACGTCGTCGCGCTTGAAGCCGTTGATCTTCGCCCCCTCGGGGAGGGACTGTTCCAGGCGCTCCTGGAGGTCGTCGAGGTCCACGTCCGGGCTCTCGGGCATCACCTTGAGTTCGGCTGCGACCTTGCCCATGTTACGGTCCCCTGAACCCACAGTCGGGGCACTCGTAGAGGTTGCTCTGCTTGCGACACTTCGCACACCGGTAGATGCGGTACCCACACTCGGGGCAGTCGAACGACGCCGCGCTCGTGCCGGCGATGTTGATGCCACACGAGATGCACTTCTGCTTGCGTTTGCCGTCACTCTCGCTCATACCCTCCGTATCGCCCGGTCGCTCTTATGCGTTGTCAAACGTCGCGCGGAGCGAGTGTCGGAGGCTGTGAGATCAGTGACTCGGATCGTCGGGACCGCTCTCGGGACGGGACACCTCGGGGATCGACACCGCGGGCTCGACCGGCCGGTCGTCCTCCCAGACGTAGAACCCCTCGCCGCTTGCGAGTCCGGTGTTCCCCTCGGCCACCAGGTCACGGAGCAGGTCCGGCGGGTCGAAGCGCTCGCCGAGTCGCTCCCGCAGGTGTTCGAGCGTCTCGAGTCGCTGCCCGAGTCCGGCACGGTCGGCGTTCTCAAGCGGGCCGGCGGGATGGTCGTGACCGAGTTCCATCGCGTCGTCGACCGCCTCGACGCCGGCGACACCCTCGTCGACGACGCGCATCGCCTCGACCTCCAGGGCCAGGATCGTCCGGGTGGCCACCGCGCCGGGCGCGTCGCGGACGACCACCGGCGAGCGGCCGATCCCGTCGACGAATTCGGTGGCACGCTCGCGGGTCTCCCGGCTGGTCTGCTCGGCGACGACCACCTCCACCAGCGGGCGCGCCAGCGGGTCTTGGAAGCGCAGGCCGACCGCTCTGTCGGGGTGGCGCAGCCCCGCTGCGGCCGCGGTGACACCCACGTCCCCCGTCGGCGCGACGAGCGCCTCCCGATCGGCGTACTCCTCGATCTCGGCGAACCGCTCCTGCAGTGCCGTGGACTCGACCGTCGTCGTCTCGAGGACGACCCCGGCGTCGGTGACGGCGGCGTCGAGGCCGGTCGTCGCCTCCAGGTTCTCGACGGCCGTCACGCGGGTCCCCGGCTGCAACTCCCCGGCGTCGACCGCGTCGTCGAGGCGCTGCTCGACGGTGTCGATGCCGTCCATCGCGGCGGCCACGGTCTCGTCGTGGAGGCTGACCGCGTGGCCGGCGACCGCACAGAGCTGGGCGAGTTAAGCGTTCCCCGTTCCTGTGGCGGTCAGTCCGCCGCGGTCGCCTCGGCAGGCGTGTCGATGTCCCGATCCGCGGTGACGACGTAGCCGTTCAGCGCGATCAGGCCGAACCCGACCTTCGCGACGATGTCGATGTAGGAGACGACCAGCGCCGTCGTCTCGACGTCCATCACCTGGAGGGCGTTGGGGCCGACCAGCCAGATGACCGGGTAGACCAGCCACAGCACGACGAGGAACGCCCGCAGTTTCCGGTAGAGGGCGAAAGTTGCCTCGTCGCGCTCGCGGGCCGCCGCGTCGAGGGGCACGTAGGCGTGGTAGACCACCGCCGCGAAGGCGACGACGCCGACGAGGTACAGCACCCACTTCAGGGGCGCGCCGACGATGGCTGCGGCCAGCCCGAGAACGATGGTCGCAGCCTGCAGGCCGGCCGCCCGGGAGACAAGCGAGGTCGACGCGCCGGCGAACAGCCCCAGATAGAGGATGTGCAGCGGCGTCGTCAGCAGCCAGTCGACGTACCGGGGGACGAACACGGTGCCGCCGACGGCCGATTTGAGGGCCCCCATGTCCAGCGCCATCAGCGCGTAGGCGACGACCGCGATGCCGGGCACCGCGACCAGGACCCCGTACTCGCGCCGTTTCGAGTCGGGGACGAGCAGGAAACCGTAGGCGAGCGCGAGCGTTCCGAGAGCCATGCCGACTGCGCCGAGCGTGAACCAGAGTGTGATCGATGCCATGGTCAATCGTCCACCGTTGCGGGTTCGGTCGTGGTGGCACCCATCGTCGTCGACGCCGCGACCTCGAACCGGTCGAGCAGGTCGCCGAGGTCGTCCGCCCGCTCGCGGAGGTCCCGTGCCGAGTCGGAGACCTCCTCGATGGACGCGGTCTGGTCGTCGGCGGCGTCGGCGACGGTGTCGGACTGCTGTGCGGTCTCCTCGCTGATCGCCGAGAGGTCGTCGACCATCTCCATCAGCCGCTGGGAGGTGTCGGCCTGCTCCTCGGTCGCGTCGTCGATCTCCTGGATGCCGACGTCGACCTCCTCGGTGTACTCGACGATCCGTTCGAGGGCGTCGATGGCGTCCTCGACGGTGTCGGTGCCGGCGGCGACGCGCTCGCTGGTCGACTCCATCGTCGCGACCGTCTCGTCGGCCTGTGACTGGATGCGCTCGATGCGGTCCTCGATGTCGCGGGCGGCGTCCTTGGTCTCCTCGGCTAACCCCTTGATCTCGTCGGCGACGACCGCGAACCCGTCGCCGTCGGCGTCGGCGTGGGCCGCCTCGATGGAGGCGTTCAGCGCCAGCATGTTCGTCTGCTCGACGATCTCCTGGATGAGGTCGACGATGTCGCCGATCTCCGCCAGATCCGATGCGAGAGCGCTGATCTCCTCGACCGTCTCGTCGGTCTGTTCGTCGATGGCCCGCATCTCCTCGATAGCCTCCTGTGCGGCCTCCCGACCGCTCTCGCCGACCTCGGCGGCCGACTGGGAGGTGTCCGCGACCTGCTGTGCGGAGGCGGCGACCTCCTCGGCGGTCGCCGAGAGGCTCTCCATCTCCGCGGCGGCCTCCTGGAGGCGCTCGCTCTGTGTCGAGGCCCCGTCGAAGATCTCGTCGATGGAGGTCCGGACCTGCCGGCTGGCCTCGTCGACCCGGTCGGCGTTCTCGTCGAGCGCGCCGCTGGCCGTCCGGACGTTGTCGGCGAACGCCTGCATGTCCGCGATGGCCTCCTCCAGGGCACCGAGCGTCGAGTTGATGCCCTCGCCGACCGACTCCATCGAGTCGTTCTTGCTGGTGGGGTCGACCCGCCCGGTGAGGTCGCCGTCGGCGGCGTCGGCGAGCACCTGCCTGTACTCGCTGGCCTTCCGTTCGAGGTGTTCGTTCATCTCCTGCATGACCTCGCTCTCGCGTTCAGCCTCCTCGCGGGCCTGTTCGGCCTCCTGGCGTGCCTGCTCGGCGTCCTCGCGGGCCCGTTCGGCCTCGGTGATCTTCTCGCGCAGCGAGGTCCGAATCGAGCCGAACGAGGCATACAGCGTGCCGAACTCGTCGTTGCGGGCCGTCGACAGGTCGACGTCCAGGTCACCCTCGCCCATCTCCGTGGCGCACGCCGAGAGGCGCCGCAGGGAGACGACGGTGTTGGTCCCGATAGTCACGCCCACAAGTCCGAGTGTGATGACCGCAAAGAGGATCAGTCCCATCAGGTCGGAGTTGATCTGGGAGGCCAGCGCGAAGGCCGTCTTCTTCTCGGCGTGGGTCATCACCGTCCAGTCGGTCGTCTCCAGTTTCGTCATCCCCATGATCTGGTCGTCCATCTCCATGAAGGCACTCTCGCCGGGCGA
This sequence comes from Halobacteriales archaeon SW_10_68_16, assembly GCA_003023485.1. Next base: position 6,465 of record PXSG01000062.1, read on the forward strand.
CAGCGTTCCGAACATGTCGCTGTGACCGTGGCTGGTCAGGATCTTGCTCGCGTTCGGGTGGGCGACGAAGCGTCCCTCGTCGTCGACGACGACGGTGAAGGAGTCACCCCGTTGCTGTGAGATGGTCCGGGCGCGCTCCCGGAGGTCGACCATGTAAACGAGTACGTGGTTCGACCCCTCGACCGGCGAGAGGACCGCGATGATCGGGTGATCGACGATCCGGATGGTGAACGGCTCCGAGACGTGCGTGTCCGCCGGCTCGTCGAACTCGGGGGGGTTCTCCGCGAACGGCGCGCCCTGCTCGGCGGGGCTGGCGCCCACGAACTGCTCGTTCGAACTCGCCTCGATGATCCCCGTCTCGGTGTTCAGGTAGTGGACCGCGACGACGTTCTCCGAGGTGGCGTCGCGTTCGACCAACCCCTGCAGGTACTCCCCGGCGCGGTCCGCGTCACCGCTTGCAAGCGCCGGGTGCGAGGACGTCGCCCGGACGCTTCGCTGGGTGTTGGCCAGCCAGGAGTCGAGCTGGTCGGCCTGCGACCCGGACAGCGCCGTCAGTTCGTCCCTGACGTCCTCGTTGAGTGACGCCGAGGTCTGGGCGCTGACGACGAGCCCGAACGCGACCATCGCCAAGATTGCCAGCGAGAGGGCTACGCCCAGCCGCCTGGCGTAGCTCTTGCTGATCGACTCCGGCAAGAGAGAGCTGTCTTGCTGTGTCATTATCCGACGTGTCGGTTTCTCTCCTAATAACACCGACCCTCAAAATTTCAACCCTGATAACAGACGGCGCCGCGAGCGAGGACCGGCTCACCCGAGGAGGTCGTAGGCGTCGAGATACGCCTCGACGTACTCGTGGAGGCCTCGCTCGCGTTCGGTCAGGAGCCGCCAGTCGTCGTGCTGGTCGTCGAGGGTGACATCGAGCCCGTCGGCCGGCGTGACCTCGTTAGGATCCGCGTCGTCGGTGTCGGCTTTTACCACGTCCTCCCAGGTGTCCCGAGGAATCGCTACCGGGACGTCGACGTCGATGCTACCGTCATGGGTGAGGACCACCTCGACACACACCTGGGGCAGGCGGTCGATACACTCCCCGAACACCGCCTCGGGGATCCACTCGTCGTGGACGTCCATATCCGTCCCTGGCCGCGCCGGTCAATCAGTCTCCCGGTCTCCGTCGCCGGAGGGGACGTCGGCCGCCCGGCAGTACGCCGGCGCGTCGGCGATCAGTCCGTCGACGCCTGCGGCCCGCAATCGTCGCGCTTCGTCGCGCGACCGGACGGTCCAAGCGTTGACCGCGAACTCCTCGCCGTGACACCGCTCGACGAAGGACGCATCACAGAACTCCCGGTGGGGATGGACGGCCCGACACTCGAGGGAGCGAGCAGCGTCGAGTGCCCCTTCGGAGTCGGACGCGAACAGGAGAGCGAGCGACGCCGTGCCAGCGTCCCGGGCCTCGCGGAGCGCGTCGGCCTCGAACGACGAGAGGAGGACGTCACCGCCGTGATCCGAAATGACGGCAAGGGTGTCTGCGGCCAGTCCCGTCTCCTTGAGTTCGACGTTCAGCCCGACGCCGTCGTCGAGGGCGGCCACGACCTCGGCGAGCGTCGGGATGCCCTCGTCGGTGTCCAGGACGTCCAAGGCCGTCAGCTCGGACCGGGAGTGGTCGGCGACGGTGCCGGTCCCGTCGGTGACGCGGTCGACCGTCGCGTCGTGGACGACGACCACCTCCCCGGAGCCACACCGCCGGACGTCGACCTCGACGGCGTCGGCGCCTGCTGCGACCGCCTCCCGGACCGCGCGCACCGTGTTCTCGGGAATCGTCGCGGCGAACCCCCGGTGGGCGATGCAGTTCACGGGCTGGATTCGACGCCCGGACTCTCGGTTCTTTGGGTGCGTCACGGGACACCGCTGATTGAACGGTAGGGTAGTGTCGCGTCGTGGGCGCTGGGAAGATTCCCAACACTCTCAGCCGTGCGGTGGTATGGACTGTGACTCTCGTGTCGTTCCCGCGAGCGAAGCGAGCGGAAGACTTTGGACGCCGGCCGCCCACCGCGAAGTAATGACGGAAATCCGCGAACTCGACCAGGAGACCGTCGAGCGAATCGCGGCCGGCGAGGNGAACTGGTCGAGAACAGCCTCGACGCCGACGCCACCCGCGTGGAGGTGGCCGTCGAGGCCGGCGGGACCGACGGCGTCCGGGTGCGCGACGACGGGGCCGGCATGACCGAAGCGGAGCTCCGCCGGGCCGTCGAGGAACACACCACGAGCAAGATCACCGACATCGGAGACCTCGAAGGCGGCGTCGGGACGCTCGGCTTCCGCGGCGAGGCGCTGCACGCCATCGGCGCCGTCTCGCGACTGACCATCACGACCCGCCCCCACGCCGAGAAACACCCCGAGGGTGGGTCGGGAGAAGGGCCGGGAACCGACCAGGGCACCGAACTCACCGTCGAAGGCGGCGAGGTAACGGCCGTCGAACCGGCGGGCTGTCCCGAGGGAACGCCCGTCGAGGTGCGTGACCTCTTCTACAACGTGCCCGCACGCCGGAAGTACCTCAAACAGGAGTCGACCGAGTTCTCGACGGCCGACGAGGTCGAGACGCCCGAACCGGGCACGGCGACCGAACCCGGCCGCGGGGACGACGAGACGGCGGACCCGGCCCGGAATCTCGGGGCTGGTCAGCCATCCCGAGACAAACCGGGCGAGCCGGGACTACCTCTCGACGTTCGTCAACGGGCGGTACGTCACCGCTGGCGCGGTCCGGGACGCCGTCGTCGACGCCTACGGCACCCAGCTCGCGCCCGACCGCTATCCCTTCGCCGTATTGGACCTGTCGATCGATCCGGCGACCGTGGACGTGAACGTCCACCCCCGCAAGCTCGAAGTCAGGTTCGTAGACGAGGAAGGGGTCCGCGAGCAGGTCCGGGCCGCCGTCGAGGACGCGCTGCTCGCCGAGGGACTGGTGCGGTCGTCGGCACCACGCGGCCAGTCGGCACCCGAACAGACCGAAATCCAGCCCGGCGGCGACGCCGACGCCGGCGGAGATACCGACAGCCGCGACGGCGACGACTCCGGCGGCTCCGGGGGCGCGACGGTTGACACGCAGGGCGCGACCGAGCGGGACCGGAGCGCAGTGGACCGCTCCGAGCCCACTGGAGCGACCTCGGCCGACCCCGAGCACCGAACAGCCGAGGGAACGGACACGACGGCCGACCGGAGACACAGGGCGACCACCGGAGGGGAGAAGTTCGACGCCCCCCAACACCAGGAGCGACTGGGGGAG
>PXSG01000063.1 GCA_003023485.1 Halobacteriales archaeon SW_10_68_16
GGCCTCGCCCTCGTAGAAGAGGTAGTTCACGTCGTCGAGACAGACCACGAGGACCTCCTCTTCGTCGGTGAGGTGGTCGGTGATCTGCTCGAACAGGCTTTTGAACGAGATCCCGCTCGCGGGCGGCTCGTACTCGAAGATCGCTTCGAACAGCCGCGAGAACACCGCATACCGCGTGGAGTCGACCTGACAGTTGATCCGCACCGCGCGGACCCCGCGGCGGGCATCGAGTTCGCCGAACAGCTTCTGGACGGCGGTGGTCTTCCCGGTGCCCGGCGGCCCGCGAACCATCGCGTTCAGCGGGCGCGACCCCCGGACGGCGGGCCGGAGCGCGTACTGGAGGCCCTCAAGCTGGTCGTCGCGGTGGTGGAACGTCTCCGGGAGGTAGTCCACCTCGAACACCGACTCGTCCCGGAAGACCGACTCGTCCCACGAGAGCATGTCGCCGTCGTCGGCCATCACTTTCACCTCGCTCCCCGCCGGCTTCAAGCCTTCGGCGGCCCATGCTGGCAGCGGTCGAGGGGATGGATCGAGCGAACACTACGGTGCGAACGAAACGGGATCTCCCGACCGTGCCTTCGTCGAATGCACCGAACTACTACGTATTGTACCCGAAGACCAACGCCAACCCACTACTTCCAGTTCGGAAGACGAAATGCCGGTCTTCGCTGTCGAGTGCCCGTTTCGACCCCGCCGGGAGTTACGAGCGTCTTTCGAGAACGCTCACTCGAATTTCTCCAGCAGCCGCTCGTAGAACGGTTCCGTCCCGTCGACGGTCTCGCCGTCCTGGGTGGCAAGCTTCTCGACGATGAGTTCGGGCGTCGAGCGCGCGAGGGGGTCCTTTTTTGGCGAGCGCTCGACGACGAGCTCGCCGCCCTCCAGTCCGACCGCCTCGATGCCGTCGACGGGAACCTCGAACCCGGCGGCCTCGCGGATCTCGCCGGCGAGGTGGGAGACGAACACCGCCGTGGCGCCGCGGTCGTCGAGCGCCTCGAGGATGCCGGCCATGATGTTCGCGCTCGCGCCGGGTTCGGTGATGCTCTCGAGTTCGTCGACCAGCACCAGGACGGGCCGGTCGTCCAGTCCCGCGACGAGATCGCCGAACTCCCGCACCGTCGACTCGAAGGCGCCCGCATCCAGCGTCCCCTGGGTCTTGGCGTGGTAGTGGAGTTCGTCGACGCGCTCGATCCGGGCACGGTCGGCGGGGACCGGCAGACCCATGTGTGCGAGCGTGACCACAAGCGCCACCAGGTCAAGCGTCGAGGTCTTCCCGCCGCTGTTGACACCCGTGAGCAGCGCTACCCCCGCGACGCCGTAGTCGACCGGTTCCACCTCGGCGAAGGGGACGTCCAGCAGCGGCGACCGACCACCCTCGATGGCGAACCCTTCGCCCCCGAACTCGGGCATCGTACAGTCGAAGTCGGCCCCGAAGCGGGCGATTGCGAGTTCGACATCCAGTTCGAGTGCGGCGTCGACCAGCGCCGTGACCCCCTCGCGGCGGTCGGCGAGGTCCCGCGCGAGCGTTCGCTTGCGCCGGGCGGCCCGGCGGTCCCTGGCGGTGGTCAGTTCCTCGCGCAGGCGGGCGAGGACCTCCTCGCTGTGTTCGACCGGGTAGGGGGGGTCGTCGCCGAGCAGCGAGTCGACGCCGGCACCCCGCTCGACCAGCGACAGCAGGTCCGTCCCCTCGATGGTGACGTCACGCTGTTCGATTGCCTCGCGCAGGTGGTCGTTCGCGACGCCCTCTGCTGCCGAGACGGCCGCGTCGAGGTCCTCGACAGCGGTCGAGAGGCGGTCGAGTTCGTCGTCGCCGCGCACCGATCCGTCGGGGCCGAGTTCGGCGAGCGCGCCTTCGAGGGCGTCGAGGTCACAGGGTGGGTCCACGTCGGCACGGCGGTGGACCTCCGCGGCGGCGCGGATGCGCTCGCGGTTGGCCGCGAAAAACGAGAGGGCACGCTCAGGGACGACCGACACCGGGTCCGAGAGTGCGTCGGGTTCGACGCGGACGTCGCCCTCGACGTCGACGCCGGCAAAGGAGTCGTCCAGCGCGATCACCGTCGCGTACCCGCGGGCGAGTTCCGCGAGTTGCCTGGTGTCCTCGACCACCTCGACGCTGACCTCGGGGATGGCCTCGCGGGCCGCGGCGTAGGTCTCGGCGTCGCGCGTCGCCAGACACCGGTCCCGGACCCGCACGTCCCCGGGCGCTTCGAGGGGTTCGACTGCCGCGAGTGCCTCGCCGATCGCGGGATCGGGGTCGCGTTCGAGTGCCCGCTCGGCAAAGTCGCGAACCTCCGCGATCCGCGAACGGGCGCCGCTGGGGTACAGCGTCTCCAGGCGCTTCTCGGCGTAGTCGGTGACGGTCCGCTCCTGGAGCAGCGCGAGGGCGTCGCGGTGAATCTCCCGGGCCCGCGATGTGGCCGCGAACCCGCCGGGGTCGTCGTGGCGCTGTCGGATGGCCGCGCGGGCGATGCGGGCGGCCCGGCCCTCGCTGACGCCCGGCGCGCGCGCCAGCGTCGCGACGTCGCCCGCCGCCAGGGCGCGCCCGGGATCGTCCAGTTCCGCGAGGGCCGCGGCGGTCTTCTCGCCGACGCCGGGGATGGACTCCAGGTCGCCGTCCCAGCCGGCCCCGTCGTCCGCGTTGGTGTCCGTGTCCGCGTCGGGGTGCATCTACGTTGACGTTCACACCGGGAACAAAAAACCCAGCGAGGGACACCGCTTAAAACGGGTGGCCGTCGAATGACGGATATGGACGTCGGCGTCATCTCGGACATCCACGGCAACCGGGTCGCACTCGAGGCGGTACTCGCGGACATGCCCGACGTGGACGCGCTCGTCTGTGCGGGCGACGTCGTCGGGTACAACCCCTGGCACGCCGAGTGCATCGAGGTCGTTCGCGAGCGCGAAGTCCCGACCGTGATAGGCAACCACGACCGGGCGGTCGCCGGGGACACCGGTTTCGGGTTCAACAGCATGGCCGGTGCCGGCGTGCGCCACGCCCGCGAGACGCTCGACGACGACCAGGTCGAGTGGCTGGCGGGCCTCCCCGACGAGCGCCTGGCGTGTGAGGGCCGCGTGAAACTCGTCCACGGCCACCCCGAGAACCCCGACCGCTACACCTACCCGGCGGAGTTCGGCCCGGGCCTCCTCGGCGAGGAGGACGTCCTCGTGATGGGCCACACCCACGTCCAGCACCACGAGATCTACGACCGCGTCGTCGAGGCGGTCCGCGAGGCCGGCCTGCCCGAGCGGATCGGCACCCGCCTCAGGGACGGACGGTGACCGTGCGACCCTGCCACCGCTGGTGGGCGGGGCGACTGGCGCTCAGGAAGACGAACTCCAGTAAATCGGCCAGGAAAACGCCCTGCGGCCCGGTCAGAAGGCTTCCTGGACGTGTTCAAGGGCCAGTTCGCGGTCCTTCCAGGGGACGAACACGGAGACGGAGGTGGCGCTCGTGATGACGTCGTGGACGTAGATGTGTGCCTCGGCGAGGGGGTCGATGACCTGCTTGACGGCGTCGCGCTGGCTGGTGAGGTCGCCGCCGGTGACCCGGATGACGCCGATGCCCTCCTCCAGGGTGATCGAGGACAGGGCTTGGTCGTCGACGACCTCCTCGTGGAGCAGTGCCTCGGCCTCCTCGGCGCGGGAGGCGTCGACGTAGAAAGAGATCGAGTCCATCCCCGAGGAGACGGTCTCGACGTTGAGACCCACGTCGGCGAGTGCGGTCGAGAGTTTCGAGAGGATGCCCGGCTGGTTGCGGATGGCACGACCTGCCGCGGTCAGGCAGACGAGTTCCCGTTCGTGGAGGGCGATGAGGTTGTCGAACTCGCCCTCGATGGACGTGCCGCCGGTCAGGAGGTCCTCGTGCTGGTAGTGGACGACCCGGACCGAGAGGTCCCCGGTCTTGTAGGTGAGTGCCGAGGGGGCGACCACCTCCGCGCCGCGAAAGGAGAGGTTCCGGAGTTCGTCGACGGTGATCTCGCCGACGTTGCGCGCGCCCTCGACGACGTTGGGGTCGCCGGTCATCACGCCCTCGACGTCGGTGACGATGACCACCTCGTCGGCCTCCATGTAGTTGCCCCTCCGCGAGGAAGCCGGTGATGACCGGCACCACGCCCCCTTCCATCCGTTCGGCACACTCCATGGCGCGCCCGCGCGTCTCCTCGACATCGACCTCGCCGTACTCGTCGGTGATGATCGGCCACTCCGGCCGGCCGGGTTCGAGGAAGTCCGAATCGACCCCCCGGGCGTCGAGGGCCCCCTTGAACATCCGGACGGAGGTGCGTTCGCCCATCGAGACGATCTCGGCGCGGTCGGCCTCGCTGGCGTCGAACTTCATCTCCCGGAGGAGATAATCCGTCGTCGGCCCCATCGCCGAAACGACGACCGCGACCTCGTGGCCGGCTTCGACGGCCGACGCGACCGAGTCGGCCGCGCGGGCCATCCGGTCGCCGTTGGCGAGACTCGTCCCGCCGAACTTCACGACTACGCGCATCGAACCACCCGACAGCGCCGAATTCGCCACGTGGGTGTGTGAGACATGTCCCCCCGCTTCGGGGTCGGTGTGGATAACTGCTTTCGTTTCGAGGCGTTTCTCTCCCCACAGTTTTCGTCCCGGGGGGTCACTCCCCGGCGAGTTGCTCGCCCAGGAGGTTCCGCTCGGCCCGCTGGAGGTGTTCGGCGACCGTCGAGGAGTCGACGCCCAGTTCGGCAGCGATCGCCTCCGTCGAAACCTCCCGCGGCACGTCGTAAAAGCCCATCTCGTAGGCCGTCTCGACGACCTCCCACTGCCGGTCGGTGAGCGCGTCCAGCGCCCCATCCTCGCCCTCGTAGTCGCCGAGCCTGTCCAGTTCGGGCGAGACGCCAGCCTTCTCGTACTCCCGGAGCGTCTCGCTGATGGCCCCCTGGTCGCCGACCAGTTCGACCGTCGCGCCGCGGTCGGTCATCGTCGGGTCGCAGGTCCCCACGAGGTCCCCGGCGGGGTCGGCGACGTCCTCGGAGAGGTCCGGCGCGGTCACTCTCACGAGATAAAGGTACGTCTCCTCGCGCTCGGTGACGAACTCCCACCGGTCGACGGCCTCGAACGAGGAGAGCCGGTCCCCGTCCAGTTCCGACTCGACTTCCAGTTGCAGCAGACCGCCCCGCCCGTGGCAGTCCAGTTCCTCCAGGTCGCGGACCCCCGCGTCCCTGACGTAGGAGACGACGTCGCCCATCCCCATCGCCTCGAGTTCGGCGTCGGACATGCTGACGATGGCTTCTCTCATTGTCGTGTCATTTCTCGGCGATCCATAAAAAACCGGGCCCTCCGTTTCGGGCTCTGAGACGGACCGACGTTTAAACACTCCCAGCACAGCAGCAGGTAGACCGATCCACCGACCGGTGCAAGTGAAAAACAGGTGATCAACTGTGACAACTGACGCCGTCACCGCACGCACCGACCGGACGACCAGCGCGCTGGCCGACGTGGTTCGGAGCAGGGGGACCCCGTTTCTCGTCGCAGCGGTCGCGTTTTTCGTCGGGAGCGGAGTACTCACCCAAAGCGGCCAGCCGGGTGCCTCGACGCCGGTCCCGTGGCTGGTGAGTCACGCGGTCTGGGTCGTGGCGACTGCCTTCGTCGCAGTCGGGGTGTTCCGGCTCGTCCGGGACGCCGCCGAGTTGCGGACCGGTACCGCCGGCGACGCGGCCGGCAGCCTCTTCGGCCTCGCCGTCCTGCACGCGCTCCAGTGGACATCGTGGGTGTACGTCGATGTGGTCGCCTACCGGCAGGGCAGCCACGAACTGCTGTCCCCGCCGGTCCTCCATCCCTTCGGGACCGTCCACATGTTCGTCTTCGCCATCCTCGTCGGGAGCGGCGTCGCGACCCTCGCGTGGGCACTCGCCCGGACGGACCTCACCGGCCGCGCTCTCCCCTGGCTGGGTGTCGCCGTCGGCATGCTGACCGCCCTCGCTGCGGCCGTGGCACTCCTGACGTTCGCGGAGGTGCGGACGCCAGCGAGTCTGGCGACCATCCTCCTGCAGGCGGCCAGTTTCGCGTGGCTCGGCCTCCTCGGGGTCGCCATCGTCCGAGCGCGTCCGGAGACGGACCCGGAGGAGTCGGCATGACGGCCACGGAGTGGTGGAACCGGGCGCGCTACCGGCTGTACGCGCCGGTCTACGACGTGCTCGCCCGGCCCTTCGAGCGGGGTCGACGGCGGGCCATCAAGCGACTGGACCTCCAGCCGGGTGACCGGATACTGCTGGTCGGCTCCGGAACCGGGATGGACCTCGAATACGTCCCCGACGGCGTCGAGGTCGCGGCCATCGACGTGACGCCAGCCATGGTCCGACGCACCGAACACCGGGGCGAACGGCTGGGACTGGACGTGGACGCCCGCGTCGGCGACGCTCGTTCGTTGCCCTTCGCCGACGACTCCTTCGACGCCGTGTTGCTCCACCTGATCCTGTCGGTGGTCCCCGACCCCGAGGACGTCGTCGCGGAGACGGCGCGCGTGCTCGCGCCTGATGGACGGGTCTCCATCTACGACAAGTTCGTCCCCGAGGGGACCGATCCCTCGCTCCTGCGGCGGGCGCTCAACCCGGCGGCGCGGGTGCTGTTCGCCGACCTGACCCGCCGGCTGGAGCCGATGGTCGCGGGCACCGACCTCGAACTCGGGACGCGGGAGCCGTTCCTCGGCGGCGTCTACCTCGTGACGGTCGCCCGGCCGGGAGAATCCTCGGGAGGAGACCGTCCGGCGGGGGCCCGGCGAGCGACCATTTAATTTGCCCGCGCCCCAACGGCGAGGTATGGACGTGCGCGACGCCGTGGAGGCCGACGCCGGGCGCCTGGCGTCCCTGACCGACGCCCCGCGGGACGTGATGCGCAACCTCATCCACGACCGGACGGTCCGCGTCGCCGAGCGCGACGACGAGATCCGGGGGTTCGTCAGCTACGACGCCCGCCAGGGAACCGTCCACGTCACGCAGATGGACGGCGACCCCACGACCTTCGAGGGCCTCCTCGAGGAACCGATCGGCTTCGCCCGCACGGAAGGGATGGCGGTGGAACTGCTGGCCCCCGAAGACGAACCCGAACTCCAGGACGCCGCCATCGCCGCCGGGTTCGACGAGGTCGGCAGCGGTCCCCGCTTCGAGGGCCAGCCCACGACTCGCCTGCGGATGTCCGAGTAGGCCCGGACGATTCTCCGGGCGAATCCGACGAACGGGAACAGTCCCCCGAAGCGTCACTCGAAGGGGCGGCCGTGGTCGTCCCAGAACGCCTCGAGTTTCCCGGGCAGGAACTCGGGGGTGAGCCGGAGGAACTCCTCGCGCTCGCCCGGCGAGAGGTACGTGTGGACGCTGTGTCGCACGCCGGGCGTGTAGCGCCGGCCCACCAGCGCGCGCACCCCCACTTCCTCGGGACCGCGGACGACACGGCCGATGGCCTGCCGGGCGCGCCGGACTGCCGGCACCGTCAGGGCGTACTCGAAGGCCCGGTCGGCGCCAAAGGCGTCGGCGTAGGCGCGCCGGACCGCCCGCACGCGGGGCGAGCCGATGTTGACCAGGGGCACGCCCACCACCCCACAGCAGTGGAGCTTGTCGCCGTCGTAGTCGACACCTTCCGTGAGCGTCCCGCGGGTGCTCGTGACCAGCACCGTTCCCTCGCCCCCGAAGAACCGCCGTTTCAGTTCCTCGGTGGCCTCGTTGCTGGAACTCTCGTCGACCAGCACCGGTTTCTCGACGACGTCGGCGAGGTAGTCGCCGGCCCACCGGGCCTCGCGGTAGCTGGGCATCGCGAGCAGGACGTTGCCCGGCGAGCGCGCGAGCGTCCGCAGGACGTGAGCGTACTCGTCGCGGGTGCGGTTCCAGGTCCCGGGGTCGGCGTTGTCGGCGGGGTCGCCGCGGTTGCGCGCGGTGAAGGGCGTCGCGTCGACCAGCCAGCTCGCGCGGTTCTCTTCGGGAAAGGAGAGCCCGTAGGTCCGCTCGACGACCGGCCGCCCGCCCTCGCGGAGTGCCTCCAGGCCCGAAACCTCCGCAAAGACATCCAGCGGTTCGAGCGTCGCGCTCATCAGCACGCCCCCGCCGAGTTCCTCGAAAATTCCGCGGAGCGTCTCGCCGGGCATGCACTCGAAGAGGACGAGTCCAGCCGTGTACTGTGCCTGCCAGGGTTCCTCGACACCGCGCTCGTCGGCCGGCGAGTGGTCGAGTTCGACCTCCCGGAGATAGGTCGCGTGGTCCCGGTCCCACCACCGCCCGAGGATGGCACCCGTGGCGGCACAGACCGGCGTCCGCGCCAGCCCGAGTTCGTCGATGGCCTCCTCGACGGCCGCCCCGACCGTGGAGAGCGACCGCCAGACGTCGCCGGTGTAGCCCGCCTCCTGGGCCCACTCGGTCAGGTCGTCGGTCTCGACGGTCTCGGGGTCACGGAGCGGAACCTCGACGTCCCGGCCGGGGAGAGCGTCGGTCTCGCCGGCCCGCCAGTCGCGGCCGAACTCCGAGTCGAGGTAGGCCCCGATGCGGTCATCCAGCCACCCGAGAACGTCGTCGTAAAAGTCCTGCGCCCGCTCGACGGCCGACAGCGGGACCTCCCGGCTTGCGAGCAGTTCCTCGACCTGTGTTTTGTGGTCGCGGCTCTGGCGGGCGCGGGTCAGCAGGGTCGCACAGTCGTTGCGCGCCCGCTTCAGCGTCGCCCGCCCCACGCGGTCCGAGAGCAGGTCGCGGACCCGCTCTTCGAGGCGGTGGGCCTCGTCGACGACCACGAACGTCTCCTCGTCGAGAATCGAGGCGAGCAGGGGCCGCGAGTCCGGGTCGAAGAGGTGGTTGTAGTTGCCGACGACGATGTCCGCCGCCTCCAGCAGGACGCCCATCACGCGGTGGGGGCAGGTCCCGCGTTCGACGGCCAGCGGGAGGTACTCCTCGGGGGTGAGCACGCCCCGGTCGCCGGCCGAGAAGTCGATGGGCGAGCCACGGTTGCGGGCATACCAGTCTGCCTCGAAGGGACAGTACAGCGGCGAATCGCCATCCCCATCGACCATCGACTCCGGGGCGCTCGGTTGCTGGCGTCGGTAGGGGCTGTCGGCCCCCGCCGTCGAGAGGGTGTCCTCGCCGATGGTGCGCTGGCCGGGGGCATCGGGCCGGGCGTGTTTCGCGAGGTCCGACCCCAGTTGCGGGTCCCACCAGACGTCATCGGGGTCGGTACCGCCGACTGCGGCCTCCGCCACGGGGCGGCCGTCGCCGTGTTCGCTCTCGGCGAGGTTCGCGGTCGACTCGCGGAGGTCCTCACAGCGGTCGTGGGTGCCGACGTCCTCGGGGAAGACGCCCTCGCGGCCGTAGGGACAGAGGTCGCGCTTGCCCACCAGCGAGATCCCGCGCATCTGTTCGTCGAGATCGGCGTTCATCGCCCGGAGGTCGGCGACGAACTGCCGGAGTTGCTGTTTGACCGGCGTGACGACCACCACGCGCTCGTAGGCGCCGTGGCGGACCAGCACCGCGCCCGCGGCGAGGGCGGCCATGGTCTTGCCCGTCCCGCAGGGCCCCTCCATCGCGAGGTAGCCGTTCGCGCGGCCCGCCTCGATGGCCGACTCGACGGCGTCGGCCTGGTTCTCGTAGGGCTCCTCGAACGGGAAGTACTCGGGCCAGTGCTCTCCGAGTCCGTCGGCGTCCGGCATTCACGCTCCCTGGGGCGGCCTCCCGTTTGAACCCACGGATTCGGTCACTCGAAGAGATCAGCGAGCCGACCGGCAGCCTCCTCGACGCGGTCGGTCGTCAGGGAGAAGCGCATCCACTCCCCGCGCGAGTCACCGAACGTCTCGCCGGGCATCCCCGCGACGCCGGCTTCGTCGACGAGGCGGTAGACGTTCTCGAAGGTGCCCGGGTAGTCGGGGAACCGGGCCATCACGTAGAAGGCGCCTTCGGGCTCGGTGTACTCGGCGCCGACCGCGTCCAGCGCGTCGGTGAAGGTGGCGATGCGCTCCCGGAGCAGGTCGCGGTTCCCCTCGTAGTACTCGGGGTCGGTGTTCCGGAGTGCGTGGAGGACGGCAGCCTGGGCCGGCCGGGAGCCGGTCACGTTCGTCAGCATGTGCCGTGTGCGGGCGTTGTCGAGCAACTCCTCGGCCGGGCCATCCCCGCCGCTTTCGGGGAAGATTGCGTACCCGACGCGCCAGCCAGTGATCGCCATCGACTTCGAGAAGGAGTTGGTCGCGACGCGGTTGGGCGAGTCGACCGAGAGGGCCGAGGCGAACCGCCCGGAGTAGTCGAAGTGGTCGTAGACCTCGTCGCTGACCAGCACGGCGTCGTAGGCCTCGGCGACGTCGACGACGCCAGCGATGGTGTCGGCGTCGTAGGTCACGCCCAGGGGGTTGTTCGGGCTGTTGACCACGACGACCGCCGTCTCCTCGCTCGCGGCCTCGCGGACGTCCGCGGGGTCGAGGTGCCCGTCGGCGGCGACCGGGACGAACGAGAGGTCCGCGCCGATGAAGTTCGCGCGGCCGGCGTAGTAGGGGTAGACCGGGTCGACCAGCAGGATTTCCTCGCCGGGCATCACCTCGAGGCCGCCGAGCATCGCGAGGTGGTTCGCCTCGCCGGCGCCGTTCGTGATGAGGATCTGTCGGCGGTCGACGCCCCGGCGCTTTGCGATCTCCTCGCGGAGTTCCCGGAGGCCGATGCTGGCGGGGTACTGGAAGTCGTCGGGGTCGGCGTCGGCGTAGGTCCGCAGGCCCTCGCGCAACGCCGCCGGCGGGTCCCAGTCGGGGTTCCCGCTGACCATGTCGACCACGTCCCGGTCGGCCTCCCGGGCGTACTGCATGACGCGGAAGAACTGCGGCGTCTCGTAGTCCATACCTCGGGGTACGGCCGGGCGTACGTGTCTCTTTCCGTCTCTCCCGGCGTCTACGCGACCGGCACGGCCAGAAACGGTTCGACGGCGTCCAGCAACGCCCGTGGCGTGTCGACGGTCGGCGCGTGGCCACACTCGGCCAGTTCGACCGACGTCGCCGTGACCGCTGGCATGGACGCTCCTGGGTTCGCGGTCTCTTAACCCTTCCCGTCGTTGCAGTCGCAACAGCAGTCTACACTCGATTTCCAGAGAGCGGATCAGCGACGACCGCCGGTGGACCCCGACCACGGTAGTCGTCCAGAAACGACTCCTCGGCGTCCGAGAGGTCCCGCCCACGGTACCGGTCGAACCCCGCCTGATAGCGCCCGCGACCCTCGCGGTCGGGACGGTAGGCGAGGACGAGCTCCGCCAGGCCGGTCTCCTCGCCGGTGAACGCGAACCCCGCGCGGTAGCAGGCCTCGTAGGCGAAGGGGTTGTTCGCGGCGATCCGGACATCGGTGTAGCCACGCTCCCGGCCCCGTTCGGCGGTGAACCGCAACAGCCTGGGACCGATCCCCTCCCCGCGCCGGTCGTTCCGGACCGTGACGTAGCGGATCCGGAGGCGATTCGGGTCGGTGCGGTCCTCGTCGAAGGCCGTCGCGGCGAGGATGGCGTCCCCATCGTCCCCATCCCCGTTCTTCTCCCCTTCCTCGCCCGCGACGGCTTTCCCGGTCGCGGACATGACGAACTTCCCGGCGTAGGCGAACTCCCGGTGGTCGAGGTGGAGCGTCGGCCCCTCGGGTGGCCACCCCAGGAGTTCGAACTCCATACCGGCGTGAGGGGTTCGGTGCCGATGTATCCTCCGGCCGCTCCGGGGCGTCGGATGGCCCGTGTGCGATCCCGGTCAGGTCAGCCGGGATTTATTACCGGGTAGCCGCAATGACGAGGCGCATGTTGGACAGCAGGAATCTGTCGGCGTCGACAGTCGCGATGTACATCGTCGTCATCGCGGCCGCCGTCGTCACTGCCGCCGTCGTGGCACCCGCCGTGTCGAGTGCCCTCCAGGAGACGGACGACGACGAGCCAGTCGTCGCTGTTCTCACTCTCCGCGGGGGGACATCCGCCGATAATGTAAATCAGCTGACTGAGGATCTCCGCGAGGCGCGGACGAACGACTCGGTCGAGGCAGTCGTCCTCCGGATCGACAGCCCGGGTGGACCGGTCGCCTCGAGCGAGGAACTCTACCTGGCGGTCAACAAGACCGCAAGCGAAATGCCCGTGGTCGCGTACGTCGAGGGGTCGGCCGCCTCGGGTGGCTACTTCGGGATCGTCCCCTCGGACGCCATCGTCGTCAAGCCCAGTTCGAACGTCGGGAGCATCGGGGTCGTCGTCGCGGCACCCCTCGAACTGATCGAACTCGTTGGCGACCAGCAGGAGACGTTCGTGCGGTCGGGACCGGACAAGGCACAGATCTCCAAGGACAGCATCCGGAACGACCTCGAAACGCTGAAAAACGCCTTCGTCGGGACGGTGATGACCCACCGCGGCGACGAACTCGCCCTCTCGCGCCAGGAGGTCGCGCGCGGCGACATCTACCTCGGCACCGAGGCAGTCCAGAACGGGTTCGCCGACCAGATCGGCGACATCGATACCGCCATCGCGCTGGCCGCCGAGCGCTCCGACGAGATCGAGGGCGACCAGTACGAGGTGGCCTACGTCGAACAGCCAGGGTTCCGACTGCCGCTGCCCTTCGCCAAGGACGACGTCGAGAAGGTCGAGGGGAACATCATCTACGTCGAGCAAAGCGATGACGAGCGCGTCGAGTTCGTCGAGCCGGTCCGCTACTACGCGGTCTGGGGCGTACCGGCCAACTCCGAGAACGCGACCGTGGAGGTGGCCGCCGATGGCTAGCCCGCTGCGACTGATCGCGGTGTTCGTCGTCATCGTCGTCGTGGCGGTCGGTGGCGCCGCCGTGGTCGCGTCCACGGGTGGCGGGGAGACGACGCCGGACGGCGCGAACATCGACGGACAGTCACCGGCGCAGTTCCAGCCCGACGCCGTCAACCACGACGACGACCCCGAGGAGGGCGAGATCGAGGTCGACGAGACGGACGGTCGGAAGCGCATCCTCGTCGATATCTCCCACAGCAATCAGGTCTCGGAGACGGAACTCGAACCGCTCGTCGAGGCGGCGTACGGGGCGGGCCACTTCGTCGAGTTCGGGGCCGAAGACGGCAGGGCCTCCTACGCGGAGACGCTCTCGAACTACGATGGCGTCCTCATCGTCCAGCCCCGGGGCGCGTTCTCCGAGAGCGAGCGGAACGCACTCCAGAACTACACCGACGCGGGCGGCCGCGTCGTCGTGCTGGGCGAACCGACACAGATCCAGGCCGCGCTCGGCCTCTTCGGCGTCCCCTCGGCCGCCTCCTTCGGTGCCGACAACCTCACCCAGGCCTACGGGTTCCAGGTCGGCGCGGAGATGCTCTTCAACCAGGGGGCCGAGGGCAACGACAACAACTTCAAGAGCGTGAACGCGTCCCCCGAGACGAACGACGAACTGACCGACGGCGTCGAGACGGTCAGCTTCGACCGCGGCGGGTACGTCGTCGTCAACCAGCAACACGAGGACGCCGACGACATCGAGGTGCTGTACACGGCCGCCGACGGCACGAAGACCCTCGAGACGCGCCGCGAGGGCGACTATGCGATGGCCGTCCGCAACGAGAACCTCGCCTTCGTCGCCGACTCGTCGTTCATCGACCAGTCCGAGGTGTACGACGCCGACAACGAGGTGTTCGTCGGCAACCTGCTGACGTTCCTCGCGTCGGGTGACCTCGACGAGAACTTCCCGAGCGACGGGGGCGCCACCGGGCCGGAACCGCCCGAACCGCCGGAACGACCGACCGCGACGCCGACGCCGACCAATCAGTCGTCCCCCCTCGGATCCGGCTGACTGCCCCGGACGGGCACCCATCGCAGTCAGGCGTCGATTCGATTCTCCACCGAGCGTCGACACGGGGATTGATATTCCTGCCCTCGCGTACCGACGGACGATGGACGAGACGTCCGGACCCACGGCCAGTCGACTCGCACGCCAATCCGGTCGAACTCCCGGCCCCGCCGACGCGAGCGTGGAGGGACGGCGATGAACTACGAGCGCTCCGTCTCGGCCGAGCCACACGAACTCGCGCCGGAGTCGGTCTGGGCGATGGACCTGCCGCCCATCCGTGTCGGGCCCGGCGCAATCGAGGAACTGGGCTACCAGCTCTCGCAACTCGGCGTCGAGGCTGACGCCCGCGGACTGGTGGTCACCGACGAGCAACTCGCCTCGCTGGGCCACGCCCGCCGCGTCGCCGACCACATCACGGACGCCGGCTACACGGTCGACAGCTACGACGAGTCCGAGCGCGAACCCTCCATCGCCAGCGTCGACGCTTGCGTCGAGTTCGTCCGCGAGGAGACCGAGGACGGCTACGACTTCTACGTCGGCCTCGGCGGCGGGAGTTGCATGGACACCGCCAAGACGACGCGCGCGGTGCTGGCAAACGGCGGGTCGGTCATCGACTACGTGGCCGAACCGACCGGCGGGGGCGAGCGACTCACAGAGTCGGGGCCACCGCTGGTGTTGATCCCGACGACCGCCGGCACCGGCTCGGAGATTTCGGCCGTGGCTGTCCTCTCGGTCGAGGAACAGAACATCAAGGAAGGCATCTCGGACCCGTCGGTGCGGGCCGACGCGGCGGTGCTGGACCCGACGCTGACGACGACGCTCCCCCCGAGGATGACCGCAAACACCGCGATGGACGCGCTGGGCCACGCCATCGAGGGGTACACCACCCAGGCCTACGACGAACTCCTGCGCCCCGAGGACCCCGCCGACCGGCCGGTGTATGCCGGCCGCACGGACTTCACCGAACTGTTCAGCGAGAAGGCCATCGACCTGCTGTCGAGCAACATCCGTGCGGCGGTCAACAACGGCGACGACCTCGCGGCCCGCGAGGGACTGCTGAAGGGTGCGCTGTACGGCGCCATCGCCGGCCTGACCGCCGGCGCACACCTCTGTCACGCCATGGCCTACCCCGTCGGGAACAGGTACCACACCCACCACGGCGAGACCATCGCCGTCCTGACCCCGGCGAGCACGCTCGGGTACAACGTCGCCAGCGACCCGCCACGTTTCGCACGGGTGGCCGAGATGCTCGGCGCGAACACCGACGGGCTGAGCACCCGCGAAGCCGCCGACCGGGCCCGCGAGGAGTTCGTCCGCCTCCAGCGGGACCTGAACGTCCTCCCCAGCGGCCTGGCCGACCTCGCGGGGGTCACCGAAGCGGAGGTGGACTGGCTGGCCGAACGGACCGTCGAGACACAGGAGCGGCTGCTCCGGCCGAACCCGCGGCCCGTCACGAAGGCAGACGTGGCCGACGTCTACCGTGACGCGCTACACAACTGGGAGTAAAGTCAGGCGATCAGCAGTTCCTTCCCGCGCTCGACGTCGACGCGGCACGGCGGCGTGATCTTGTTGTAGGCGCGGCGGAACGCCTCCCTGATGGCGTCGGCCTGTTCGGGCTCACACCACGCCGTGAACAGCGCCTCGCCGGCCTGGATGCGGGCGGCGGTGCCGACGATCTTCCCGAAGGACTGGCGCATCCCGTCGGAGACGCGGTCGGCGCCGGCGCCGGTGGCCTGCTTGTTCTCCCGGAGGACCTGGTGGGGGAACTTCCGGAGGATCATCTTGTAGTTGCCCTCGCCGAGTTCCTTGATGAGGTGGCGGTTCGCCGAGAGGCGCGCGGCCTCCAGCGACCCGTGGCGGATCTGGACGGTCTCCTCGACGATCAGCGAGATCTGGACCGGGTAGTCCTCGGCGTCGGCGTCCCTGTTGCCCATCTTGTGTTGTGCGACCTTCGAACCGGGGATGCCCGTGATGTACTCCCGTCGGGTGTAGGCGGGCTTGTCGATGTCCCGGTACATCGAAGCTGGTTTCTCGGACATGGTCTTGCCGTACAGGAGGCAAACGGCGGGGATAAAGGCTTTGAACCGACGTGGCTGGCAGTGCCACCGTCGCGTGTCTCTCCCAGCGCGAGCGAACGAGTAGCCCACGAACTTATACTGGCCGTGGTCGACGCCCGGACATGGGCAAGACCAGCGAAGGCGACCTGGAGTGGACGGAACTCGACGGGCCGGGCATGCACGTCAGGCGCAAACAACTCGGCGAGGCAGCAGGTGGCGAGCAACTCGGCTGCAGTCTTTACGAACTCCCGGCCGGCGAGCGTGCCTGGCCCTACCACTACCACACGGCCAACGAGGAGGCCATCTACGTCCTCTCCGGGGCCGGAACGTTGCGACTCGACGGCGAGACGACGTCACTCGAAGCCGGCGATTACGTCGCGCTCCCGGCCGACGAGCGTGGCGCCCACCGCGTCGTCAACGAGGGCGACGAGCCCCTGCAGTACCTGGTCGTCTCGACGATGGACGAACCGGACGTGACCGTCTACCCCGACTCGGAGAAGTTCGGCGTCTACGTCGGGTCGCCGCCGGGCGGCCGCGAGGAGCGCACCATGGAGGGGTACTACCGCGCCGAGGACGACGTGGGCTACTGGGACCGCGAGGACGAGTCGTGACCGTCGACTACGACGACTCGGGGACGGTCCGTGGCCTGCTGGAGTCTGCCGACGCCGAGTTCGAGGCCGACTACGGGGCCGACGTCCGCTTCGAGGTGCGCGCACCGGTCGACGAGGCCGCCGCCCTCGGGGACCGCCTCCGGAGCGCCACGAGCGGCCGTGCGAGGCTCGACGGCGAGTTCGACGCGTGACGTTCCTGCCGGCCCGCTGGCCCCGCACTCGATGCGTTCCACACCCTGGCGGCGGCTCTATTCACGAAATCTCCACACGAAACAACGGGGGTTCGACGCGCGTCGATGTATAACCGGCAGTATCAGTTCGTGCGGAACGCGCGGTCGCCGGCGTCGCCGAGGCCGGGGACGATGAAGCCGTGGTCGTCGAGGTGGTCGTCGACGGCGCAGGTGACCAGTTCCGCCTCGGGGAACGCCTCCCCGACACGCGTCAGGCCGGGTTCGGCGCTGACCGCCGAGAGGACGAAGAGGTTCTTCGGGTCCGCCGTGCCCGAGAGGACCTCCTCCAGGACGGCACACATCGTCGACCCGGTCGCGAGCATCGGGTCCGCGACGATGACGGTGTCCTCCTCGCGTATCTCGGGGAGCTTGACGTACTGGACCTCGATGGGGAAGGTCCCGTCCTCGTCCATGCCAGCCTCCTCGTTGCGGCTGGCTGAGATGATGCCCTGCCGGGCCCGCGGGAACGCCTTCAGGAGCCCCTCGACGAAGGGGGTCGCCGCCCGCAGGACGTTGATGATGACCACGTTGTCCATGTCCCCGATGCGCGTGCCGGTGGTTTCGGTCAGGGGTGTCTGGACCGAGACGGTCTCCGTGTCGAGGCGGCCGTCGATGAGTTCGTACCCGCAGATGCGGCCCAGTTTCACCAGGCCCTTCCGGAAGGCCACCTGCTCGGTGTCGACCCTGCGTATGTCCGTGAGGGTGTGCTGTGCGAGCGCGTGGGTGACGACCGACGCGTGTTCGTGGTCCTCGATGGTCATGTGCGGGTGGATGCCCGGCCCCGGCTTATAGTCCCCGGATATCGTCTCGTGGCCGTCGCGGTGGCGGGGCGGGTCGTCCCTGTTCGGACCGCTAGACCCCCGGAACCCCGAA
>PXSG01000064.1:0-604 GCA_003023485.1 Halobacteriales archaeon SW_10_68_16
CCCGCCGGTCGTCGTCAAACCCAACGCCGTCACTCGCGGCATCGGCGTCGCCAAAGCCCAAGATCTCGACTCCTTTCTGGGCGTCTGTGACTACCTCGACCTGGTCCACGACTACCGCGCGACCGGCGACCGCTCGTTTCTCGTCCAGGAGTACCTCCCCGAGGCGCAAGACTACCGCGCAATGGCCCTCGACAGCGAGTACGTCGGCGCTGTCGAGCGCCGCCTGCCCGAGGACGCCATCGCCGCGGGCCAGTGGAAACACAACGTCCACCGCGGCGCCGAGGCGACCGGGGTAGACCTGCCTGCCGAGTTACGTGACCTCGCCGAGCGCGCCGCCGAGGCGATGGAAATCCCGTTCCTCGGCGTGGACCTGCTGGTCTCCGGTGACAGGGCGGTGGTCAACGAGACGAACGCGCGGCCGACCATCGACGCCGCGACGAAGTACGAGCCCGGGTTCTGGGACGACCTCGCCGCGCTGATACGGGCGAGCGCCGACGGGTAGAGTAGTTGCTCCTGTGACGACACCGGGATGATCACGCGATGTAGTAAGCCGCGGCGACGAACAGCCCTCCGAGCGCTCCGGTGACGCCGGCTACAAAGAGCC
>PXSG01000064.1:673-1356 GCA_003023485.1 Halobacteriales archaeon SW_10_68_16
CCCGAGGATCGACGCGACGACGACGCCCGGCACGCTGACGTGGTCCAGCCAGCCGTGCCTGCCGGGGTCCGGGCGCTGGTCGGGGTTCCGGAGCATCGGCCACAGGTACAGCAGCGAGAACGGCCCGCCGACAAGCACGAGCAGCGCAGCCAGCGCCAGCAACCGCGGGTCGGCCAGCATCGCCGGGACGAGCGCCACCGCCGTCACCAGCAACAGTCCGACGTGACCCCCGAGAAACGCCACCGGGAGGTAGACGAGCAGCCACCCGAACCGCACGTCCGCCGGCGACAGCTCCCAGCTGAGACGGTCGGATCGGGTGTCGGGGACATCGGCGGACATGAGTGGCGGGCTCCCTCGACGGATTCGACGGGACAGAAACTCTTGGCAGGCGCACTCAGATGTCGATCGTGGTCGAGTCGTCGACCCGGTCGAAGGCCACCTCGAGGACGCCGTTGTTGTAGGTGGCGTCCGAGGAGTGTTCGTCGACCCGGGCCGGGAGGTCGATCCGCTCGCTGTAGTCGCGGCCGTCGGCGCCGGCCCGGACGTACAGCGTCGTCCCGTCGCACTTGAGGTCGATGTCCGACTTCTCGACGCCGGGAACGTCCGCGACGACCCGCACCGTCTCGTCGGTCTCGTGAACGTCGTAGTGGACGGCCGACCGGCCGCCACCGGCGTCCCCGCCG
>PXSG01000064.1:1415-4709 GCA_003023485.1 Halobacteriales archaeon SW_10_68_16
GGACGCAAAGCGTGTGTCGACGACGACCGGCGTCACTCGACGACTTCGACGGGGTCACCCACCCGGAGTGTCTCGCCGCGGTCAGCCTCCGGGACGCGGGCGATGAGCATCAGCGTATAGAAGTGGTCGAAGGCCTCGCGGTCGGCCCACTCGGGGAACGTCCCCTCGCGTTTCTCGACGAACCGCTGCTGGAACTCCTCAAGCGGGTGGCCGGTGTCGGGGTCCCTGGCCGGCACGATACACCGACCACACGGCGTGACCCCCTCGATGCGAACCCCGCCGGCTTCGAAGGCGGGCGCGTCCACCCCGACGAAACGGTCCTCCCAGAAGGCCGGCACGTCTCCCACCTCGATGTTCGCACGGAGGCGCCGCCGCGCGCTCTCGACGGACATTTCGTCGAACCACGAGGCGACAGTCTCCAGGGTGGCGGTGCTGATCACCGACGGGCCCATGCGCTGCCGGTCGACGTATCCCGTCTCCGTGTCGTGTGCGATGTAGACGTCCTCGTCGAAGAACTCGCCGAACCACGCCGTCGCCCGCTCGCGTTCCGCGTCGAGGTCGAACTCCCTGCGCTCCCCGGTCGGCGTCTCGACGGTGAACAGGCCCGACTCGGGGTCGTATTCGGCCCCGAGTTCGTTCACGCGGCCGGTCCGCTTGCCGTTGATCACCTCGCGGTCGCCGTCGAAGATGGCGTACGCCCTGTCGCCGGTCAGTGTTCCGCCCTCGCGTATCCGTGCCTCATCGACGTCGGTGCCTTCGAGTGCCTTCACCGGGTACACCCGGAGCCGTTCGACGTGTGCCATCTGGGTCGGACCAACAGCCGGACGGGGTTTAGCTGTTGCCCTCGGGTGTTCCGCCGTCGAACCGCATCTCGAACTGGGCGCCGCCGTGCTCGCTTTCGCCGGCGCTGACCGACCAGCCGTGGGCGGAGACGACCCGCTCGACGATGGCCAGCCCCAGTCCGGTACCGCCGTCGTTGGAGACACCCATCTCGAAGACGTCGTCGCGTTCGTCTTCAGGAATGCCTGGACCGTCGTCTGCGACGTAGATCCCCTCGGCGTCTTCGAGGGGGCTGACCCTGACCGTCACCGACGGGCCGGCGTGGTCGACCGCGTTGCGAAAGAGGTTCTCGAAGGCCTGGACGAGCAGGTCGGGATCGCCCCGAACCGTCCCCGACCACTCGCAGTCGAGGGTCGCGTCGTCGGTGGCGCCCCCGGCCCAGGCGTCCGCGACGAGTCGCTGGCCGTCGACCGTCCGTGGATTCTCGACGGTCCAGCCCTCCCGCGAAACCACGAGCAGGTCGTCGATCAGCGTCTCCATGCGGTCGAGCGCGCGCTCGACGTTCCCGATCGCCGTCAGTTGCTCGTCGGTGGCGTCCGCTTCGAGGAGGTCGAGCCAGCCGCTGGCGACCGACAGCGGACTCCGGAGGTCGTGGCTGAGGATGCTCGCGAACTCCTCCAGGCGCTCGGACTTGCGTTCGAGTTCCCGCTTTTGCCGGCGGATCTCGGCCTCCGACTGGATCCGCCCGACGGCCGTCGTGACGTGCGCGGCCAGGATCTCCCCGAGCGCGAGGTCCTCCTCGTCGAACTCACCGGGCGTGTCGCTGACGGCGTTGAACACGCCGACCTCGCCCAGGGGGACACAGAGGCCGGACCCGATGTCTGGCGAGATCGGCTCCGATACCTCGTCCGTCTGGACGTCCTCGGTGAGTATCGAGTCGCCCGTCTGATAGGCGTGACCTATCGCACCCTGGTCGAGGTCGAACGGCGGTACCTCGTCTTCGGGGACCACTTCCGAGCCGGTGACGACTTCGGGGACGAGCCGGTCGATCTCGCGGACGTAGATCACGCTCTGGTCGAACTCGAGCAGCTCGGCGGCTGCCTCCACGGCGCGCTCGAAGACCTCACGGTCGGACTCGCAGGTCACGAGGTCGACCGCGACGTCGTGCAGCGCCCGGATTTTCAGGGAGTATCCGGTCCGCTCTGTCCTCTCGCCCGTCACTGTCCCATCACCGAACGTACGTTAGTATTGTATATAAAATATGGTTCCAGTTTTGCAGATACGACGCCAGTATTCGACACGCGATTCCGGGATATAAAATATGGCTCCAGAATCCCACCGACGGTCACGGGTGTCGTCCGTCGGCTGGTTTCGGCTCAGAGTTCGCCGAGCTTCCGCAGCAGTTGGCCGCGGTACTCCTCGTCGGCCTGGACGCCCTTGAGTTCGAGGACGTTGCGTTCGAGTTTGTCGAGCGCGACCCCGAAGGCGGCGTCGGCGCCATAGCCCTCCCCGGAGCCGGCCGCCTGTCCCTTGTTGGTCCGGAGGCGGATCTGACACTGGATGAGCGGCGTCCCGCGGAGTTTCTCCTTGTGCTCGGCGAAGCGGACGTGGGCGTGCTGGACCTGCATCTCCCTGTACTTGTCGGCGACCTGTTCGATGCGTTTGCGGATCTCCTCGCGGGTGATCGTATCGAGGAGCTTGATGTTCGTGATCTGGATGTCCATGTGTTCCTCCTCGGTGTATGTCAGGGCCCGCAGGACGTCCGTCTTGGTGATGATCCCCGCGACAAGACGGTCGTCGTCGGCCGGCGTGACGACGAGGCCGTCGTAGTTGTTCGCGAGCATCCGCTCGACGGCCGCCCGGACTGTCTCGTCGTGGGTGGTGGTCGCGACGGGGCTGTTCATCACGTTGGTGACGGGAATGTCGAGGATGCGGTCGGTGTCACCGGCGCGGTCGCCCCGCGTCGCCGTCTCCATGTCGCGGACGACCACGTCGACGATGTCGTGTGTCGTGACCATCCCCGAGAGGTGGCCGTCGTCCAGCACCGGCAGGCGGGAGACGCCGTTCTCCCGGAAGAGGTTGATCGCCTGGCCGACGTGGGTGTCCTCGGTGACCGTGACGACATCGGCGGTGTATATCTCCGCGACGTCGAGCGCGTCGAGGTGTTCCAGGACGGCCTCGAGGATGGCGTCGCCGGTGACGATACCCCACAGGCGGTCGGCCTCGAAGACGGGCGCGACCTTCGATCCACCCTCGACGAGGACGCGCGCGACCTCGCGGACGTCGTCGGTCCGTTCGACCTTCGGGGCCGACCGTGTCAGCGCCCGCACCTTGGCGTTGTCCTCGACGTGTGACTGCACCAGCTGGCCCTGTGTGACGATGCCGGCGTACTCTCCCTCCTCCGTGACGACGATCCCCTTGGGGTTCTTCCGCTCGAAGATCGACCGGACCTTCCCGAGTCGTTCGTCGGCGTCGATCTCGACGTAATCGCTGGTGGCAATGTCGGCGATATCC
>PXSG01000065.1:0-650 GCA_003023485.1 Halobacteriales archaeon SW_10_68_16
GCCTGCCACTCCTGGTCGCGGACCATCGCACCCGTCGCGTACGCGTCGTCGACGCTGGTCTCCATACTCAGGTTCACCGAAACCGTCCCGTCGTCGTCGAATTCGCAGCCGAGGTCCTCCGCGAGGTCCCTGTCGGCGCCGGTGGCCAGCACGAGATACGCCGCGCGGTGGTCGCCGTCGTCGGTCGAGACCACGAACTCGCCGTCCGCGGCTTCGAGGTCGGTCACTTCCGCCTCGTGGCGTTCGACGCCGAAGCCGTCGACCTGTTCGCGTGCCCGCTCCATGAACGCCGATCCGTCGAGACTCTCGATGCCGAGGTAGTTGAACAGATGAGCGCTGTGCATCCACGTCCCGTCGGTGTCGAAGACGACCGTCTCCAGTCCGTTCTTCGCCGTGAACAGGCCGGCCGACAGCCCTGCCGGGCCGCCGCCGACGATTGCAACGTCCGTCATACCAGTCCCCGTACGGGCACCGGGCGCATAAACGGTCGCTAGCGAAGGTATCACTCCAGCAGTTCGCGGGTCTTGCGGTGGCGGTACCGGAACATCGGTTCGAACCCGACGACCGCGAGGCGGCCGAGCGCGTCGCCGACGCCGCCCAGCGGGAGTTCGTACTCGATGCGGTCCCGGACGATGGTCGTCCCGCCGTCG
>PXSG01000065.1:734-5644 GCA_003023485.1 Halobacteriales archaeon SW_10_68_16
CGCCTCGAGGACCTCGGGGTCGGGCTTGCCGTCGGGACCCCGGACCGATTCGATTTCGAGGTGCATCCACCCCGGCGTGAGCGCAACCAGGCCACGCTCGTCGGAGTGAAAGTCCCAGACCGCGTCGAAGGGGGCGACGACGCGGCTCGACCGCTCGTAGGTGGGCATACCCGCCGTTGGGGCCTGCCCCGGATAACTCCAGCGAGGGCGAGTCATACGGACTGTTGTGGCTGTCAGGCCACGCGCATCGTCCGCACGCCTAGTTCCCGGCAGACGTGGTTGACGTGGTCGCTGTCCTCGTCGCTGACCAGGAGCAGTTCCTCGATCTCCCAGTCCCAGTCGGCCGCGAGGAGTTCCCGGTAGGCGAGCAGTTCGCCGACGGCACCCACCGAGGAGGCACCGGGGTCGACCGCCACGAGGACGGCAGTCTCCTCGGCGAAGGTGTCGCGCTCGCGCAGCGTCCGGAAGTTGTCGATCTTGCTGACCCCGGCCGCCTCGTCGCCCCGGTGGACGACGTAGGGCACGCCGGTGTGCTCGGGGTAGACCTCGGGGAGTTCCCCCTCGCGGGAGGTGAGACAGACGGCGTCGAGGGTGGCATGCTCCTCCCCGACCGAGAGGCCGACGGGGACGTCGACCCACCACTTGCCGTCGGGGGAGGCGTCGGACTCGATGAATGCCCGGAGAAGTGCGTCGCGTGTCACGTCCGCGAGTCCTGCCAGTTCGGGGAGTCGGTGGCCATCTCCTGGTCCTCGCTCTCGGTGACCTCGACGATGGCGGGGACGACTTCCCCGTCCTTGATCGAGACGGCTTCGAGGGCACCGTCGCGTCCGACGATGGCGGTCAGCCGGCCCCGGTCGGCCAGCCCTGCGATGTCGTGCAGGACGGCGAACATCTTCCCGCGCAGTGCCTGGTTCTTGATGACGGTCCCGAGTCGGCCCTTGAAGTTGGCGAACGTCTCGACCGTCGAGGAGGGTTCGGTGTCGTCGGGGGTCGACGGCTCCGTCCGCGAGCGGACGCCCTCGTACTCGTAGATGCGGGTGTCGGTCACCGTCGCACGCAGCGTCGCCGTCGGCGTGTACTTCCCCACGGAGTTGTCGGCAGAAACCGACTCGATGAACAGCTGGTTGCCCCGTCGGGTCACGTCGAGGCGCTCGATGCCCTCTGGCAACGTCGGCGACTCGAGGTACGCCTCCAGGTCGTCGTAGGGGACCTCTACCGTCGAGTGTACCCTGTAGACGTGTTCTATTGCTGTCATGTGTTGTGAGTCCGGCGGGTCCGCCCGACGTCTCTACTACCACGAACGTGTCCGTGTTCAAATACGGTTTCGGTTCCCGACGGCCGATGGGCGGCCGGATGTTCCCCAACGGTTTTGCTGACCGCCTCCGTAGCCCGCGACAGGTGTTACAGTGACAGTCAACTCGCTGACCCCGGACCTGATGGTGGAGGACCTCGCGGAGACCCTGGCGTGGTACGAGCGCGTCTTCGACGCGGAGGTGGTCGCCACGCTGCCCGAGGTCGCCGACGCGGACGAGAGCTGGTGGGCCCAGCTCGAGATGGGCGACGCGTCGCTGATGCTCCAGGAGCGCGAGTCCCTGACCGAGAAACTCCCCGCCCTGGAGGACGAAGACATCGGCGGGTCGGTCGCCTTCTACATCGACGTCTCGCCGACGCCGGCGTCGACACGATTACCGACGTCCACGAGACCGACTTCGGCTGGAAGCAGTTCGCCGTCGAGGACCCCAACGGCTACGTGCTCTGGTTCGGCGAGAAACTCGAGAGCGAGGGTGCACTCGACATCGGACGGCGCCACCGCTCGCTGGTGCGGCGCCACCACGGCTGAATGGACCGCCTCGCGGCCGAACTCGACCGGGCCCGCGACCTCGATACCGGCGCGCTCGCCGACGCCATCGAGGCCATCGGCGTCCGTGACAACTACGAACCGACCGACGCCGACGGCGTGGTCGTCCACGACTCCGAGGGAGCGAAACGTCCCGACGGGAGGCCGGTCGCCGCGGCGGACGACCGACGTGGGCGACCCAATAGATAGAAAAGCGCCGAGTGGCAAGGGCCGCGTATGAAGACGCCGACAGACCTCAGTTCGTACGTGCGGGTGCTCAAGCTGGCGAGCACGCCCTCCTGGCGGGAGTTCTCGCAGGTGGCGAAGATCGCCGGCGCGGGCATCGTCCTCGTCGGCTTCATGGGCTTTCTGATCTACGTGTTCATGTTCGTCCTCCCGGGTGGTCCGTAATGGGGATCTACGCGGTCAAGACCACGGCCAGCCAGGAACAGACCGTCGCGGACATGATCATGAGCCGCGAGGAGGAGTCGGTCCACGCCGCGCTGGCGCCGGACTCGCTGACCTCCTACGTGATGGTCGAGGCCGACAGCGACGCCGTCTTCGAGCGCATCGAGGACGAGATCCCCCACATGCGCGGGGTCGTCCCCGGCGAGAGCGGCCTCTCCGAGGTCGAGCACTTCCTCTCGCCGAAACCCGACGTCGAGGGCATCGCCGAGGGCGACATCGTCGAACTCGTCGCCGGACCCTTCAAAGGTGAGAAGGCACAGGTCCAGCGCATCGACGAGGGCAAAGACCAGGTGACCGTGGAACTCTACGAGGCGACAGTTCCCATCCCCGTCACCGTGCGGGGCGACCAGATCCGGGTGTTGGATAGCGAGGAACGCTGATCTATACACCATTCCGATCGGCATCACCCCACTTCCTCGTTATCGCATCGCTCTTGTGGTTTTTTAGACCTCGCGGTGGAACCGCCCGACGATGACCAACGAGACGGCCCGACCGGCCGAGGAGTTCCTCTGGAACCTGCTCGGTGTTGTCGAACTCACGTACCATCCGGCCCTCGCAGTCACCCTTCTTTTCGCGATCGACTACCTCGTCATCAGTATCGTCGTGGTCGTGCTCGCGTTTGTCCTGTCGGTCAACGGCACCCCACTCCCGGATGGACGTGCCGGCCTGCTGGCGCTTCTCGGTCTCGCCGTCGTCGTTCAAGTTGCCGACGTCGGCCTCTCCAAGTGGCGCTCCTCGCCGATCGACGCGGTGGTTCGATTGGTCCTGCGGCCGGTTCGCGACCCCATACGGGATCGGCTCGTCACCGTCGAGATGGTCCCGGAACGCACCATTGCCGCGACTGCCCGCCCGACACCAGTTGCGGGGTTCGTTGGCGGGCCGAGGACGTCGATACTGGCGAGACAGTCGCGCTGAAGATTTTCGACCCCACTGTTGAGGAGGACACCCAGCGGGTCTTCGAGGCCGACTTCCTTCACGAGGCGAAGGTGCTCCGGGACCTCCGCGACCACGAGCACGTCGTCACACTCTACGACTCCGGATACGACCCGTCTCCCTGGATCGCCCTCGAATACGTCGAGGCTGGTACGATACGCGACCAGCTCCCAGTCTCGCTTCCGGTCGCCCCTCCTGGATGTCGTCTTCCCGGAGGTCACTCCGGGCGAGTCACCGACTTGATTCGCCAGAAGACCTCACCCGCCGAGCTGGCTGACTGTCTCGGTGATCTCCTCGACCTGCTCGGCCTGGGTCTGGTTGGCGGAGGCGACGGCCTCGATTTCCTCGCAGACCTGGTCGGCCTGGTCGACGGCCTCGTCGAGCATACTGGCGATCTCCTCGGTGGTCGCGGCCTGGTCGTCGGTCGCGTCCGAGACCTGCTCGATGCCCTCGGCGGTCCGCTCGACGGCCTCGACGATCTCCCGGAGCGATTCGGTGGCCGACCCCACCTGGTCGAGGCCACGCGTGACCCGCTCGTTGGTCTCCTGGAGGTTCTCGACTGTCTCCTGGGTGTCCTCCTTGACCCCCTGGACCAGGTCCTCGATCTCGCCGGCGCGGGACTGTGACTCCTCGGCCAGCGACTTGACCTCGTCGGCGACGACCGCGAACCCCTCGCCCTCCTCGCCGGCGCGGGCGGCCTCGATGGAGGCGTTGAGCGCGAGCATGTTGGTCTGCTCGGCGATGTCGTGGATCACCTCGACGACCTCGTCGATCTCCTCGACGCGCTCGCGCAACGACTCGACGTCGTCGGCGACGTTCTCGGCCGAGTCCGCGATGTCGGACATCACCTCCTGTGTCTCGTGGGCGGTGTCCTGGACGTCCTTCGCGAGGTCGTCGGCCTCGCTGGCGGTCTCGGCAACCTCGTTGGAGGTGGAGGCGATCTCCTCGACGGTGGCGCTGAGCTGGCTGATCTCGTCGCCGACAGTCCCGATGGTGTCGGCCTGCTCGTTGGCAGTCTGTGTGATCTGGCGGCTGCTGTCGGCGACGTCCTCGACGGTCGACTGGAGCGATTCGGCGTCGTCGGCGACGTCGTCGACGATCCGTTCGAGGCGCTCGGCCATCTCGTTGAGCGAGTCGACCACCACCAGCAGGTCGTCGTCGATGTAGTCGGTCTCCGCGACGGAGACGCGCGCCGAGAGGTTCCCGCGCTGGATTTCGGCCATCGTCTCCTGCAGAGCACTCACCAGCCCCTGGAGTTGCGCCTGGCGGAGCGCGTCCTCGGTGCGGTCCCAGATCATCTCCACGACGCCGACGAACTCCCCGTCGTCGTACAGCGGCGCGGCGCTGAAGGAGATGTGGCGGTCCTCGCCGTAGGCGTCTTTCATGACGCTCTGGTCGGCATAGAGGGTGTAGTCGATGCCCCCGACGCGCGGGACGCCGAACTCCTCGTCGGCCCGCTCGGGCGCCTCGCAGACCTTCTCGGCAAGCGTCATCGACCGCCGACCGTCGTGGTAGAATGCCGGCCCGATGACGCCGTATTCCTCGTCCTTGCGCTTGGCCTCGGCGGCCGTATCGCCGGTCAGCCGCTGGACCGCCTTGTTCCAGTGCAGGAGGTTCCCCTCCGCGTCGGTGACGAACAACGGCGTGTCGATGTGGTCGAGGATGTCTTGTT
>PXSG01000066.1 GCA_003023485.1 Halobacteriales archaeon SW_10_68_16
CGCTGGCGACGGGAGGAGATTGCCCAGGAGATGCACGAGCGCGAGGAGACGGTGACCGAACTGGACGAACGCCTCGACGCGATTGAGACTCAAATCGAGGCGATCGACACCGACGGTGGGACCGACAGTAGCGAGGCGCCCGGCCTCCCGCCGGAGCTCGCACACAAGGTGGTCCACGCCTGCGTCCACTCCGACCGGATCACCGAGGCGGAGGAACTGCGCCTCATCGAGGCGCTGCTGGCGCGGTAGCCACCCGTCGTGCCGACACCACTAACTACCGGCCGGTCCTACCGGGAGCCATGAGCGACCAGGACGCCCAGGCCGCCGCCGGGACGCCGGAGGGACAGGGCCCCGTCGAGATCGACGAACAGCTGGCCCGACACATCGAGAACAAGCGCGACGAACTGCTGGAGAAGTTCGACATCCCCGACGAGTTCCCGCCCGAGGTGCTGGAGGAGGCACAGCAGCGAACGGAGGGCATCGAGGACCAGATCGCAAGCGAGGTCGACGAGCGCCGGGACCTGCGCGGGATGACCACCTGGACGACCGACCCCATCGACGCCCAGGACTTCGACGACGCCCTCTCGGTCGAGGTCCGGGACGACGAGTACGTGCTGTGGGTCCACATCGCGGACGTCACCCACTACGTCACCCCCGAGACGGAGATGTGGGCCGAGGCGGTCCGCCGCGCGAACACGGTGTACCTGCCGGGCTACACCATCCACATGCTCCCGCCGGTGCTGGCGGAGACGGTCTGCTCGCTGGTCCCCAACGAGGACCGCCTCGCACACACCGTCGAGATGCACCTCGACACGGACGACCTCGGCTACGAGTCCATCGACATCTACAAGTCCGTCGTCCGCAGCGACGCCCGTCTGACCTACACCGAGGCCGAGGACATCCTCGACGACCCCACGAGTGCGGACGAACATCTCGAAGACGCCTCGGTCGAGTTGGGGGAGAAGTGCCAGCTCGTCTGGGACCTCGCCGACCGGATGCACGAACAGCGCAAGGCGGACGGCTCGCTCGTCCTCAACCCCCGCCGGGACCGGGCCCACACCATCATCGAGGAGTGTATGCTCAAGGCCAACAAGGCCGTCACCCACGAACTCATGTGGGACCGCGGCGTCGAGGCGATGTACCGCGTCCACCCCCAGCCCACCCCCGAGGAGTGGAACGAGGCCCTCCAGGAGATCCAGGAACTCGACGGCGTCTCCATTCCCGGGGGCGCGTGGGACGACCCCCGACAGGCCGTCAACGCCACCCTGGAGGAGGCCCCCGAGCGGCAACTCGACAAGATCCAGTGGGCCGTGATGAAGGTGATGCCCCGCGCGAAGTACATGAACGACCCCTTCGGCGGCCACCACGCGCTGAACTTCGAGATCTACGGGCACTTCACCTCGCCCATCCGCCGGCTCTCGGACCTCATCAACCACTGGATCGTCTACACCAACGACGTTCCGGAGGACCTGGTGGCGCTGTGTGACCGCGCCTCGGACCGACAGAAGGACGCCGAACAGTGCGAGCGCGAGTACAAGGGCTTTCTCGAGGAGGTGGGGCTGGACCCCGCAGCGGTCAACAACCGCGGGATCGAGATCGTCGAGGTGTAGTATGAGTCTGAACCTCGACCCGGACCAGTTGGACCGGTACTCCCGGCACATCATCATGGACGACGTCGGACCGGACGGGCAGGCGGACCTGCTGGACGGGCGGGTCCTGGTCGTCGGCGCGGGCGGCCTCGGCTCGCCGATCATCGAGTATCTCGCGGCCGCGGGTGTCGGGACGCTCGGTATCGTCGACGACGACGTCGTTGAGCGCTCGAACCTCCAGCGCCAGGTGATCCACGGCACCGACGACATCGGCCGCCCCAAAGCGGAATCCGCCGCCGAGTTCGTCGCGGCCCTCAACCCCACCATCGACGTCGAGACCCACGAGACGCGCCTGACCGCCGAGAACGTCGAAGACCTGCTGGCTGACTACGACTTCCTCGTCGACGGCTCGGACAACTTCCAGACCCGCTATCTCGTCAACGACGCCTGTACGCTCGCCGGCGTCCCCTTCTCGCATGGCGCCATCTTCCGCTTCGAGGGACAGGTCACCACGTTCCCCGGGGGCGAGGACACCCCCTGCTACCGCTGTCTCTTCCCCGAGGCCCCACCCGAGGGGACCGTCCCCGACTGTGCGACCGCGGGCGTGCTCGGCGTCCTCCCGGGGACCGTGGGGACGATCCAGGCAACCGAGACGATCAAGTACCTCCTCGGGAAGGGTGACCTCCTCGATGGGCGGATGGTCTTCTACGACGCGCTGGAGATGTCCTTCGAGGAGGTGCCCGTCCGGAAGCACCCCGACTGTCCGGTGTGTGGCGAGGGTGGCGTCGAGTCGGTCCACGACGTCGAGTACACCGAGACGTGTGCCATCGGCGCGGACTGATGGTGAGTCACAGCACCCGCACCTGTTCTCCCACGAACTCGCCGGCGTCGCCGTCCCACCGCCAGGCACCGACGCGGGTGGCGCCCGCCCAAGGCGACGAGCAGGTACGACTGGCCCGGCCAGGCGGCGCGCGCTGTCAGTCCGGCTGGGGCGGGGCGGTCCCGCGGGGTGGGAGTGGTAAAAGCCCGCCAGGTCCTGGCCGGCGTCCTCGACGCGGTCGATCAGTTCGAGTTGCTCCTCGGGGTCGATGCGGTAGGTCGTCCGGGCCGTGTCGGCGGCGTTGGGGCCGGACCCCCATCAGCGTACAGGACAGATAGATTCTTACCCCCCTCGTCCTTGGTGCCTGTATGAGCTACGAGACAGTCCGGGACGTCGATCCCGACATCGCGGAGGCCCTCGCGGGCGAACGGCAGCGCCAGAACGACACCCTGGCGATGATCGCCAGCGAGAACCACGTCAGCGAGGCCGTCCTCGAGGCACAGAGTTCCGAACTCACGAACAAGTACGCCGAGGGCTCCCCCGGCGAGCGCTACTACGGCGGGTGCCGGCACGCCGACACCGTCGAGCAACTGGCCATCGACCGCGCCAAAGAGTTGTGGGGCGCCGAGCACGTCAACGTCCAGCCCCACTCGGGGACCCAGGCCAACATGGGCGTGTACCTGGCGATGCTCGAACCCGGCGACCGCATCCTCTCGCTGGAACTCGAACACGGCGGGCACCTCTCGCACGGTCACCCCGCGAACTTCGCGGGCAAGACCTACGACGTCGAACACTACCACATCGACCCCGAGACGGGCTACGTCGACTACGAGGCCATGCGCGACCACGCCGGGGCGTT
>PXSG01000067.1 GCA_003023485.1 Halobacteriales archaeon SW_10_68_16
TACCGGTTGTTCGAGAGAGCACTGCCGGGCAGCCACGCCACACGGGGTAACGGCTGAACGCATCTAAGCCGGAAACCCACCTGGAAAAGAGGCACCGCTGAGGTCCCTCCTACAAGAGGAGGTCGATAGGCTCGGGGGGTACGCACCGAGGGGACGAGGGGTTCAGCCCGCGAGCACTAACGGACCGAGCCACCACTCATCACTGGGACTCGCTGAACGAGTCCAGGCGCAATCTGGATCGCACGTATACGCGGTACCGACGCAGGCATACTGTGGTTCGACTCCACAGGTCGGCCTTAAGGCGGCCACAGCGGCGGGGCAACACCCGTACCCATCCCGAACACGGCAGTTAAGCCCGCCTGCGTTCCGGCCAGTACTGGAGTGGGAGACCCTCTGGGAACCCCGGTTCGCCGCCTCCATTCATTCCAGACATTACGCGAGGAGTGGCGACGCTCGGAGCGGTACCGACACGGTTTTACTCCGACCGCGGTTACACTCGAATGCGCCAAGGTGGCAGAGTCCGGCCTAACGCAGCGGCCTGCAGAGCCGCCCATCGCCGGTTCAAATCCGGCCCTTGGCTTGCGACGCCCGAGAGCTGGCGTCTGCGTCAGCTACCGTAAAACAAACGAACCAGAGATAGTTCGCGTGTCAGGACGACCGCGCACGAGACGGACCCGACGTGCAGTCCTGTCCGGACTCCTGCTGGTGGTCGCGACCGCGGCCGGCAGCACCGCCGCAGGTGCGACTGCGGTCGGCCCTGGTGGTGTCGCCCCGCTCGTGACGATCGACAACGCCACCGCCGACGCCGACGGCCAGTCGGGTCGGGAATCGCGCAATTTACAACGGCGAGGGGCGTCGGACCGGACATGAAGACCATCGGCGTCACGGACAAACTGGAGGTGCTCGGGGTGCTCGTCGGCGCGTTTCTCGTGGTGACCGCGCTCGGGACACTGCTCGGGACGCCCTGGGCGTACAGCGACAGCACGCTCGCGTCGGTCATCCAGCTGGTCGGCGTCGTGGCGATGATCGCGATCGGTGTCGGCCTGGCCTGGCTGGTCTACGAGCCCTAGCGATTCTCGACAGTGGCCGGGCAACGGAATAGAGTGTTCCCGGTGACGATCAGCCCTTGACGGGGAGGTAAGCGGTCGCGACGAGGATGACGCCAGCGGCGAAGCTGAGGATGATGACGCCCCAGACGCCGTTCTGGCGCTCGTGCCAGTACTCGATGGCGCCCAGTTCGCCGACGTAGGCGCCGTAGTGCTGGTCAGTCCGGAGGATCTTGACGCGGTTCTCGCCCGGGAAGTGCGCGAAGTACTCGACGCCGTTGAGCGTCGTGTTCGCGCCCGCATCGACCGAGACGGTCTCGTTGCCGGGTGCCTCCCAGGAGAGGCCCACGCCGCTCGCTGAGACGCTGTCGACGCGGGCCGTGATCTCCTCGGCCTCGTACTCGAAGTCGTCGCCGGTGGCGAACTCGATCCGGTCGGGCTCGGGGAGATACTCCGAGAGGGGCTGGATCGACTGGTCGTCGCTGTCGACGACGAACTCCTCGCCGTCGCGGGTGACGGTCTCGTCCTCGACGTCCGGGTCGTCGGCGAGGATGGCAGAGACGTTCTGCGCTTCGACGAGCGTGAACGTCCCGTTGCCGGCCACGACGCGGTACTCGTCGCCCTCGTAGGTGACCGTCGAGCCGTTCTCGAGCGTGGCGGTCCCGCGTTTGGACTCGTTGAACCAGACGAGCTCGACCGTGCCGTCGTACCGGGCCACGTCGCCCTCCTCGGTGTCGATGCTGTCGACCGTGTAGGTGCGGTCGCCGACTGTCAGTTCGTCGCCTTGCGCGTACGTCGGCCCGTCGAGGCCGACCGTCGGCTCGCTCATGCCCACCTGCATGAAGCCGTACGCCCCGGCGCCGACGAGGATGAAGAGCACGAAATAGACCGCCGCGGCTCGCCGTTGCATGTCCCGAGGCTCCGTCTGCCCGGCCTATAACCGTTACTTTTCGTCTCCCCGGCCCACCCACGGCGGCCGCCCCATCGGTGTTTCCACACATTCACGTGGTTGTCCGAGCAACGTTGGGTATGTTCCCGTCGGCGGGCCGCGAACAGCAGGTCAAGTACGGCGGGCTGGCCGTCGCCGGCGTCGGCTTCCTCCTCAGCCGTGCAACCCTGCTGGTCGTCGCCGACCCCGGCGGCTCGCTGGTCACGTTTCTGACGACCGGGTTCGTCCCGCTGACGCTCGGGCTCGCACTCACGGCCTTCGGCGTCAGCCTCGCCGTCTCCACCTTCGAGCCGTGGTACGTCAACGTGGTCGCGCTGTGGACGCTGATCGGGACCGCGGGGATGGGCCTCGTGACCGCCCTCTCGCTGGTGAACCCGATGCTCGCCGCGGACGCCATGTTCGCGACGGGCCGGTCGAGTCCGCTGGTCGCGAACACGCTCATCGGCGGGGCTGTCGGGGGCACTCCTCCGCGACGAGGTGCTCAACGCCGTCACCGCCATCCGCGCCCGCGCGGAGGTGCTCCGCGACGTGGGCACCGACGACGAGAGTCTCGCCACCATCGACCGCGCCACCGGGCGCATCCGCGACGCCGTCGAGGATGTCGACTTTCTCGTCCAGTCCTAGGACGGCACCCGGCAGGAACCGACCGCGCTCGTCCCCGCCGTCCGCGAGACCCTCGCCGAGGCGAGCGATCAGTATCCGGACGCGACCGTGACCGTCACCGACGACGGCGACCCGCTCTCGGAGAAGCAAGTGGCGGTCCTGACCGCCGGCACCATCTCGGAGTACGACGACCCGGCGATCAGTTTCGGCTACCCCATCGTCTCCTTCCTCGTCGACCAGTACGGCGGCGAGGTGACCGCCCACCGGACCGACGGCGAGACGCGCGTGACCGTCAGCCTGCCGCGTGTCCGCGAGGCGGGGACGCCGAGCCAGCGCCACGGCCTCGAACCCGCCGCCATCCGGGACGTGACCGTCGCGGCACTGCTGGCTGGCGCTGCGATGGGGGCCATCCTGCAGGCCTTCGCGAACACCATCCCCGTCATCGGGTCGCTGTACGGCGTCGGGAGCGTCGCTGTCGGGTGGGTCACGCACCTGTTCCACAGCCTCGTCTTCGGCGTCCTCTTCGCCGCGGCGCTCCGCCGGCCCGCCCTCAGGGAACGGGTGGACTCGCTCGGGACGACCGTCGGAGCGGCGGTCGTGTTCGGCCTCGCCCTGGCCGTCGTGGCTGCCGGTTTCGTGATGCCGCTGTGGCTCACCGCGGATCGGCGCCGAACCCGACCGTCTCGGCCTCGACGGCTGCCCGTTCGGCGGCGGCGTCGATGTCGAACTCCCTGACCAGTTCGCCGTCACGGACCAGCGGCCGGAGGAGCGCTTCGCCGTCTCCTGGTCCCTCGCGGTCGGCCAGGCCGACGTGGTGGGCGCCGTCGGGCGTCCGGTAGACCGCCTTCCTGCCGTCGAGTTTGCCCCGCTTGGCCGCGGGCTCCCCCTCGACCTCGACGATATCGAGCGCGAAGTCGACGGGATCAGCGTTGCTGACGTACCCCCCGACGCCGAAGCCGTCGGCGACGTCGCGCAGTTCCCTGATCTCGTCGGGCCCGATGCCGCCGCTGGCGAAGATACCGACATCCCCGTGGCCCCGGGCGTCGAGTTTCCACCGGATTTCCCGGAGGATGTCCCGGAAATCGCCCCGCCGGGAAGAGGTGGTGTCGATGCGGACGCTGTCCGCGCCGATGGCCTCGACGGCCCGCAGTGTCTCCTCGACCTCGTCGTCGTAGGTGTCACAGAGGGCCACCCGGGGGACGTCCGCGGCGACGGCCTCGTCGAAGGCCCGCCAGGCCGCCTCCTGGTTGCCCCGGCCGAAACAGACCACCAGCGCGTGGGGCATCGTCCCGCCGGCCTCGCGGCCGATGACCTCGCCGGCGGCGACGTTCGAGAAACCGTCCAGCCCCGCCACCAGCGCCGACCGCTCGACCATCGCCGCGATGGACGGGTGGACGTGCCGCGTGCCGAAACTCAACACCAGCGAGTCCGGCCCCGCACGGCGCGTCTCCAGCGCTCGCGTGGCAATGCCGGTGGCGTGGGAGAGAAAGCCCAGCAGCGCGGTCTCCAGCCGGCAAAAGTCCCGGTAGCATCCCTCGATGCGCATCACCGGCCCGCCGTCGAACAGTCGCCCCTCCTCGATGGCGTCGGCGTCGACGTCGTAGCCCGCGAGCAGGTGTGTGGCGTCCTTCAGGCCGGCGAGGAGGTGCCACTCGCCGGTGGGGAACTGGTCGGCCGTGACCTCGGCGACGACGTGAGGATTCTTGCCCGCGAACTCGAGCGTCTCGACCGTCCGGTCGAAGTAGGCGTCCGTCGCGTCGCCCGCGGCGATGACCTCCGGGCCAACGATGTCGAACTCTGCCATATCCGGCCCTCGGTCACCGCGATTGAAAACATTTCTCTTTCAGACGTCGCCTGTGGAGACGATTCATCTCCAACCTCCCGGAGTCGATGTCCACTCCCCGGCAGTATCAGCGCGCGTAGATTGCCGGGAGTTCCCGGGCCGTGGGTGCGTTGACGACGCGGACGCGGTTCCCCTCCCGGGTGACGCGGAAGGCGTCGTCGTAGGGGCTGGCCGCTGGCACGACGGCCACGCCGCCGTCGCAAAACTGGGCGCCCTCGGATTCGAGCAGGGCGCGGTAGGTTTCGGCGAACTGGCGGGCCTGTGCCTCGGACTCCCAGGCGGTCTCCCAGACGTACCCGAAGCGGTCGCCGTTCCGGTAGGGGACGAGCGCGTCGCCGGTCCACCCGACTGCGGCCGGGTGGGCGTACCCGTACCGCTCGACGTCGGCCGCACGGATGCCGTTCTGGAAGAACATCGCGTGGATGGACGCCGGACCCACGGTGTCCGCGACTGGGTCGTGGTCGAACCGCTGCCACTCCCCGGACGAGCGGTCCCTGACGGACACGTCGACTGGCTTCTCGCCCGGATACTGCGAGGGGTCGAGCACCTGCTTCATGCTGGCTGGGTACTCGCGGTGGAGGCCGTCGACGGCAGGCCACCCGCCGCGGCGCTCGATGGTCGCGACGAAGTCCGGCCCCTGGAGGTAGGGCGTGAGGACGACCAGGAGGACGCCACGGTTGACGTCGCCAGCGCGGCCCGCGCCGCCAGCGGGCGAGTCGATACAGTCCCACTCGCTCCCACAGCGCTGCTGGTAGCGGTCTTCGAGGAGGTTCGCCTCCCCCTCGATGACGCTGTTGCGCGCCAGCTGGCGGTCCTGGGTGTCGGGCACCTCGTCGAGGCCGAACTGCTGGTCCTGGAGGGCGTGGACCAGTTCGTGGACGAGCGTCCCGCGGTCGACCCGCGGGTCCGCGCGGTCGCTGACGATGACCACCTCGTTGCTCCCCGCGCGGTAGAAGCCCAGCACCGAGTTCCCGAGCGTGCTGTTGAACGCCTCCCGGACGGACGTGTCCTCGTCGACGAGAAAGAGTGCCTCCCATATCTGGTCGTTCCACCGGGCGTGGGTGTCGCTCCAGGTGCGACTCCGATTGCGCCGATACTGCGCCCGCGTGATGACGCGCATCTCGACTGACTCCTCGAATTCGAGGTTCCGCATGTGTTCGAGCCGCGCCATCTGCCGAGCGAGGATCGCCTCGCGCTCGCTCCCGTTGAGGCCGTCGGAGGCGTCGACCGGGAGTGGGTCGTCGTACCAGTACCCGCTCTCCCAGCCGAGTCTGTCCGACTCGGGGTCGGGACGCGCCTCTCCGGCGACCGGCGTCTCCGCGTCCCCGTCCGCGCTGTTCGCCGCTCCGTCCTCGGCGCCCGCAGCCCCATCGTCACCGTCGGGGGTCCCTGCTTCGCTCGCTCCGGCCTCCCCTGCCTCCCCGTCGGTCGGTGCAGCGATCGGGGCGGCACACCCGGCCACGAGGACACAGGCGACGACAGCCAGGACGCCCCAGCGCATACCCCTACCTGTGACTCCCCGGTCAAAAGTCGTCTGGAAAGATTGTTTGTCAGCCAGTTCGTATTCAAAACTGCATGAACTTCGAACCGGACGCCACCGCACTCGTGGTCGTGGACATGCAAAACGGGTTCTGTCACCCGGAGGGAAGCCTGTACGCGCCGCCCAGCGAGGACGCCATCGAGCCCTGCGCCGCACTGGTCGAGCGGGCACGCGAGGCGGGCGTCCAGGTCGTCTACACCCGGGACGTCCACCCGCCCGACCAGTTCGAGGACGCCCACTACTACGACGAGTTCGACCGCTGGGGCGAGCACGTCCTCGAAGGGTCCTGGGAGGCCGAGATCGTCGACGGCCTCGACGTCCGCGAGGAAGACCACGTCGTCGAGAAACACACCTACGACGCCTTCCAGGGGACCGAACTCGACGGGTGGCTGTCGGCGCGGAACATCCACGACCTGGTGTTCTGCGGGACGCTGGCGAACGTCTGCGTGCTCCACACTGCCGGCAGCGCCGGCCTGCGGGACTACCGGCCGGTGCTCGTCGAGGACGCCGTCGGCTACATCGAAGAGTCACATCGCGAGTACGCCCTCGAGCATGCCGACTGGCTGTTCGGCGAGGTAACTACCCGCGCGGACGTCGCGTTCGCGTGACCGACGTTCGCCGGTACCGGCCCGCCGACGCACCCGCCGTGCAATCGCTCCACGAGCGGGTCACTCTCACTCGCCGTCGATCTCGATAGCCACCTCGACTTCCTCGCCGACCGACAGGTCGACCTCGCGACCGACGAGCTTCGCGCCGAGGGCGTCGCGCCCACAGAACAGCGCGATGCCGGTCACGGGGTCGCCGTTGGCTACCACGGTAGCGTCGTGCCAGGCAACGTCTCGACCGGAAACGGTGCCCACCTGCCTCCCGGCAATCTCGGCCCGGCCGTCCCCGCCCAGTAGACCGCCCCACTCGTAGTGGGGGAAGCCGCCGTCGAGGACGCCGCCGCCGCTCGCGAGGCCGGCAAACCGTTCGTCCGGTGCGGGATGCGCGGGTCGGTCAAGGCGGGCGTAGGCGTCGCCGGTCTCGACGACCGTTCCCGTTCCGTCCCACGGTATCGGGTCGATATCGACCGCGATGTCGAGCGGGACAGACCCCGAGGCCCGGTAGGGGTTCGCGTCGGGGTCCCGAAACTCCAGGTGGACGTGGTTGGGGACCCAGGGGGCGAAGAAACCGGCCCGGACCAGTTCCCCCAGCGGGTCGCCGCGCCCGACGGTGTCGCCGGCTTCGACCCGGGGTTTCACGTGGAGGAGGCGGGCGACGTACGCGCCCGTGTCGACGAGGATGAGATGGTCCTGCTCGGCGGCGTAGGGTTTCGGCGGCGCCTCGACCGTCAGCGTCTCCAGCACTTCCCCCGCGACAGGCGACGGCGCTACGGTCGCATCCGCCAGCGGATAGAGGTCGATGGCACGGCCGCGCTCGTGGGCGACGTACGGGGAGTTGTACAGCGAGAAGCGACGGTACCGGAAGAGGACGTCCCGGTCGAGGGTAACCGCCATCGCCCTGGAGTTGGACGGGGGAGGCTTAGCTTTCTCGGGTCGGTGGTGCTGTAGCCGGCAGTATGAAGGCACTCGCGGCGGAGGCCGACGTATGGACCTGCCGGAGTGGCTGACCGACTACTGGGTCGTCTGCTACTTCGCGGGTGACGCCCTGCTGTTCCTCGTGGCGTACCTCCTCTGGAACGCGGGGACGCGGGCCGTCGCCGTGCTGTTCTTCCTGTTTGCGGTGTGTCTGCCGCTGGCGTTCGTGACCGTCCTGATCGAACCCACACCCGAGTGACTCCAGCCCGTCGGTGCAGCTACCGGTTCCGCCCGATGGGAAACATCACCGCTCGCGGGCAGGCGCGACCAGTGCCCGCACGCGGTCGGCGTCGACGGGTTCGGTCGCCTCGCCGCCCTGCTTGAGCGACGACCCGACGATGGCGCCGTCGGCCCGGTCGAGCAGGTCGGCCACGTTCCCGGGGGTGACGCCGCTCCCGACGAACACCGGCAGGTCGGGTGTGACGTCCTCGCGGGCCGAGAGCACCGCGTCCAGGTGCTCGCCCGCGACCGCGTGTCCGGTCGCCTGTCCGGAGACGACCAGCCCGTCCGCGAGGCCGCGCTCGACGAGGTCCGCCACGACGGCCCCGATCTCGCGCTCGGCCGCCGGGGCGGAGTGTTTGACCGCGACGTCGGCGAGGATGGCGACGTCGGCGTCGAGGCGCTCGCGCAGGCGGAGCGTCTCGTGGGCGCGCCCCTCCAGCAGCCCCTGGTCGGACACCCGCGCGCCGGCGTGGACGTTGACCCGGACGAACGAGCCACCCGCCGCGGCGGCCACCGACAGCGCCGCTCGGGCGTCGTTCCGGAGGACGTTGATGCCCAGGGGACAGTCCACGTCGACGGCGAGATCGCGTGCGACGGCAGTCATGTCGGCGACGACGTGGGCCGGCACCGCCTCGGGGTAGAAGGGCGCGTCCCCGAAGTTCTCGACGAGCAGGGCGTCGACGCCGCCCTCCCGCAAGGCCTCGGCGTCGGCGCGTGCCCGCTCGCTGATGGCCTCGCGGCTACCGTCGTAGCGTGGCGCGCCGGGCAACGGCAGCAGGTGAACCATCCCGATCAGTGGCGCTTCGTTGCCGAACCGCTCTGCGAGATTCATGGCTCTCGTTTTCGGGGTAGCGTGAAAACAGTCCTGATGCCCGCTCGTGTCTGTGCCGGCGACGGCGTCTTGATTCAGCGAGAGAATCCCGCCCTTCCCGTGAGTGACGAGTGTTCCGACACCAGTCGGAATCGAGAAACGAACAGGGCGGGAGGAAATCGCGTGCGCTTG
>PXSG01000068.1:0-1828 GCA_003023485.1 Halobacteriales archaeon SW_10_68_16
CTCTCGGCCCGGTC
Organism: Halobacteriales archaeon SW_10_68_16; assembly: GCA_003023485.1. Next base: position 15 of record PXSG01000068.1, read on the forward strand.
GTCGGCGAAGGTCCCGTCGTGGATCAGCAGGTCCGCGTCCGTCGCGGCGGCGATGACCCCCTCACAGGGACGGGTGTCGCCGGTGGCCGCGACGAGGCGCTCGACCCGCTCGCGGGTCCCGGCGGGGGCGTGGACCGCCAGCGGTGACTCGCGGTCGTTGAAGTCCCAGGTCTGTAGCAGGCCCGGCAACCCCAGGACGTGGTCGCCATGCAGGTGCGTGATGAAGACGTGCCCGACGTCGAAGCCCGTCGCGTAGCGCATCATCTGGCGCTGGGTGCCCTCGCCACAGTCAAACAGGAGGCGGTCGCCCTCGCGCGCGACGAGGATGGCGCTCGTGCCACGCTGGACGGTCGGCACCGCCCCGCCGGTCCCGAGGAAGGTCACCCGCATTGTCCCCGCTGGGTGGCCGACGGCGAAAGGCGTGTCGGATTCAGCCGACAGGATCACGCCGGGTCGCCGTGGTGCGGACCGACGGGGGATGGGGAGGGCCACGGTTTTTTACCTCCCCCGCCGTAGAGGCCGGTATGAAGTTCGTCATCGTGGGGTACGGGCGCGTCGGCAGGCGGACAGCCCGCATCCTCGCCAACGAGGGACACGAGGTCGTCATCGTCGAACAGGACGCCGGTCTGGTCGACCGGGCACGCGAGGACGGCTACGAGGTGGTCCACGGCGACGGCGGCGACGAGGCGGTCCTCGAACGGGCGGGAGTGGCCGACGCCGACGGCGTGGGCGGCCTCACAGGCGACCTCAACACCAACTTCTCTGTCTGTGTCGTCGGCGAAGCCCACGACTGCCGGACGGTCCTGCGGGTCGACGAGGACGTCAGCGAGGAACTCTACGAGAAGTACGCCGCGGACGTCGACGAGATCATCTACCCCGAGCGCCTGGGGGCCGCCGGCGCCAAGACCGCGCTCATGGGTGGCGATTTCAACGTCCTCGCGGACCTGACCGAGTCCCTCTCGATCGCCAGCGTCACGATCCCCGAGGGCTCGCCCGTCGTCGGCGACCGCGTCGTCGGCCTGGAACTCCCGGGCGACGCGCGCATCTACGCACACGGCCGGGCCCGCGAGTCGATGACCATCCCCCTCCCGCGGACGACCATCGAACCCGGCGACAGCCTCGCCATCATGGCCGATCCCGACGTCCTCGAGGAGGTCCGGGAACACCTCCGTGGCGAGGCCGCCGCGGCCTGAGAGTGATAAGACGGTTCTTTACAACCGCGTCGTGGCCAGCCCCGGCTTCCCGCGCGTGTGACTCACTCGCACGCTCGCGTCACGGTTTCCCCGGGCGACCCCCTACTCCGGGATGACGGTGTTCCGGTTCACCGTCTCGACGAGGATCTGGTGTCCTCTGCCTCCGGCTTTTTTACCCTCGATACTCGCTGCCGGTCACTTCCCGGATCCGCTCGGCGGTCCCCTCGCCGACGCCCTCCGCGTCCTGGAGTGTCTCCTCGTCGGCGGTCATGACGGCCTCGACGCTGCCGAACTCGGCGAGCAGCGACCGCGCCGTCACGGGGCCTACCTCCGCGATCGACGCGACGACGTACTCCTGCTGTTCGGTCAGCGTCCGCGATTGCTTCTCGCCGTGGACGCTCACCTCGCGGTCGCCCTCCTCCTGTTCGCGCTCGGCGATCACTTCCAGCAGGTCGGCGGTCTCCTCTTCGTCCGTCGTCCGCATGACGCTCGCGCCGAAATCGACGGCAAGCGACGCGAGCGCGCCGTGGATGGCCTTCGGGTGGACGTTGCGCCGGCCGAGCAGTCCCTCGCCCTCGACGACCACGACCGGGCGGGCGTAGTGGCGGCCGGCGTCGCCCA
>PXSG01000068.1:1857-5981 GCA_003023485.1 Halobacteriales archaeon SW_10_68_16
GACGGCCTCGCCGTCCGTGTCCTCACCCTCGTCGCGTCCCGCCTCGGCCACGACGCCGTCACCATCCTCGCCCCCGTCACCGCCGCCGGCCTCGGGCTCCGACCCCTCGTGCCCTTCGTCTCCACCCGACTCGCCGGCGAACGCCTCCAGGCCCGCCTGGCTGTCGCTCGCCGCCGCGGAGTCACCGGACTCGTCGGCGTCCTCGAACGCCTCGATGCCCGCCTGGCTCCCGAGTTCGTTCTCGATGGCGCCGGCGACGTCTTTGAGTCCGCGCAACTGCTTCTCCATGCGCTTCTCGTCCTGGCGGGCCTTCCAGAAGTACGCCTCGTCGCGGGTGTCCTCGGCGAGCAACACGGTCACCTTCCCCTCCGTCTGGCGGCCGGTCCGGCCCTTGCGCTGGATGGAGCGGATGGCCGTCGGGACGGGCTCGTAGAACAGCACCAGGTCCACCTCGGGGACGTCAAGCCCCTCCTCGGCGACGGACGTCGAGACCAGCACCTCGAACTCGCCGTTCCGGAACCGTTCCAGGGTCTCGCCCTGTTCGGTCTGTGTCATCCCCTCGCTGCCGTCGGTGTCGGACTGGCCGACGAACTTCTGGGTCGGGAAGTGCCCGCCCAGGAAGTCCGTCAGCGTCTCGGCGGTATCCCGCGATTCCGTGAAGACGATGACCCGCTCGCCGCCCTGGATGCCCAGCGTTTCGGCGAGCAACATCCGCGCGCGCCGGAACTTCGGGTGTAAGTCGTCGTACTCCTCGGCTTTCCGGACCGCCTCCCGGACCCTGGGTTCGGTGACCATCCGCTGGTCGGCCTTCGAGGCCCCCGAGGAGCGGGCGGCCTCCTTCTGTCGGTCCATGTACCGCCGGAAGGACTCGACGCTCTGTGTCTCGACGTACGTGACTGCGGTCCGGAGCTTCCGCACCTCCGCGAGCAGGCTCATCGCCTCGTAGCCCTCCGACTGGTCGTTGTCCATCAGTTCCCGCACCCGGCCCTGGATCTTCTGGATCTCCCGTTCGGCGACGTCGGGCTGGGTCTTGCCTGTCACGCCCAACTCTTTGAGGCGGGTCATGCGCTCGCGGATGACCTCGTTGAGTGCCTCGCGGATCTCCTCGACGGTTTCGGGGAGTTCGACGTGTTCCCACTCGACGCTCGTCTCGTGGGTGTAGGCCGCGACGTCGGCGTCGGCCTCGGTCATCACCTCCACGTTCCGGATGCCAAGGTTCTCGCACACCTGGAGGATGGCCTCCTCGTCGTCGCCGGGGGAGGCGCTCATCCCCGTCACCAGCGGCCGGTCGTCGTCCGCGTGGTAGCGCTCGGCGATGTAGTTGTAGGCGTACTCGCCCGTGGCGCGGTGGCACTCGTCGAAGGTGCAGTGGGCCACTTCGGAAAGCGAGACGCGGTTGCCCACGAGGTCGTTCTCGACGACCTGTGGGGTCGCCACCACGACGCGGGCCTCCTCCCACAGGTCGGCCCTGTCCTCGGGCCGGACCTCGCCCGTGAAGACGACGATCTCGTCGTCCGGTATTTCGAGGGCCTCCCGATAGAAGGTGGCGTGCTGGGTGACCAGCGGCTTGGTCGGCGCCAGCAGGAGACTCTTCCCGCCCGCCTCGTGCAGGCGCCGCGCCGTCACGAGCAGGCTGACCGTCGTCTTGCCCAGCCCCGTGGGCAGACAGACCAGGGTGTGCTCCGCCAGGGCCGCCGCCGCGAGCTGGACCTGGTACTCGCGGCGCTCCAGGATCCCCTCACGGACGAGGGGCCACTCGCGGATGCGGTCGGCGTCCTGCGTGGCCATCCGGGTACTCGTGGCGTCCTTGTCCTCGCCCGCGGTTAAGGGTTCGCGTGGCGGAGTGAAAGTGGTCTCCCTGTTCGAGGGTGTCCAGGCACCGGCCACTCTGGCCCCGTGTTCGGGGTTATCCGAGCGCTGCCGGCAGTTCGAGGCCGACCCTCATCGCGACGGCCGCCGACGGCGGGATGGTGAGGTTGTCGTCGAGGACGTAGCCCGCCACCACGGGCTTGACGCCGTCGGCGACGGTCGCGGCGAGGCCACCGAGCACCGCGGCCAGCGGCGGGACGAACGGCACCGCAAGCAGCGTCGCGACGCCGAACACCGCCAGCATGACCCACGTCTCCTTGACCGACTCGGCGCTCGCGGACCCCAGCAGGCCGCTAAATGGGTCGGCAAGCGTCAGCATCAGGATGGCCGGCACCGCCACCCCCGGCGCGAAAACCGCCGCCACGGGCGCACTGGAGATGAAGTACAGCGCGTAGCCCGCGAGGTTGTCCTGTTCGTACTCCCGGGTGAGGCGGTCGTAGATCCGCCAGTCCAGGCCCACGACGAGGCGGATCGCCTCGAGGACGAGCGCGACGGCCGCGGCCAGGGCGAACAGGAGCGTCACCTGCCGCCAGGTCGCCAGCCCCAGGAGATACAGCGCCGGCAGGACGGTCCCGCTGGCGTGGACGAGCCGGCGGATCACCTCGTCGCGGCCCAGCGTCTCCCGGGCACGCGCGATCGGTTCGTCGTCAGTCGGTTCGGTCATCGACTCAGAGATCGTCGAACGCCAGGTCGCCGTCACGGAGCCCGGTCACCACCTCGGCGAGTCGGTCGACGGCGACGCGTTTCTGTGCTGTACTGTCCCGATCGCGGACGGTGACGGTGTCGTCCTCGAGGGTATCGTAGTCGACGGTCACACAGAACGGCGTCCCGATCTCGTCCTGGCGGCGGTACCGGCGGCCGATGGCCCCCGAGTCGTCGTAGGCGACCGCCAGCCCCGCCGCGCGCAGATCGCGCTCGACTTCACGGGCGCGCTCGGCGAGGCCGTCCTTGTCCATCAGCGGGAAGACGCCGACTGTCGTCGGTGCGACTTCGGGCGGGAGCGCGAGGTATGTCCGCTCCTCGTCGTCGACGACGTCCTCCTCATAGCAGTGAGCCAACACCGTGTACACGAGCCGCCCGACCCCGAAGGAGGGTTCGATGACGTGTGGCCGGACGTGCTCGCCCGCCTCGGTGACTTCCTCGACGGCGTAGCCGGTCGCCCCGACGGGGACCGTGTGGGCCTCGCCATCGACCTCGACGGTCACGTCCTCGCCCTCGAAGGCCTCGGGGTTGCGTTCGGCCAGGTCTTCGAGCGCGTCTGCCACGTCCCCAGCGGCGCTCCCGAACTCCGGGCCGAGGACGCTCATGTCGGGGTCGACGAAGTGTTCGAGTTCGGCCTGGGTCGGGTGGCGAAGCCGGTGGCCTCGATCCAGTCGCCGTCGACCTCGGTCTCGGCGTCCCAGCAGTCGCTGGCGTAGTGGGCCAGTTCGCCGGGCAGGTGCTGGCGGTACCGGAACCGGTCCATGTCGACGCCGAGGCGTTCGTACCACGGCCGCGCGACCCCCAGGTAGTAGGCGATCCACTCGTTGGTCACGACGCCCGCCTCGACGGCCCCCCGGACCGTCAGTTTCCGCGTCTCGCCGCCGGACTGCTGGGCCTCGGCGGAGTACAGCGGCAGTGTCACGTCGGCGACGCGGTCGAGCGATGGCTCGTCTTCCTCGGGGTCGACGAAGTGTTCGAGTTCGGCCTGGGTAAACGCCCGGACCCGGACCAGCCCCTTCCGGGGGCTGATCTCGTTGCGGTAGGCGTCGCCGATCTGTGCCACGCCGAAGGGAAGCTGGTTGCGGGCGTACTCGGCGAGCTGGGGGAACTCCACGAAGATGCCCTGGGCGGTCTCGGGCCGCAGGTAGCCCGGCGAACCGGAGCCGGGACCGATGCTCGTCTCGAACATGAGGTTGAACTCCTCGACAGGCTCGCCCGCGAGTGCGGTGCCACACGCGGGACAGGCGATATCGTGGTCGGCGATCAACTCGCCCACGGCCTCGGGAACCATCGACTCGGCCTCCTCGACCGCGGTCGCGTCCTCGGCGAGCTGGTCCGCGCGGTGGCTCGCGCCACACTCGGGGCACTCACAGAGCATGTCGTCGAAGCCATCGAGGTGGCCCGACGCCTCGAAGACGGCCTCGGGCATGACGTCGGGCGAGGAGACCTCCATGTGGCCCTCGCGGGTGACGAAGCGGTCCCGCCAGGCGGCCTCGACGTTGTCCTTGAGGGTTGCGCCCTGCGGGCCGTAGGTGTAGAAGCCGGCGACGCCG
>PXSG01000069.1 GCA_003023485.1 Halobacteriales archaeon SW_10_68_16
CGTGGGCGATGACCGCCTCCATCGCGTCGTAGTAGGCGTCGTCGTCGACGCCTCGGCGGGCATACGAGGTCACGCCGTCGACGGCGTCGAGTGCCGCGCTGACGTCGTCGTGGGTCGAGAGAGGGTTGCAGCCGGTGATCGCGACCTCGGCGCCACCCGCCGCGAGGGTCTCGGCCAGCACTGCGGTCTTGGCCTCGACGTGCATCGCCATGCCGATCCGCTCGCCGTCGAAGGGCTGGCCGGCCGCGAAATCCCCGCGCAACGACGCGAGGATGGGCATGTGCTGGCGGGCCCAGTCCATTTTCCGGCGGCCGGCCTCCCGCGCGGTGGCGGGGTCGTCCAGTCGCTCGCTGACAGGCGCAGTCATGCCCGACCCGACGGGCACGGCCGGGAAAACGCTACCGAAGCGTCGTGGCTACCGGTCAGTTCGGGGGACTGTTGCCGTTGCCGTTGTTACCGTTGCTCCCACCGTTGCTGTTGCCGTTGCCGTTATTGCCGTCTCGCTCGTCGTCGCTCTCCTCCTCATCGTCTTCCTCCGAGTCGCCGTCATCGGAGTCGTCGTCGACCACGAACTCGGGTGGTCCGGCGTGAGCGGGTGCGTTCCCGGGGTTGTTCTCGACGGCGAAGGAAGCGACGATCGGTCCAATCTGGCCGTCGCTCGACCCGAGCAGTCGCTGGACCAGACTCGCGACCGACAGCCCGAACGGATCGCTTGCTTCTTCCTCGTCCTCGGGCGCCGTCAGCGTCGCCGTGGTCGTGGCAGTCCGGCTGTCGGCCGTGGCCGTCACCTCGATCGTGACGTCCTCCTCGGGTGCAGACAATCCGACCGTTCCGTTCTCGTCTGTGGTGTAGTTGCCCTCGCCCGCGTACGTGTCGTTCGGCGCGTCGACCGCGACGCTGGCGTTCTCGACGGCGGTTCCGTTGGCGGTCACCGTCACGGTGGCGCTCCCGTCGACGTCCTGCGTGACGGTGACGCCGAGGGGCGCGTTGCCGGCGTCGGCGGCGACCGTCCCGACTCCCGGACCGAACGCCAGGAGGACCAGTCCGACTGTCGCGTACAGGGCGAACAGTTGCGTGCGCATCACCCGAAAGCCGGACCGAGAACCGCATAAACACCGTCTGTCGTTCAGTCCGTTCACTCGGTTCGACTTGGCGACGAGACGCCCACAGCTGGCGTGATACGGTTTATTACTGTTTTTCCTCGTTTAATCTATCGCCGTCCAGCGCGCGCAAAGAGGGACTCGGCGCGTTCTGTCGCTTCCTCGCGGGCGGCCCCCTCGTCGACAGTCAGCAACTCCCGGTCCCGCATCAGGACCTGCCCGTCACAGACCGTGTGGCGGACGTCGCTGCCCTTGGCGGCGTAGGCGAGGTGGCTCACGAGGTTGTGGGGCGGCGTCAGGTGTGGGGCGTCGAGGTCGAGGACGGCGAGGTCGGCGTTTGCGCCCGCCTCGACCCGGCCGCTGGCGAACCCCAGCGCGGCGGCACTGCCCGTCGTGGCCAGTTCGACCGCCGTGGGGGCGTCGACGGCGCTCGCGTCGTCGGCAGCGAGTTTGCCGACCATCGCGGCGTCGCGCATCTCGTCGAACATGTCGAGGTCGTTGTTCGAGGCCGAGCCGTCGGTGCCCAGGCCGACAGTCACCCCGGCGTCACACATTGCCTGGACCGGCGCCATCCCGCTTGCGAGTTTCATGTTCGCCGCCGGGCAGTGGGCGACCGCCGTCCCGCGCTCGGCCAGCAATTCGATCTCGGTCTCGTCGACGTGGACGCCGTGGGCGAGGTACGTCTCCGGGCCCAGCAGGTCGAAGTCGTCGGCCCAGACGAGGGGTCGCTCGCCGTGTTCATCGAGGATGGGGTCGACCTCGCCCTCGGTCTCGTTGGCGTGGGCGTGGACCGGGATCCCCTCCTCGTGGGCCTCGGGCAGGAACTCACGGAAGTACGCCTCCTCGACCGTCGTCAGGCTGTGTGGACAGAACATCGTCCGAACGCGGCCGTCGGCGCGGCCGTCGTGGTCGCGGGCGAACGCGAGGCCAGCCTCGAAGTCCTCCCGGGCCTCGCTTTCGTCCTTGCCGACCGAGAGACACCCCCGCCCGAGCCGGGCGCGGATGCCGGCCTCGGCGATCACGTCGGCGACTTCGGGCATGAAGAAGTACATGTCGCCGAATGCGGTGGTCCCGGACCGGATCATCTCGGCGACACCGAGGCGGGCGCCGGCGGCGACGTCCGCGGCCTCGATTTCGGCCTCCACGGGCCAGATGTCCTCCCGCAACCAGGCGTCCAGGGGTTTGTCGTCGGCGCCGCCCCGGAACAGCGTCATCGCGACGTGGGTGTGTGCGTTGACCAGCCCCGGGATGACGAGCCCGCCTGCGGCGTCGAGTTCGTCCTCGGCGTCCCGGGCGGGGCCGTCCTCGCGGGGGGTGACGGCGTCGATGGTTCCGGCGTCCTGGTCGACCAGTACGTCCGCCGCCTCGACCGACAGGTCCGGCGTGAGGACCCGCCCGCCGGTCACGGCTAGCGTTCCCATTGTGAGTCACCCGATGGCTGTGACAACCCACGGCCCGGTAATATACGTACCGGCAGCGGTCATACGGACGGTTGTCGTTCTATCCCGTATCCACCGCGAGACAGCGTGCGGTCGAACGTGAAAACGGCTACAACCGTCCGTATCATTCGGGCCGGACGAGCTGGCCGTCGCGCTCGGCCACGAGCCCGCGGTCGATGGCGAGGTCGATGACCTCCCCACACTCGTGTTCGGCCAGCCCGTAGGCGTTCGCGGCGACTCTCTCGAAGCCCTCCCGGTCGACCGGGAACTCCCGGTTCTGGAGCAAGCGCATCACCTTGTTGTACTCCAGGGCGGACACGGTCGTCCGTGCCGTCTCGCCGCCGTCGTCGGCTCCCGCTTCGGTCTCGTCGTTTCCGCCTTCGTCACCTGTCTCGTGTCTGACCCGCACGGTTTCCTCGTCTTCGCTTCCTCCGGTTTCGGCCCCAGCGCCCTCATCGTCGCTTCCGGTCTCCGCTGGGACTGTCTCGTCACCCTCGGTCAGCGGTTCCTCGTCGATGTCGACGAGGTTCGCCTCGACTTTCTCCAGCGGCGTTTCTTCTTCGTTTGCGCTCTCGTCCTCGTCGGCGGGTTCGGTCGCGCCCTCGGAATCGGCAGCTTCGGCTGTCTCATTGCCGTGACAGGACTGGCACAGCGTCGCCGTCGTCGCGTCGTCGGTGTCGCGCAATTCGACCGGGACGACCCGGTAGTCGCGGAGGGTCTCGTCCAGCGCCGTCCCGCAGAAGTAACACGAGGACAGGTGGTCCATGCCTGGAGGCACTCCCTGTCCGGGGAAAAAGGCCACGGCCGCTCTCTAGGATTGGTTGTCGTCGACTCTTGCACGACTGCCACGACCAGCAAGAAAGCCCCCGGCCGTACAGTGGCGCACGCTGTCGTTCTCTCACCGAGGACTGGGCGACGACTCAGAGGCGTGTGCGTAGACGAACGCGCGTAGCAGTGTCGCCCCCAGCGTCGCCGCCTGTCCGTCGTCGCGGTCGTTGACCTCCACGACGTCGAACCCGACGGCCCCCGGTGCCACCCGCCGCACCACGTCGTGCATCGTCGTGGGCGTCAGCCCGAACGGTTCGGGGGTCCCGGTGCCGGGCGCGAATCCCGGGTCGGCGGCGTCGATATCGACGCTCAGGTAGACCCGCCCCGACAGGTCCGGGTCCCATTCGGGCACGTCGGCCGGTGGGACCACGGTCACGTCCTCGCGGTCGGCACGCTCCCACTCGTTTTCGCTGCCCGCACGGCCGCCGAGGACGACGACGTCGGCACCAGTCTCCAGGGCGTGTCCCATTGCTGTCGCGTGACTCAGTGGGTTGCCCGCGTAGGACTCGCGCAGGTCGAGGTGGGCGTCCAGACAGACCACGACGTCGGGCGCCAGTGCGCGGACGGCCGCGACCGTCACGGTGTGTTCCCCACCGACGAGCAGCGGCACGACGCCGTCCGCGCGGTAGTCCCCGAGCCCTCCCTCGAGGTACGTGAGGTACTCCTCGACGTCGTCGGTCGGGTCGATGTCGCCCGCGTCGTGGACAGCACAATCGGAGAAGGTCAGGCCGGTGTGGTGGTCGAAGTCCTCGAAGTGAGCGGCCGCCTGGCGGACCTCGCGGGGGCCGTACCGGGTACCCGGGCGGCCGGTGGTCGAGGCGTCGAGGGGGGCGCCGACCACTGCGTAGGCCGCGTCCTCGGGGTCGGCCGCCGCGCCCGGGAACATCAGACGATCTTGCGCTGGTCCTCGTACTCGAGGAACTCGATCTCGTCGTCGGTCTCTAAGGTCTCGTCGTCGGCGCGCATCACGAAGTTGTCGTAGGTTTCGAGGTCCATCACCTGGACCTCGCCGTCGCGGACGTCGATGACCTGGCCCTGCTTGCGCTCGATGATGGGCACCCACACCTTCGCGTCCACCGGCTGGGAGAGCGAGCGCTTCTTGCCGTCGAAGACCCCCGACGCCTCGATGCGCGCCTTCGCGCTGCCGTGTTTGCCCGGTTTGGCGGTGCTGTAGGCGGTGATCCGGCAGGGCGTGTCGTCGATCATCACGTAGTTCCCCTCGTCGAGGTCGCGGACCTCGGTCTGCTGTCTGGCCATGTGCTGGCGTTGTCTACCTGCCAGTATAAACCGTTTGGAACGTGCCGGCTGTGCCCGGGTTAGCTCGCGTCGTCGTCGGAATCGGCCTCGACGGCGGAAATCTCGCCCTCGCCGACGACGGCGTCACCGAACCCGAGTGCGCCGTCTTCGCCGTCCTCGCCGCGGCGTTCGCGGAGGTTCTGCCGGGTGAACTGTGGCTGGGCACGGATGCCCCGGCGCTTGCGGAACGAGCGGTACAGGAGC
>PXSG01000070.1 GCA_003023485.1 Halobacteriales archaeon SW_10_68_16
CGTTGCGATGGTCGCCATGTTCATCCCCATCGCGTCCTTGGTGTCGTAGACGAACCGCAAGAATACGGAGTCACCCACCACGTACGGGTCGACCGCCAGGAGTTCGCCGTGGCTGGTGGTCGACTCGGCTGCCTCACGGAGATCGGCGGTGTGCTCGCGGACCCACTCGACGACCTCCTGTGCCTGTGCGACACCCCGGACGCGGAAGACGGGTGCGCGGGTCATCCCCGAGTCGGTCACGCGGGCCGTGGCACCGCCGGCCGCGCGGATGGCCGAGAGACCGCGGTTGACGCTGGCGACCAGCGCGCCTTCGGTGGTCGCGAGCGGGAGATAGTACTCGCCGTCGGCTGCGCTCCCCTCGACCGTGACGGGGCCGGCGACGCCCATCGGCACCTGGGCCGTGCCGACGAGATTCTCGACGTTGGCCTCGACGTCGGCGGCGTCGAATGTGTAGTCCCCGATAGATTCGACGGTGGCGTCGGTTTCGCCCTTGACGAGGTGGCGCCGTGCCGCCGCGGCGGTTTCGGGGTCTGCGTGCTCTTCGAGTTCGTAGAGGCGTAACTCTCCCTCGCGCACGCGCCCGGCGATGTCCGCTGGGTCTGTCATGCCCGCAACGTCGGGGGCGGCTATCCTAAGGTTGCCGGACCGGCACGAAGACCCAAACGGTTAACGCGCTCGCCACTCCCCATCGGGATATGACAGCGGCCACAGACCGGATCTTCACGAACGGTGTCGTCCATCCACTGGACGGGAGCGGAGAGAGGGCGGAGGCGGTCGCCGTCCGCGACGGCCGGGTCGTCCGCGTCGACACGTCCTACGAGGTCGAATTTCTGGAGGGTGTCGGGACCGACGTCGTGGACCTTGAGGGTCGCCACCTCCTGCCGGGATTCGTCGACGCCCACACCCACATGGAGTTCGTGGGCCGGCGCCGCATGGAGGCGGACCTGACCGGCGCGGACTCGCCGGCGGCGTGTCTGGACCGCCTGCGCGAGGCATCCACGGCCCACCGCGAGGACGACTGGCTCTTGGGCTACGGCTACGACGAGAGCCGGTGGGGTGGCGACTATCTGACCCGCGCGGACCTCGATTCGGTCAGCGAGGACCGGCCCGTCGCGGCCTTCCGGGAGGATCTCCACGTCGTCTCGGTCAACAGCCACGCCCTGGAGCGACACCGCGGGGAGATGCCCGCAGACGACGTCCACACCGCCGGCGGCGAACCGACCGGCGTCCTCGTCGAGGGCGCCGACGATGTCGTCTACGAGGCGACGAAACCCGGTCCTGATGGCATGCGAACGTACCTCCGGGCCGCTCAGGAACACGCCAACGCACACGGGGTGACCGCCGTCCACGACATGGTCCGGCGCTCGGCCGCGCCGCGGGTCTACCGCGAGCTGGCGGCCGAGGGCGAACTGACCCTGCGCGTGCGCGCCAACTACTGGGCGGACCACCTCGACGCCGTCGTCGAGACCGGACTGGTGACTGACTCCGGGCACCTGGTAGAGGCCGCGAGTGACCGCGTGCGCGTCGGCGCGATCAAGACCTACACCGACGGCTCCATTGGCGGCCACACTGCCCGCCTCTCGGAACCCTACGCGGACGCCGACAGCGGGGCCGACGACGGGGGCGGTGACGACCGCGGCGTGTTCCTGGAGAGTCGCGAGGATCTCGATTCGCTGGTCGCGCGGGCAGAGGACGCCGGACTGCAGGTGGCGCTGCACGCCATCGGCGACGAGGCCATCGCACTCGCGCTCGATGCACTCGAAGAAAGCCCGGGCGAGCGCCACCGCATCGAACACGCCGAGGTATTGACCGACGAACTGGTCGAGCGGCTGGGGGCTTCGGATGTCGTGGTTTCGGCCCAGCCGAACTTCCTGAAGTGGGCCCGCGAGGGAGGGCTGTACGACAGCCGACTGGGCGTCCAGCGCCGCCGCGACTCGAACCGCTTCGCCGCGTTGCAGGAGGCCGGTGCCACCCTCGCCTTTGGCAGTGACTGCATGCCGATGGGGCCGCTGTACGGCATCCAGCAGACCGTCACAGCGCCCGAGCCGGCCCAGCGTCTCTCGGTCACGGACGCGCTCCGGGCGTACACGAGCGGCGCGGCGTACGCCGGCTTCGACGAGGACCGGATGGGGACCGTCGAGCCCGGCAAGTGCGCCGACTTCGTGGTGCTTGAGGACTCACCCTGGGAGGTATCCGCCGACGAGATCGCCGACATCAACGTGGCGACGACCGTGGTCGGTGGGGAGGTCGTCTACGGGGATCTGTAGAGTACTCTCACACCGCGAGCGCGTCGACGACGATGGCGACGAGCACCAGCCCGAGGTACGCATTGGAGGCGTGGAACGCCCGGAAGGCGGCCCGTTCGGTCTGTTCGCGGTGGAGGGCCACCACGGCCCACAGGAAGACGGCACCCAGCACAGTCGTCGTCGCGGCGGCGAGCCACCCGAGGTCGGTCAGCCAGATGAGCGCCGACGCGGCCGCCAGTGTCGCCCCGAGCCACAGGAGGATGTGCTTGCGGGTGATCGTCTCCCCGCGCACCACGGGCATCATCGGGAAGCCGCCGCGGGCGTAGTCCTCCTTGTAGGCCAGCGCGAGGTTGTAGAAGTGCGCGGGCGTCCAGACGAAGATGAACCCCGCGAGGACGACCCCCGGCAGGCCGAGACGACCCGTGACGGCGGCCCACCCGATGAGGGCGGGCAGGGCCCCGGCGGCGCCGCCGATGACCGTGTTCTGGACGGTGTTGGGCTTGAGCACGAGCGTGTAGATGACGCTGTAGAAGACGATGGCCGCCAGCCCGAGCAGTGCCGTGAGCGTGTTGACCTGGAGGAAGACGGTCACCGAGAGCGCGGCCAGTCCGACCCCGAAGGCAACGGCACGCTCGATGGGGATGCGGTGGGTCGCGACCGGGCGGTCGCTGGTCCGTCGCATCCGGCGGTCGCGGTCCCGCTCCAGCACGTGGTTGAACGTCCCGCTGGCGCCGATGGCGAGGACGCCCCCGCCCAGCGTCAGCGCGACCGTCCGGACCGTCAGTTCGGGGCCGCCGGCCAGCGCCATCGCCGCGGCCGCCACCAGGCAGAGCAGCCACATCAGGCGGGGTTTCGTCAGGCGGACGTACGCGAGCATCCGCCCGAGTGCGCGCTCGTGGAACGGCCGGTCGGCAAGGGGGGGGTGCCAGGCCAGCGCGACCACGAGCGCGCCGAAGATGCTCGCGCCCACGAGCAGGTGAACACCGGGGAACGGGGCCGCCCCGCCCCCGAGTGCGACGAGTGCGCCCACGCCCACCTGGACCGGATACAGCACCAAGGCGAGCAGCGTCGCGACGGTCACCCGCCTGCTCGCCCCGGCGCGGACGACGGCCGCGGCGGCAGCGAGGACGAGCGCGCCGACGAAGAGGGCCACGACGCGGTGGCCCAGCGCGACCGCGACGGCGGGGTCGAGCGGTGACCCGGTACAGCCCGGCCAGGTCGAACACGCGGCGGCGGCGTCGGCCAGCGCGGCTGTCGCGCCCGCCACGACCAGGAGGTAGACACCGACTGTGGCGGTGGCGAGGAGGGACGTCACCCCCGGATGCACCCGGCTCCGGAACATACCCGACAGTTCCGTCGCCGCGCACTTATGTCGTGCGTTTCGCCGACCGGCACTGGCCCGAACGCGTTCGATACCCACTACCCGTCGAGACGCTCCTCTGTCCACTGGAAGCCGACGCCGGCCCGGCGTGCGGCCTCGGCGTCACGCTCGGAGTCGCCGACGAACAGCGCCGTGTCCGTCCCGACACCGAGCCCACGCAGGGCAGCCAGCAGTTGCTCGGGGTCGGGTTTGACGGCGTCGACGGTGTCCCGGCCGACGACCACGTCGACGTAGCGGTCGAGGCCGTGCATCTCTAGGGCGATGCGACAGGCCGCCTCGCAGTTGAGCGAGCAGACGGCAACGGGGACCGAGAGCGGCAGGTCCTCGGCCAGGGGGAGACGCCGGGAGGTGCGGGCCCCCTCGCGTTCGTATTCGGCGACGACGTCCTCGACTGTTCGCCGGGAGACTTCGCCCTCGACCGCCTCGAGCATGTCCCAGAGGTCCATCCCCGCGGTGTCGTGGCCGCGGGCCGAGAGCACGCCGGCAGCCTCCGTGGCGACGGCGTCCCAGTCGACATCGAGACGGACCAGCGTGCCGTCGAGGTCGTAGACGACGGCGTCGTACTCGGCTGTCACACCCGGCCGTATGCGGGGGCCCCGCAAATGCGTGTCGACGTGCTGATGGGCCACGGGAACGCCCGTTCAAGGTACGCCATACAAAGTGCCTGGAGCGTGTAGTAATGGCCATGCCGTCCAGACGGGCCGTGCTCGTCGGCGCCGGCGGACTCGTCGCCGTCGGCGGTGCAGTGTTCGGGACCGGTGCGTTCAGCAACGTCCAGGCGGAACGGACGGTCACCGTCTCGACGGCGGGCGACCGGAGCGGAATTTTAGGTCTCGAATCCATCCCCGACAGCGACAACGGCCGGTACGCCACGATAATCGACGTCCCGGTACCACCGGGTGTTCCAGGTCACGAACAACGGGACCCAGGCCGTCGTGCTCTACCTCGAAGAGGTGCCCGGCGACCGGACTCCGGACGACAACGCGGTCGACTTTGGCGTTCTCGCCGGCCAACTCGTCGACGCCGCGGGTGAGGGCAGTGGGAACCCGGAAGTTGTCGACATCTCCAGCCAGTCACCACCCGACCGGGGGTCGGGCTACGACGACATCGGCGTCCTGCTCGAGTCCGGCGAGACGCTGGAGGTCGGCGTCTACATCGACACCTCCGGTACCGCCTCCGGAGGCGGTGGAGACGGGGACGGAACCCCGATCGGTGCGGGTGACCTCGCAATCGCGGGACTCGTCGTCCACGCCACCGCGACCGAGGTCGGCAACGAGGCGTACACGGCCGCTGGCGGCGGGTGACCGTACCGCAGGGCGAATCGCACGGGTTTTAAACGCCGATACCGAACCACGCGCAAGGTCGATATCTATGGAGATGCCACGCCGGATGAACACGTACTGTCCACACTGCAACGAACACCACGAACACGAGGTCGAGAAGGTCCGGTCGGGCCGCTCCTCGGGCATGAAGAAGATCAACGACCGACAGCGCGAGCGCCAGTCGGGCATCGGCAACGACGGGAAGTTCTCGAAGGTGCCCGGCGGGGACAAGCCCACGAAGAAGACCCAGTTGAAGTACCGCTGTGGCGAGTGTGGCCGGGCCCACCAGCGCGAGGGCTGGCGCGCCGGGCGGCTGGAGTTCCAGGAGTAACCATGCCCGGGGACTTCTACCGCGTGGCCTGTCCGGACTGTGAAAACGTTCAGGTCGTCTTCGGCAAGGCCGCCACGGCGGTCGCCTGCCAGGTCTGCGGGCACTCGCTGGTGCAACCGACCGGCGGGAAGGCAGCCATCGAGGGCGAGGTCGTCGAGACCGTCGAGGCACGATGAAGTACAGCGGCTGGCCCGAACCCGGCGAACTCGTGGTCGGCCGGGTGGACGAGATCGAGGATTTTGGCGTGTTCGTGGACCTCCAGGAGTACGACGACAAGCGCGGCCTCTGTCACATCAGCGAGGTCGCGTCGGGGTGGATCAAGAACGTCCGCGACCACGTGGGCGAGGGACAGACTGTCGTCGCCAAGGTGCTGGATGTCGACGAGAGTTCCCAGCAGATCGACCTCTCGATCAAGGACGTCAACGACCACCAGCGCAAGGAGAAGATCCAGGAGTGGAAAAACGAACAGAAGGCCGACAACTGGATGGAACTGGCCTTCGGCGCGGACATCGCCGACGAGCAGTACGCGGCCGTCGCGAACGAACTCCTCGCCGAGTTCGGCTCGATGTACGCCGGCTTCGAGGCGGCGGCCATTCACGGCGCCGAGGCACTCGCGGAGACCGACCTCGCGGACGAGGAAATCGAGGCGCTCGTCGAGACTGCCCGCGAGAACGTCTCGGTCCCGTACGTGAACGTCACGGGCTACGTCGACCTCGAGTGCCCGCACAGCGACGGCGTCGACCTCATCAAGGAGGCCCTCGCGGCCGCCGAGGGCGATGGAGACGTGCCGGAGGAAATCGAATTGGAGGTTACCTATGTCGGCTCCCCGGAGTACCGCATCGAGGTCCAGGCCCCCGACTACAAGACCGCCGAGTCACACCTCGAGGAGAGCGCCGTGCGGGCCGAGTCGGTCCTCGAAGAGCAGGGCGGGACCGCCCGGTTCCACCGCGAGCGCAACGAAGACGAGGAGTGACCGCGCGTCGCTCACCGTCGAGCACATGAAATCGGACATTCTGGTCTGTTCGGCCTGGGAGCGCGAACACGACCGTCCCGTCTACACGCTGGGAGAGGGGTGTCCCGAGTGTGGGGCCGAGGCGGGCAACAGTGCGCCGGCACCCTTTAACCCGGAGGACCCCTACGGCGAGTATCGACGCGCTCTTAAGCGGCGCAAGCGCGAGTAGGGGGTATGGACGAATTCGACATCGAGGTCGTCGCCGAACCGGACCTCTCGGAGCCGGCGTTCGTCGAGGGGTTGCCCGGTGTCGGCCACGTCGGCAAACTCGCGGCGGAACACCTCGTCGAGGAACGCGACGGGACGCTCGTCCGGCGGGTCCACTCGACGCACCTCCCCCCGCAGGTCAGCGTCGACGAGGGGCTCACGCAACTGGTGGGAGCGAAACTCCACGCCGTCGAGACCGGCGGCCGGGACCTGCTCGTGCTCACCGGTGACCATCAGGCCCAGGACACGGTCGGCCACTACGGCCTCGCCGAGACCTTCCTCGACCTCGCCGAGGAGCTGGGCGCCGGGCGGGTGTTCGCACTCGGCGGGGTGCCGACGGGCGAACTCATCGAGACCTACGACGTCATCGGCGCGACGACGACGCAGGCGGGCAAGGAGGAACTCGCCGAGGCCGGCGTCGAGTTCCGCGGCGACGAACCCGCGGGGGGCATCGTCGGCGTCAGCGGCCTCCTGCTGGGGCTGGGTGAACGCCGTGGAATCGACGCAGCCTGCCTGATGGGCGAGACCAGCGGCTACCTCGTCGACCCCAAGAGCGCACAGGCCGTCCTCGAGGTTCTCCAGGAGGTGCTGGGCTTCGAGATCGACTTCGCGTCGTTAGAGGAACGCGCCGACGAGATGGAGGAGGTCGTCCGCAAGATCCAGGAGATGGAACAGGGCACGCCGGCTCCCTCCGACGAGGACCTCCGTTACATCGGCTGATTTCGCCGTTCGTTTCAGGCGCAGCCTCAGGGCGCTGGCCGGAAATACCGCGCCAATTCGGTCCCGAACGCGTCCGCGAGCGCCGCGATATCCTCGCCGACCAGCAGGTCGTACCCCTCCTGGAGTGCGGACGCGACGTGGGCACCCAGCGCCACGTCGAAGACGGCCTCGCCCGCCAGCAGGGCGGTGGCGCTCGTGTACGTAGCGGTCGTCGTCGATGAAGGGGCCGTAGGCGTCGGTGTCGACGTACGTCTCGTAGAAATCACGGGCGTGGTTACGGACGTGGACCGGTGGCCCCTCGTGGCTCTCGACGGCCGGGCGTTCGACCACTTCGAGTTCGAACAGGAGGACGGCGTCGCCGGTTACGGTCGCCGCGGTATCCCCGGCGTCGCTGCCGGTATCGGCGAAGGCGGCCGACCGGAACACGTCGAACCCGCGGCGGTCGAGTTCACAGGCGAGCCCCTCGCGGGACTTCTCGAGCTGGGGCCAGAGCTGGTCCTCGATGACGTCGGGCGCGTCGAAGCGGACGGCGAGGGGTGTCGTGGCGCGGTCCCCGATGGCATCGCGGACGCCGGCCGCGTCGAGTGGCTCGGGAGAGTCGCGCTCGAAGGGTGCCTCGCGGGGCTCGGCCAGCAGGTCGCGGGCGTAGTGCTGGAGGCGGGCGACGTTCTCATTCGAGCAGACCGCGGCGACGTTGCGCTCGGGGTCGGTGGGATCGACGACGACCAGCGGATCCTCGAAGGACGCCGCGCGGTGGCCCTTCGGGTCGATTTCGACGGGCGGGTGCCAGTCGGCGGCGGCCTCGACCAGCGGACGGAAGCCGCCGTACTCCAGCACCAGGAGTTCGGTCAAAAAGCCCGAGAACCCCCGCGTGCGGAGGTCGCTCCCGTAGACGCCGACGCCCCCGAGGAACCCCTTGCAGACCCGGACGTCGTCGGCCAGGTCCTCGTCGAGGCGTGTGTCGACATACTGCGAGTGGAAGGGCGTGCGGTCGACGGCCGACTGGATAGCCGTGGCGTCCTCGACGGCGTAGCAGGGAACGAGGTCGACGCGAAAGCCCTCGTAGGTGCCGACGACGTAGGGGTGTTCGGCGTACTCCTCGTGGCTCTCCGGGAGGACGGCGTGGCCGACATCGAGGCCGAACTCCTCGAGGCGCTCGCGATCCAGATCCGGGGGAAAGCAGACGAAGAGGTCGATGTCGCGGTCGCCGGCCAGCCAGGTGTCCCGGGCCGTCGAACCGACGTGGACGATCTCGGCGTCGACCGGGAGGTCCGCGACTGCGCGTTCGGTCGCCGCGACGAGGTCCGCGACGACGCTCTCCAAGCGCTCGCGTTCCTCGGACGTGGGCGTCACGCGGTCACGGACGCGCGCGACGACGGCGTCGAACTCGTCGCTCATGCCCGCCCGTTGCGAGCAGGCGCGTGAAAGCGTGTCGATGCAGGGCGGAAAGCGAAACGCCTATGAAAGCAATCCGATTACCGCTGAGTGCGTGCCGCCGTAGCTCAGCTGGTAGAGCACCACGCTGTTACGGTGCGTAGGACACCTGCGCGCCGCAGATACGTGGTTGTCCCAGGTTCGAGCCCTGGCGGCGGCGCTCTCACATTCCTGGGAGTGGGCCGTTCTATGGATCTCGCGAGCGTCGCGGAGCGTCGTGCATCGCGACTAACAAACAATAGTTTGATATTAGTGACCGACAGATTCGGGCCTATCCAGTGGGGTGGGTACGGTGAAAATAGTCATCGCAACGATAGTCCTCGGGGTGTGGCTGGCGGCCGCGTCGGTTGTGCTCGCGATGCTGTACGCACACGGTGAGGGTGCCGCAAAACCGGACACCGTCGGGGAGTAACCGGTCAGACCGAGCGCACCTGCACGGTCCAGAACTCCTCGACGGCGTCGGCCAGCGCCGCCTCGGGATCGCCGGTGGCATCGACGGGTTCGGTGACGGCGGCCACGTCCGAGACCTCCCAGATGACCGAGCGCTCGCCGACGACGTACAGCGGGTCGGCCGTCCGTTCCTCCAGGGCGGCCCGGCAACGTTCGAGGTGGTCGGCAATCTCCTCGTCGCGCAGACGCTCGAAGCGTGCCTGCGAGAATCCACCCTTCGAGTGCTGGCTCGTCAGGTCGCTGTCGAACCCGTGGAATGCGGTCCGCTCCTCGCCGTCGTAGGTCCCCATCGCGAACAGGTCCGAGCGGACGAGCGCGAGCGTGTACGACCCCTCGGGCCGGAACCACGACCGGTCGAGGCGGACACGCTCGCCCCACTCGACGAACGGTTCCGGGGCGACGGGAACGGAGAGACAGACACCCAGCAACCGGGCGTCGTCGGAGACGGCCAGGCAGGGTGCTGCCCGCGAGACGAGGCCGGCACGGTCGACGAAGGCTTCCCGGACTGCGTCGGGCAAATCGTGACCGTCCGGGACGTAGGCGGTCAACAGCCCCTCGGGGCCAGTCTCGATCGATTCGAGGCGGGCGAGAATCTCGTCGAGGCGCGACCCGCGGACGCTCGTCTCGCGGCGGAAGGAGATCTCGATGTCTTCGGACTGGAGGCGCTGGACGCGGTCCGCGAGTTCGGCGACGCGGTCCTCGAGACGGTTGACCCGGCGCTGGGCCTCCTGGCGGTCGGTGACGGCGTCCGCGCGGCGCTCCTGCTCGGCCTCCAGTTGGCGTTCGAGGTGGCGTTTCTCCTCCTCTAAGGCCTCGATGCGCTCTTTGAGTTCGGTCCGACCGAGCAGGTCGTCGAGCATACTGGAGCCGGGACCCGCGACGGTTTAAATCCCGGTGGGTCAGGTCATCGGGTCGACGGACTCGTCCCACCGGGAAGTCAGCGAGAGGAGCTGGGAGGCCCGGTCGGCCTTGGCGAGGAACACCTCGCGCAGCGTCGGTGGGTTGCGGACCGTCACGTCGAGCACCTCGTCGGGCACCGCGAGCGTGTCGGCGGGAACCTCCTCGTCGCCGTGGACCGTGAAGTGGCGGGTCCCGAGTTTCATTACAAGCGGCCGGTCGACCCGTTCGACCCCCTCGCCGCCCCCGTAGAGCTGTCCCTTGACCCGCTCGTGCTGGGCGCGGCACATCTTCGCCGCGTCGTCGTCACCCGGTTCGACGTACAACCATCTCATATCAGTCAGCTGTTCCAGCCGACGCATGGTGGTGTCTACTACAAGCGCCGCTCTTCGGTAGACTGGCGGAACCAGGAGTATTAGTGCCTCTGGCCGGGCAGAACCGGATATACACGAAGACCGCCCTGCCTTCGGCCAGAGGCTAGAGGAACTTGCGGAACTGGGCGTAAT
>PXSG01000071.1 GCA_003023485.1 Halobacteriales archaeon SW_10_68_16
GGACATGCCGATCCTCCCGGAGATGGTCGGGATCACGTTCGCGGTCCACAACGGCCAGAGCTTCGAGCGCGTGAACGTCGAGCCCGAGATGCTGGGCCACTACCTCGGGGAGTTCCAGCTCACCCGGCAGGACGTCGAACACGGCCAGGCCGGCATCGGAGCGACGCGCTCCTCGAAGTTCGTACCACTCAAATAACATGGGAATCAGCTACTCAGTCGACGCGGACCCGGACACGACGGCCAAAGCGATGCTCCGGGAGCGCCAGATCAGCTTAAAGCACAGCAAGGCCCTCGCCCGCGAGATCAAGGGCATGACCGCCGGCGACGCCGTCGAGTATCTCGAAGCGGTGATCGAGGGCGAACAGGTCGTCCCGGTCAAACAGCACAACGCCAACGTCGGCCACAAGAGCGGGGTCGACGGCTGGGACGCCGGCCGCTACCCCGAGAAGCCCGCCGGGGCGTTCCTCGATTTGCTGGAGAACGCCATCGGCAACGCCGACCACCAGGGCTTCGACGGCGAGAGCATGGAGATCATGCACGTCGCCCCCCACAAGGTCGGCGAGAACCGCGGGCGCAAGCCCCGCGCGATGGGGCGTGCATCCGAGTGGAACACCCCCGAGCTCGACGTCGAACTGATCCTCGAAGAGACGGGAGGTGAGGAGTAGATGGCAGACGAGCAGCAGTTCATCGAGGACGGCCTCCAGCGGACCCAGATCGACGAGTTCTTCGCCGACGAACTGGGCCGAGCCGGCTACGGCGGCATGGAGGTCGCCAAGACGCCGATGGGGACACAGATCGTCCTCAAGGCCGAGAAGCCGGGCATGGTCATCGGCAAGGGCGGGAAGAACATCCGGAAAATCACGGACACCCTGGAGACGGAGTTCGAACTCGACGACCCGCAGGTCGACGTCCAGGAGGTCGACGAACCGGACCTGAACGCCCGCATCGTCGCCGACCGCCTCGCGAACGCCTTAGAGCGGGGCTGGTACTTCCGGAAGGCCGGCCACACCACCATCGACCGCATCATGGAGGCTGGCGCACTCGGTGCGGAGATCGTCCTCTCCGGGAAGGTAACGGGCGCACGCTCGCGCGTCGAGAAGTTCAACCGCGGGTACATCAAGCACAACGGCGAACCCGCCGAGGAGATCGTCGACCACGGCGTCGCCACCGCGGTGATGAAACTCGGCACCATCGGCGTGCAGGTGAAGATCATCCCGCCGGACGCCGAACTCCCCGACGACTTCGAGATCTACGAGGACGTCGACGTCTCCGAGTTCGTCGAGGAGGCCGAGGGAGTCGAGGAACTGCTCGCCGGCGAACCCGACGAGGCCGACGAGCAAGCGGCGGCCATCGGTGCCCCGCCCGAGAGCGAAGACGGAGCCGAGGCGGCGACCGAACCGGCAACCAACGAGGAACCCGACGAGGAGGTCCTCGAAGAGGAAGTCGTCGACGAGGAGTTCGCCGAGCCCGACGTCCCGGACGAGTCGGGCGTCGAGGAGGAACTCGACGACCTGGCCGCCGACGTCGAGGAGGAACTCGACGAGGACACCGAGGCCGAAGCCGAGGAACTGATGGAGGAGATGGACGAGGCAGACGCGGAGTCGGCCGAGAGTGAGGAGACGGAAGCCGATGGAGACGACAAGGAGGGTGACGAGGAATGACGATCCTGCACCCCGAGGAGATCCGCGACATGACGCCGGCGGAGCGACAGGAAGAACTCGACACGCTGGAGACCGAACTCTTCAACGAGGAGTCGGTCATCGCGGCGGGCGGGATGCCGGACAACCCCGGCCGGATCGAGGACCTCCGGCGGACCATCGCCCGCATCAAGACCATCCAGCGCGAGGAAGGCGACATCGGCGACGACGCCGGGGAGGGCCAGTGATGGGGCTCACACCCGAGACGCTCCCCCGGCACGAACTCGCCGGCCTCGATGTCGAGGTGGTCTCGGCGTCGAACCCCGACCTGGTCGGACTCGCCGGCGAGGTCATCAAGGAGACGACACAGACGCTCGGGATCGAGCGTCCTGACCAGACGGGCGGGGAGTCTCGGGTGGCGACGGTCCCGAAGGACGGGGCGACGTTCGCGTTCGCGCTGCCCGACGGGACGACCGTCACGGTCGAGGGCGAGCGCATCGTCGCCCGGCCGGCCCGACGGACCGAGCAGAGAGGTGATTCACAATGGCGCTAGGACTGAACGTACAGGAACCAGCACAGGCGTGTACCGACGAGAACTGCCCGTTCCACGGGTCGCTGTCCGTGCGCGGGCAGACCATCGTCGGCGACATCGCCTCCACCGAGATGGACAAGACCGTCGTCGTCGAGCGAGAGTACGACGTCAAGGTAGAGAAGTACGACCGCTTCATGAAGCGGCGCAGCCGGATCCCGGCACATGCACCACCGTGCATGGACCTGGAAGAAGGCGACGAGGTGACGATCGCAGAGACACGACCGCTCTCGAAGACGAAGAGCCACGTCGTGGTCGCGAGCCACGGAGGTGACGAGTGATGGAGGCGCTGAACGCCGAGGTGACGCCGGGCCTGGAGAAAGGCTCGCTGGTGACGTGTGCCGACAACACGGGCGCACGCGAACTGAAGATCATCAGCGTCGACGGCTACTCGGGGACGCTCAACCGCCACCCCAAGGCGGGGCTTGGTGACAAGGTGACCGTCTCGGTCACGAAGGGCACCCCCGAGATGCGCCGCCAGGTTCTGAACGCCGTCGTCGTCCGCCAGCGGAAACCCATCCACCGGCCGGACGGCACGCGCGTCAAATTCGAGGACAACGCCGCGGTCATCGTCGACGAGAACGACGACCCCCGGGGGACGGAACTCCGGGGTCCGATCGCGCGCGAGGTCGCAGAGCGGTTCGGAAGTATCGCGTCAGCAGCTACGATGATAGTATGAGCGAAAAACCACGCACACAGCGAAAACAGACGGCCGAGGCCCCGCTGCACGAGCGCCACTCGGAGGTCCGTGCCACGCTCTCGGATGATCTCCGCGAGCAGTACGGCCAGCGCTCGGTCCGGGTCAACGAGGGCGACACCGTCGAGGTGATGCGCGGCGACTTCGCCGGGGAGACCGGCGAGGTCCTCGCGGTCGACCTCAAGGAGGCGGTCGTCCACGTCGACGAGCCTGGACCTCTCGGACGACGAGCGACAGGCCCGGCTGGAATCGGAGGACAGGAGCGCATGACACGACACCAGAAACGACTGTCGGCACCCAAGCGGTGGCCCGTCGAGCGCAAGACCGAGACGTTCACCGTCAAGGCCGATGCCGGCCCGCACGGCGAGGCAGGGGTCCCCCTGCTTGTGGTCCTGCGGGACGTGCTCGGCTATGCCGACTCCCGGAAGGAAGCGCGCTACGCCTTGAACCAGGACAACGTCGTCATCAACGGCACGGCCGTCTCCGACGAGGAACGGCCCGTCGGGATGTTCGACATCCTGGCCTTCCAGGAACGCGAGGAGTACTACCGCGTGTTCCCCGGCGAGGGGGGTCGGCTCGCGCTGACGCCCATCGACGCCGAGGCCGCACAGAGCAAACTCGGCAAGATCGTCGAGAAACGCGACGTCCCCGGCGGCGACGTCCAGGTGACGCTGCACGACGGCCAGACGCTGCTCGTCGAGGACGAGGCCTACACCCCCGGCGATTCGCTGGTGGTGGCAAACGAGAGCGACGACGTCGTCGCCCACTTCGAGTACGAGGAGGGCGCGCTCGTGACGGCCGTCGCAGGCAGCCACGCCGGCGAGATCGGCCGCATCGATGAGATCCAGGTGACGCCAGGCAGCGCCGCGAACAACGTCATCGCCTCGCAGGACGACACCCCCGGCGTCTCCGGGGACGGCTTCGAGACAATCGCGGAGTACATCGTCGTCATCGACGAGAACTTCATAGAAGGCTCTGACGAGCCGTCTGACAGCGACGAAGACGAAGAGACGGAGACCGAAGCAGACGACGAGGATGCAGACGTCGACGCCGACGACGAATCCGAAGCGAATGACGACGAAGAAGCCGCCGAAGAAGACAGCGAGGCGAGTGATGGAGACGACAGTGAAGACGACCAGGGAGGTGACGAACAGTGAGCTCCGAGAGTGAAAGTGGTGAGTTCCACGAGATGCGCGAGCCCCGCGTCGAGAAGGTCGTCGTCCACATGGGCGTCGGCCAGGGCGGTGTCGAACTCGGCAACGCCGAGGAGATACTGGCGGAGGTAACGGGCCAACAGCCCGTGCGGACCATCGCCACGGAGACCGAGCCAGCCTTCGACATCCGCGAGGGTGACCCCATCGGCGCGAAGGTGACGCTGCGCGGCGACGACGCGGAGGCGTTCCTGGAGACGGCGCTGCCGCTGGTCGAACTCTCGCAATCGCAGTTCGACGACACGGGCAACTTCAGCTTCGGGGTCACGGAACACACGGACTTCCCGAGCCAGGAGTACGACCCGACGATCGGCATCTACGGGCTGGACGTGACGGTCAACCTCGTGCGCCCGGGCTACCGGGTGGCCAAACGCGACCAAGCCTCGCGGCCCATCCCATCGAACCACCGGCTGGATGTCGCCGACGCGGTGGCGTTCGTCGAGGACACCTTCGACGTGGAGGTCGAGAAATGAGCGAGAGTGAGAGCGAGAGCGACCCCACGGGCGAGCAGGCAGCGAAACGCACCGAACAGCTCCGGGAGTGCCAGCGCTGCGGGCGCGAGCAGGGCCTGGTCGGCAAGTACGACATCTGGCTGTGCCGGCAGTGCTTCCGCGAAGTGTCCCGGGGCATGGGGTTCAAGAAGTACTCATGACGAGCACAGATCCACTCGCCAACGCACTCTCGAGCGTGAACAACGCCGAGAGCGTCGGCCACCTGACACAGCGGGTATCGCCCGCCTCGAACGAGATCGGCAGCGTCCTCGGGGTCTTCTATGACCGCGGGTACATCGACGGCTTCCAGTACGTCGACGACGGCAAAGCCGGCGAGTTCGAGGTCGAACTGAAAGGCGCAATCAACGAGTGTGGCCCGGTCAAACCGCGCTACTCCGCCGGTGCCGACGAGTTCGAGAAGTGGGAGAAGCGGTTCCTCCCCGCCCGTGACTACGGGACGCTCGTCGTCACGACCAGCCACGGGATCATGAGCCACTACGAGGCCCGCGAGGAGGGCGTGGGTGGCCAGGTGATCGCATTCGTATACTGACCAATGCCACAGCAAACAACAGTCGAACTACCCGACGAGGTGTCCGCCGAGATGGACCACCTCGACCTCACGGTCGAGGGGCCCAACGGCAGCGTCACCCGGCGGCTCTGGTACCCGGACGTGAGCGTCTCGGTGGAAGAGGATGCGGTGTCCATCGAGGTCGAGGAGACGGACGCGAAGACGAACGCGACCGTCGGCACCTTCGAGAGCCACGTCCGGAACATGATCCACGGCGTCATCGAGGGCTGGGAGTACCAGATGGAAGTGTTCTACTCCCACTTCCCGATGCAGGTCTCCGTCGACGGCGACCACGTCGTCATCGAGAACTTCCTCGGCGAGAAGGCCCCGCGCATGACGCCGATCCACGGCGACACCGAGGTGCAGGTCGACGGCGAGGAGATCACCCTC
>PXSG01000072.1 GCA_003023485.1 Halobacteriales archaeon SW_10_68_16
CCGAGCTCGTCACCCTCGGGCTTGCGCGAGCGAACTACACGCTCGCTACGACTGCCCTGCGACGTATCCGCGCCTCACCGTCGGTAACGGTGCTTCATCCTGACGAACCGATGTTCGCGGCCGTCTGTGACGAGTTCTACCGATACGACGACCAGGATATTTCACTCGTCGATCACGCGACCAGTGTGCTCGCCGACGAGCGCGATGTCGAACACGTCTTTACCTTCGATCCGGACGGCTTTCGCACGCTCGGATTCACCGCGGTCCCCGACGACACCGGCGAGGCGTGACGCACGATGCTCGTCATTGCCGAGCCGATGGAACACCTCGTATCAGAACAGTCCGTGAACGGTGCCGTCGTCGTCGACGTCCATGTTCGCGGCGGCGGGCTCGGCGGGGAGGCCGGGCAGGGTGAGCACGTCGCCGGTGAGCGCGACGAGAAAGCCCGCGCCGGCCGAGGGATAGACCTCCTTGACCTCCAGCGTCCAGTCCTCCGGCGCGCCTTTCAGTTCGGGGTCGTCCGACAGCGAGTGGAAGGTCTTGGACATGCAGACGGGCACGTCGTCGAAGCCCAACTCCTCCATGCGCTCGATGTCGTCCTCGGCGTCGCCGTGATACTTGACGCCATCCGCGCCGTAGATCTCGGTCGCGACCGTCTCGATCTTCTCCTGGATGGAGTCGTCGAGGTCGTACAGCGGTTCGAACGTCGAGTCGGCCGCGGCGGCGGCTTCCAGTTTCTCGGCGAGGTCGATTCCGCCCTCGCCGCCGTCGCTGAAGACGTTGGACTCCGCGGCCTCGATGCCCAGGTCCGCTTCGCAGTGCTCGATGACTGCGGCGACCTCGGCGTCGGTGTCCCCGGGGAAGCGGTTGACCGCCACGACGACCGGGACGCCGAACTTCCGGAGGTTGCTGACGTGCCTGTCGAGGTTCTCGAACCCCCGCCTGACGGCGTCGATGTTCTCCGCGTCGAGTTCGTCCAGGTCGGCCGGCCACATGTCGTAGCCGTGGTATTTCAGCGCGCGGACGGAGGCGACGAGCGTGACCGCGTCCGGTTCCATGTCGCCGAACCGGCAGACGATGTTCATGAACTTCTCCGCGCCGAGGTCGGACCCGAACCCGGCTTCGGTGACGACGGTGTCGGCGAGGCGCGAGGCGACGTCGTCGGCCATCAGCGAGTTGGTACCGTGGGCGATGTTCGCGAAGGGGCCGCCGTGGACAAACGCGGGCGTGCCCTCGATGGTCTGGACGACGTTGGGCTTCAGCGCGTCCTTCAGGAGGATGGAGACGGCGCCCGTCGCGTCGATGTCCTCGACGGTGACGGGGTCGCCGTCCTCGTCGTAGGCGACGATGATCCGGGCGACCCGCTCTTTGAGGTCGGCGATGGAATCCGCGAGGCAGAGCACCGCCATCAACTCGGAGGCGGCGGTGAGGATGAACCCGTCCTCGCGGGGGACGCCGGTGACGTCCCCGCCCAGGCCGACCGTCGTCTCCCGGAGGACGCGGTCGTTCATGTCGATGGCGCGGGGCCAGTTGACCCAGTTGACCGCGATTTCGAGGTCGTTGTGCTGGTGGACGTGGTTGTCCAGCATCGTCGAGATGAGGTTGTGCGCCGCGGTCAGGGCGTGGAGGTCGCCGGTGAAGTGGAGGTTGATGTCCTCCATGGGGAGGACCTGCGAGTAGCCACCGCCGGCGGCGCCGCCCTTGACGCCGAAGACCGGTCCCAGTGAGGGCTCGCGGATGGCGATGAGGGCGTCCTCGCCGATCCGGTTGAACGCCTGGCCCAGCCCGACGGTCGTCACGGTCTTGCCCTCCCCGTAGGGCGTGGGTGTCATCCCCGTCACGAGCACGAGGTTCGCCTCGGCGTCCTGTTCCTCCTGGACGCGCTCGATGGCGTCGAGTTTGACCTTCGCCTTGTGCTCGCCGTACAGTTCGAGGTCGCCGGATTCGAGCCCGAGTGGCTCGACGACGTCCGCGATGTGCTCTTTCTCTACGGACTGTGCGATCTCGTAGTCCGTCGGGAACTCCTGCTCTTCTTCCAGTGAAGACATACTGTCGTGGGGTTCCCCCGAGGCGGTAATCAATGTTGGCGTTTCAGTAGGTTTACCGATACGACGTGTTTCGGATGGCTCTCTTCTTTGCAGCGATGCAACTGTCCGGGAGGCCGAGGGCTTTCTTGCCGGTCGTCACAGTCGCACAAGAGTCGACGACATCTTGGAGAACGACCGGAGATATTCGTGACGGTAGCCCCGGTCGAACGCAGTCATCGACTGACGTCAGCAGTGCCACCGACTCATTCGACCGCGCGGCCCCGCGCCGCGACGTACGCCTCGAGGTCGCGCTCGACATCCGGCGGCAGTCGGGGCTCTTCGTAGGCTTCGAGCTGTCGCTCGACGCGGTCGCGCGCGAGTTCGATCGTCGACCGGCGGCCATCTTCGGCCCAGTCGCTGTGGGAGCGTTTGTCGATGACGTCGGGGTGGTAGAACGCCTCGCTCTCCCCGAGCGGGCGGGCCGCGTCGAGGAAGTGGCCGGCCGGTTCGACCTCGGCGATCCGTTCGAGCCCCAGGTCGTCGGGGTCGAAACTGAACCCCCGGCGAAAGCGGTCGAGATACCGCATCGCCTCGCAGTCGAGGACGAACTTCTCGGGGGAGACCGTCTCGTAGGATTCGAGGATGCCCGCGGCATGCAGCACGTAGTCGACGTCCGCCATGTCCGTGACGGCGCCGACGAGCATCGACTCGAACCCGCTCTGGTAATCCAGCGTCTTCGCGTCGGTCAGGCTGCCCCCGGCCCGTGTCGGGACGCCGTAGTACCGGCCCAGTTGCGCGGCGACCGCGACGACCAGCGCCGACTCGGGGCTTCCGATGGTCAGCGAGCCGTACCGCGTGTCGATGTTCGAGGTGGGGACACCGTAGACGACGGGCGTCCCGGGGTTGAGCTGCTGGGCCAGTGCGATACCCACGAGGTTCTCGGCGTTGGCCTGGGCGATGGAAGCGGGCAACGCCTCGGGCCCCGACGCGCCGGCCATCGTGAACGAGGAGACGAGCAGCGGCTGGCCGGCCTCGGCGAAGGTCATCAGCCCGGCGAGCATCTCCGCGTCGATCCGCCGGGGCGGGACCGTGTTGACCAGCCCCGTCACGTACGGCTCCGCCAGTTCGCGGTCGCCGACGGCGATGCCCACCATGTCCAGACACTCCCTCGCGCGGGTTCCCCCGCGGGCGGTCGCCATCACTGGCTGGTCCGACAGCGCCAGCGACCGCTTGAGCATCGCGAAGTGTTTCTCCGGCCCGTCGACGTCGGTCGGTTCGCAGACGCTGTAGCCCGTGCAGTTGATGACGTCCTCGACGTGGGCGAGTTTCGTCAGCAACTCGTAGTCGGACAGCCGGGACCGGCGCCGGCCCTCCCCCAGCGTGTAGACGTAGGGCGGCCCGTACCCCGGCGCTCGCACCGGGGGGCCGTCGCCGCCGACGGTCACGTTCCGCTCGGGGTTGCGCCCGTGGAGGACGAACTCCGCCGGGGCAGAGGCGAGACTCTCCTCGATGACGTCGCGGGGGATCGTCACGACGTCGTCGTCGCCGACCTCGGCGCCACAGGCGCGGAAGACGGCCCGCGCCCGCTCGTGGTCGAGCTGGATGCCCAGCGTCTCGATGATGTGCATCGACGCCTCGTGGATGGCTTCCAGCCCGTCCCCGTCGAGGCGTTCGAGGGGCGGCAGGTCGATGGTCCCGGCGTGCTCGCTCACGCGGCCCGGTAGTGTCAGTCCCCTCATAAGGGTTTCAGAACCCCCCGTAACGGAGGCCCACGGCTATTCGTGTCACTGACATTGCTAGTTGTGATTCGGACTCCCGCCCGCGAGCCGGTCCCGTGGGTTTTGAAATACCTCGGGCCGGGAAGAGTGGTATGGAATACCACGAGGCGGTCAACACGCTGGAGGGGCTGCGGCGTGTCAGGCCCAAGTTGGGCACCGAGACGACGGCCTCGCTGCTCGAGTTTCTCGACGTCGCGTACGACGACCTCGCGGCGGTCCAGGTTGCGGGCTCGAACGGCAAGGGCAGCACCGCCCGCGTCCTCGAGGAAATCCTCGCGACGGCCGGGCTCGACGTCGGCCTGTACACCTCGCCGGACCTCAACGATGTCCGCGAGCGCGTGCGCGTCTGCGGGCGTCCCATCCCCAAACACCAGGTCGTCGAGTTCGTCGAGGCGGCCTGGCCGTTCGTCGTCGAGCGGTCCGTCGAGGGGTCGGCGCCAACCTTCTTCGAGGTCGCGACCGCGATGGCGCTGTGGCACTTCGACCACGAGGACGTCGACGTCGCGGTCCTGGAGGTGGGCATCGGCGGCCGGTACGACGCCACGAGCGCGCCCGACGGGCGCCCGCTGGTGACCGCCGCCACCGGGGACGCGCTCGCGGCCATCCGCGAGGAGACCGACGTCGTGACCGTCGGCCCCGGGCCGGGCGGCATCGACGGCGTCGAACCGGATCGGGATGTCGACGTGCAGGCCACCGAGACGGAGATGATCTCGGCCACCGAATCCGCGGTCACGCTTGCGGGCCCGGACTGGACCGTCGAGACCGAGACCTCGATGCTCGGTGGCCACCAGGCGATCAACGCCGGGATCGCGGCCACGCTCGCCCGCCAGGTCGCCGACGTCACCGACGAGGACATCGCGACCGGCGTCCGGAACGCCACCTGGCCGGGCCGGTTCGAGGTCGTCGAGCGGTCGCCGCTGGTCGTGCTTGACGGCGCGCACAACCCCGCGGCGTGTGCGACCCTGACCTCGCTCGTCGACCGGTACGACGTCGACCGGCTCCGCCTGGTCTTCGGCGCGATGCGCGACAAGGACCACGTCGCGATGGCCCGGGAACTGCCCGACGCCGACGCCGTCTACCTCGGCGCGCCGGACGCCGACCGCGCACAGGACACCGACACCCTCGCTGCCGTCTTCGAGGCCGAAACCGACGCCGACGTCGGGGAGTTCGACGCAGTGCTCGGTGCGCTCGACGCCGCGCTCGCGGACGCCGCCCCGGACGACTGTGTCCTCGTCGCGGGGTCGCTGTACACTGTCGGCGAGGCGCGCGACCACTGGACGCGGACCCCGCGGGCGGTCCGCACGCCGACAGCGGGCGCGGTCCGGGCGCTGATGGCCGAGTCCAACGTCCCCGAAGCCAAGCGCGATAGACACGCCGCCAGCGGCGTCCACCGGACCGTCCGCTTTCACGTCCGGCGGCCGATGGCCGACGAACTGCGCGAGGCCGCCTTCGGCGTCGGCGCGCGGTGTGTCGTCTCGGCGATCACCGCTGCCGACCAGCACGTTGACGTGGTGTTGACCGGGACGCTGGCCCAGTACGGGGACCTCGTCGAGCGACTCCAGGACGTCGAAGGGGAGGGCCGACACCTCGCCCGCCAGCTTGCCCGGACGCTGCCCTTCGACGACCGTATCGAGCGCGAGGGGCCACGCGTCGGAACCGCGACCGGGGCCGGCGACGCCGCGGCAGGGACCGCCGACACTGCCGGAGCGGACGACGCTGGCGAGTACCCCTGGGAGCAGGGTACGGCGATCATGGGCATCCTGAACGTAACGCCCGACTCGTTCCACGACGGCGGCGAGTACGAGGCCACCGCCGACGCCCTCGCGCGGGCCGAACAGCTGGTCGCCGAGGGCGCCCATGTCGTGGACGTGGGCGGCGAGTCGACACGGCCGGGCGCCGAGCCCGTTCCGACCGACGTCGAGCGCGAGCGCGTCCTGCCGGTCGTCGAGCGCCTGGCGGATCTGGACGCGGTGGTGTCGGTGGACACGCGCAAACCCGAGGTCGCGGCGGCCGCCCTCGACGCCGGCGCGGACATGATAAACGACGTCACGGGCCTGGCCGACGCGAGGATGCGCCGCCTGGTGGCCGATCGCGGCGTGCCGGCGGTGGTGATGCACAGCCTCGCTGCACCGGTCGACCCCGAGCGTGGCTACCGGTACGACGACGTCGTCGACCACATCCTGGCGGCACTGAACGAGCGCCTCCTCCTGGCCGAGCGGGCCGGCATCGACCGCTCGCAGGTCATCGTCGACCCGGGCCTGGGCTTCGGGAAACGGGCGGCCGAGAGCTTCGAGTTGCTGGAACGTCTGCGGGAGTTCCGCGCGCTGGGCGCGCCGGTGATGGTCGGGCACTCGAACAAGTCGATGTTCGCCGAGGTCGCGGGCGAAAACCGCGCAGCCCCGACCGTCGCGGCGACCGCGCTCGCGGCCGAACGCGGGGCCGACCTCGTGCGCGTCCACGACGTCGCGCCCAACGCCGCCGCTGTGCGCACCGCACGCGCCACACTGGACAGTCGGTGACGAACTGCCGAGTCACTTCACAACCTGACAACTCCCGTACGTGTTGTGGGACGGGCGGCCGTTTCAGGGTGGTGAGGCGCCCGAACCGGACGATTTATCGTGACGCTATCCTCGACATGCGAAAGGAGAGTAACAGATGAGCACGAGCGACTTTCCGTCGAGTGCGGACACGGTCATTATCGGTGCCGGTATTGTCGGGAACAGTCTCGCGTACCATCTCGCGGAGATGGGTCGCGACGACATCCTGTTGATCGACAAGGGGCCCCTTCCCGACCCCGGCGGCTCGACCGGGCACGCGTCGAACTTCCTGATGCCCGTCGAGCACTCCAAGGAGATGACCCACCTGACCCGCCGGAGCATAGAGCAGTACAAGGACATGGACACTTTCGAGAACAGCGAGGGCATCGAGGTCGCCCGCACGGACGAGCGGATGGCGGAACTGGACCGCCGGATGCAGTCGGCCAAATCGTGGGGCGAATCCGGGGAACTCCTCACCCCCGAGGAAGTCAAAGAGCGGGTCCCCTACATCAACGAGGACATCATCAAGGGCGGCTTCCTGAGCGAGGGCGCGGGCACGTGTGACCCGCTGCGCGCGGGCGACGTGATGCGGGAGCGAGCCGGCGACGCCCTGGAGACCTCCCCGAACACCGAGGTGCTCGATTTGCACGTCAAGGAGGGCGAGATCCAGGCCGTCGAGACCGACCGCGGCACCGTCGAGGCGGGCATCCCGCTCTCGCCGGCGGTCCACCAGCTCATCAGCGTCGGCCCCATCGACTTCTTCGAGGACTACGAGGGCGAGATCTCGTTCCCCGTCGTGCGGGACATGGACACCCAGATGTACGAGCGCCAGCACGGCAACGACATGGAGGTCGGCTCCTACCAGCACCGGCCCATCCTGTGGGATGTCGATGACGTCCCCTCGATCGACGAGGCGCCCCTCTCGCCGACACAGCCGCCCCTGACCGAGGACGCCTTCCAGCAGTCGATGGAGGACGCCCTCGAGCTGATGCCCGACGTGCTGGACGACCCCGCGGCGGGGATCCGTCACGCGATCGACGGCCTGCTGTCGGTCACGCCCGACGGCGCGCCGTTGCTGGGCCCGCTCCAGGACGTCGAGGGCCTCTGGTCGGTCGCCGCGGTCTGGATCAAGGAGGCACCCGCAATCGGCGAGGCCGTCGCCCAGTGGATGACGCGTGGCTGGTCGGACATCGACCTCCACGCCTCGAACGTCAACCGCTTCCACCAGTACGGCACCTCCCGGGAGTTCGTCGAGAACCGCGGTCACGAGGGCTACCAGAAGATCTACGGCATCGTCCACCCCACAGAGCAGTGGCAGTCCTCGCGGCCGCTCCGGACGAGCGCCTTCTACAACCGCCAAGACGACCTCGACGCCCGCTTTTTCGAGGCCGGCGGCTGGGAGCGCCCGCAGTGGTTCAACTCCAACGAGGACCTCGTCCGGAAGTACAACGAGGAACTCGACGGGCTACTGCGCGCCAACGAGTGGGACTCCCGGTGGTGGTCGCCGATCATCCTCGGCGAGCACCTCCACATGCGCGAGAACGTCGGCATGATCGGCGACATGGGCTTTGGCATCTTCGACGTCGTCGGCTCGGACGCCGCCGACTACATGGAGAAGATGGCGGTCGGCCGCGCCCACGTCGACCCCGGCAAGACGGTCTACACGCCCATCCTCGCCGAGAACGGCGGGTTCGTCTCGGACCTGACGTTTGCCCGCCTCGACGAGGACCACTACCGCATCGTCACCGGCGGCGCCGTCGCCGGGTCGGACAAGCAGTGGTTCGAGAGTCACATCCCCGAGGACGGCGACGTCCACCTCATGGACCAGTCCGAGTCGTACTGTACGCTGGGCGTCTGGGGGCCCGACGCCCGCAAGGTCGTCGACTCGGTCACGGAGGAGGACATGTCCCACGAGGCCTTCCCGCCCTACACCTGCCAGGAGATCACCGTCGGCGAGGTCGACGCCTGGGCGATGCGCCTCTCGTATGTCGGCGAACTCGGCTGGGAGATCTACGCCCCGATGGGCCAGGGCCAGCGCCTCTGGGACACCATCGCCGCCGCCGGCGAGGACTACGACATCCGCCCGGTCGGCATGGGCGTCTACGGGACGACCGGCCGCATGGAGAAGGGTTACCGCCTGTTCGGGCACGAACTCGAACTGGAGTACGACCCCGCCGAGGCCGGCCTGACCTTCCACGGCGTCAAGGACGCCGACTTCATCGGCAAGGAAGCCTACGCCGAGGCCATCGAGGAGGACAACACCGCGACGCTGTGTACGCTGTCGGTCGACGACCACCACTCCTCGGACGGCCAGCGCCGGTTCATGCTGGGCAACGAACCGGTCCTCAACGAGGAGGGCGACGTCATCGTCGACGAGGAGGGCCGCCGTTCCTACGTGACGAGCGCGGGCACCGGCCCGAGCGTCGGCAAGCACCTCCTGATGTCGTATCTCCCGCCCGAATACGCGGATGAGGGCCGTTCGTTGCAGGTCGAGTACATGGGTGAGCAGTACCCGGTGACCGTCGAGGTCGTCGGCAGTCGCCCACTCTTTGACCCCAAGAACGAGCGTATCCGGAGTTAATCGAAACTCCCTTTCTGACCCAGACCGAACATCATGACAATGGACGTACTAGCCTGTTTGAAACGAGTACCGGAGACGGGAGCGAAGATCGTCCTCACCGACGACCAGCAGGACATCGACACGACGAACCTCGGGTTCACGATGAGCCCACACGAGGAGTGTGGCATCGAGGAGGCCGTCCAGATCGTCGAGGAGACGGGCGGTTCCGCGACGGTGCTGACGCTGGGCGGCGAGGAAGCCAAAGAGCAGGTCCGGACGGGCCTGGCGATGCAGGCCGACGACGGCGTTCTCCTCGACAACGGCGGCGGGGAGTGGGACCCCCAGAACGTCGCCGGGGCCATCGCGGACTACATCGCCGACCGGATGGAAGAGGACGGGTTCGACCTCCTCATCTTCGGCAACGAGTCGGCCGACGCCGGCAACTACCAGGTCGGCGTCCGCGTCGCCGAGCAACTGGATCTGCCAATCGTGACGAGCATCAAGGCCCTCGCGGTCGAGGAGGAGTCGGGCACCGTCATCGCCGAGCGCGAGGTCGGCGGCGGCTCGGAAGTCTACGAACTCGACCTGCCGGCGGTCGTCGCGGTCAAGGAGGGGCTCAACGAGCCCCGGTACGCCTCGATGCGCGCGCGGATGCGGGCCCGCAAGCAGACCGTCGAGTCGGTGCCCGTCGAGAAAGAGCGCGAGGCCGGCCTGGAGAAGGTCCGGCTGGAGACGCCCGAGACCGACGAGGGCACCGCCGAAATCCTCGGCGAAGACGCCAGTCCCGAGACGATCGACAACGTCATCGAGGTCTTCGAGGAACTGGAGGTGCTCTGAATGATTCTCACGTTCGTCGAACACGAAGCCGGTATGCCGGAGGACACGAGCCTGGAAGCACTCACGTTCGCCCGCGACGTCGCCGGGCAGTCGGGGGCGCCCCTGGAGGCGGTCGCCTTCGGTGACGAGGCCGCTGCCGTCGCGGACGCGGTCGGCGAGTACGGCGTCGGCGCGCTCCACGCCGTCTCCCATCCCGAGCTGGGGACCTACGCCCCCGAGGCGTGGGGCGAAGCCGTCGCCCAGCTCGTCGGCGACCTCGACCCGGAAGCGGTCATCGCGCCCGGCAGCGAGCGCGGCCACGAGGTGCTGGCCCACGCCGCCGCGAAGCTCGACCTCGCGATGGCGGCCAACTGCCTGGAGGTCGAGACCGGCGAGGACTACGAACTGACCCGCCAGCGCTGGGGCGGCACGCTGCTCGAACACGCCCGGCTGTCGGGCGAGACGAAACTCCTCTCGGCGGCACCCAACGAGATCAGCGCCGAACCCGCTACGGACGGCGGCGAGGCTGCCGTCCAGGAGTTCGAGCCCGACCTCGAGGAGTCCGACCTGCGCGTCCGGATTTCACGCATCGAGGAGTCCGACGAGGAGGGCATCCCGCTGGGCGAGGCCCGTACCGTCGTCAGCGGCGGCCGCGGCGTCGGCAGCCCCGAGGGCTTCGACAAGCTAGAGGAACTCGCGGACCTGCTGGACGCCGCGATCGGTTCCTCGCGGGCCGCGGTCAACGAGGGCTGGCGCAGCCACGACGACCAGATCGGCCAGACCGGCACCAAGATCTCGCCCAAGCTGTACATGCCCTGTGGCATCAGCGGCGCCGTCCAGCACATGGTCGGGTGCAAGGGCGCAGAGAACATCATGGCCGTCAACACCGACCCCGAGGCCGCCATCATCCAGAAGGCCGAGTACGCGGTCATCGCCGACCTCCACGAGGTCGTCCCCGAACTCAACGACCGCCTCCGCGAGATGGGCGAGTGACGGATGGACCTGGACCTCCGGTCGGCGTTGCGGATCGCTCTCGTCGCGGTCGTCGTCGGCCTGTTCGGCCTCTACCGCGAGGGGTTCGGACCCACAATCCGCGCCTGCCGGGCGGCCAGGGCGGTGACGTCACCAACGACCGGACCCACGACGAGATGCTGGAGCTGGGCGGCGAGGACCAGATCCCGTTCCTCGTCGACACCGCAAGGGACGTGACGATGTACGAGAGCGACGACATCGTCGACTATCTCGAGGAACACTACGGCTGACCGAGTGTCCGTCGGCCGACGTGAGAGAGCGGGCTACTGCGTGGTCCGCTGGACTTCCTCGAAGTACTCCTGGTCCTCGAGGTCGCCCTGCTGGTGACGCCGTGCCAGCGGTGCCGGCGCCTGCACGAGGACGGTATCGGCGTCGGGTCGTTCGACGATCACCCTGAGGCCGCGGTGGTCCGGTGTGTCCTCTTCGCCGGGCACGACGCCGGAGTAGGCCAGCAGGATGTCCTGCACGTCGAGGGCGGCCTCGCGCTGGCTCTGGTCGGCGCCCTGCTTGTACCGGACCAGCCACCACGCGCGGTCCTCGGAGGCGCCGACCTGCTCGTACGTGATGTCGTTCGATTCGAGCGTCTGCTTGAAGTCGAAGAATGCCGCGGGCATGAGCCGCCGTATGATTTCTGCGGTGCCGGCGACGGTTCCCTCCGGTTGCGACCCGAACGCGGGGGAGTTGTCGAAGACGACCCGGTGGTCGCCGGGCTCGACGTCGCCGACGAGCGTGGCCCCGCCGATCACGGAGGTCGCGGACAGCTGCTGGTTGGGCTGGACCTCCTCGCCGTTACTGTAGCTCTCGTAGTTCGACTCCGGGAGGGTCCAGACGTCCAGCACGCCCCTGTCGACGGTGACGTCGACCGCGAGCGTCTCCGTCTCTTCGGGCGACAGTGCCGTGTTGGCGAACTCCCCGGCGGGGATTTCGAACTCCAGTGTCAGGCGCTGCCTGTAGGGTTCGGTGTTCGTGTCGGTCACGGCCGTCGCGTCCTCCTGCGCCAGCGCGTGGTTCGTCGATCCGAAGGCCGAACACCCTGCCACGGAGCCGGCGGCACACAGCGACAGGAAGGCTCGGCGGTGCATACCCCCGGGTTGTGCCGGGGCACCTAAAAGGCGTGCTATCCGCGGGGACGGCAGAGTTTTCACGCCCCGCGCCGGCACGTGACGTATGGAGGAGCCACGGAGAGCGTTCCTGGAGGACCTGCTGGCCGGGTTCGCGACGAGCGCACACGAATTCGAGTTCCGGGCCGACGTCTGAGACTGGACCACCGACCCGGGGGACGAGCGTCCCGAGGGCGAGAAGCGCGACGGTCAGTATCAGGACCGGACGACGGCCGTGGCTATCCGAGACGTGGCCCAGCAGCGGGGCAGCGACGAACTGTGCCAGCGAGTACGAGGCCGCGAGCAGCCCGATGAAGAGGTCGCTGACGCCGAACGTTCACGTAGAACGGGAGGATGGGGATGATGATACCGGATCCCAGCAGGTCGAGGAAGACGACGAGAAAGACCACCGCGACCCCACGGCGACACCCTGGGTGGCGTCACTCGTGATTGCAGCCTCGCTGGACATACTCGCTTGGAGTCTCCGCTAGCGCATAAACTGGACTGTCTCGATGTCGCCCTCGCGGGAGGGATCAGTTCGATGCACACAACCAATATGTATCGGCTCTCCGACTTGTCTGCCATGGACCCCTATACGCGACCCGACCCGGAGCGGGCCGCGTTGCTGACCATCGACACGCAGAACGACTTCACCCTTCCTGGCGCGCCGGCCGAGATCGAAGGGACGATGGACACTGTACCGCGGATGGCACGCCTCGTCGAGAGCTTCAGGGCGGTCGAGGCACCGATCGTCCACGTCGTCCGCCTCTACAGAGCCGACGGCTCGAACGTCGACCGGTGCAGGAGAGCGGCCATCGAGAAGGGCGCGGAGATCGTCCGACCAGGTACGGAGGGTGCCGAACTGGTCGAGGAACTGAAACCGTCCGAGGATGTCCGACTCGACGCAGACCGCCTGCTCGCCGGCGCGTTCCAGCAGGTCGGGTCCCGGGAGTGGCTGCTGTATAAACCCCGCTGGAGCGCCTTCTTCCGGACGGACCTGGACGAGTTCCTGACCGACCGCGGCGTCGACACGGTGGTCGTCTGTGGCTGTAACTTCCCGAACTGCCCGCGGACGACCGTATACGAGGCGAGCGAACGCGACTACCGCATCGTCTTCGTACCCGACGCCACGTCCGGGACCTACGAGCGGGGACTGTCGGAACTGTCGGACATCGGCGTCGCGCTGATGGACACAGAGGAGGCTGTCGACTGGATAGAGTAGGGACTTCCCTTCTCCTGGGAGCAAGCACGCCCCTGAAGTGTCTCGCCACCCACCATCTGGTAATGAGCGACAGCGGTCCCCTCTCGCCCGACAGACCCGACGTCGACCGCCCGTTCCGCGTCGACGCACCCTTCGAGCCCGCGGGCGACCAGCCCGAGGCCATCGAGCAGCTGGCCGAGGAGTTCCGGCAGGGGATGGACAGACAGACCTTGCTGGGTGTGACTGGCTCGGGCAAGACCAACACCGTCTCCTGGGTCGTCGAGGAGATACAGAAGCCGACGCTGGTCATCGCCCACAACAAGACACTCGCGGCGCAACTGTACGAGGAGTTCAGGGAACTGTTTCCCGACAATGCCGTCGAGTATTTTGTATCCTACTACGACTACTACCAGCCCGAGGCCTACGTCGAACAGACCGACACCTACATCGACAAGGACGCCTCCATCAACGACGAGATCGACCGGCTGCGCCACTCGGCGACGCGCTCGCTTTTGACCCGCGAGGACGTCATCGTCGTCGCCTCCGTCTCGGCCATCTACGGGCTGGGCGACCCCGCGAACTACGTCGACATGTCCCTGCGCATCGAGGCCGGCCAGCGCGTCGACCGCGACGCCCTCCTCGCGGGGCTGGTCGATTTGAACTACGAGCGCAACGACGTCGACTTCACCCACGGGACGTTCCGCGTGCGGGGTGACACGGTCGAGATCTACCCGATGTACGGCCGGTACGCGCTCCGCGTGGAATTCTGGGGCGACGAGATCGACCGCATCCGGAAGGTCGATCCCCTGGAGGGGGAAATCAAGAGCGAGGAACCCGCGACGCTGGTCCACCCCG
Source organism: Halobacteriales archaeon SW_10_68_16 (assembly GCA_003023485.1). The sequence goes on from PXSG01000072.1 coordinate 13,907, forward strand.
CCGAGCACTACTCGATTCCCGAACAGCGCCTCGAACGCGCGATGGACGAGATCCGCGACCTGCTGGAGGATCGGGTACGGTACTTCGAGCGCCAGGGCGACATGGTCGCCGCCCAGCGCATCGAGGAACGGACCACCTTCGACCTGGAGATGATGGAGGAGACGGGCTACTGTTCGGGCATCGAGAACTACTCGGTGCATCTCTCGGACCGCGACAGCGGGGAGCCGCCCTACACCCTGCTCGATTACTTCCCCGACGATTTCCTCACCGTGGTCGACGAGTCCCACCAGACCATCCCACAGATCCGGGGGCAGTTCGAGGGCGACAAATCGCGCAAGGAGAGCCTCGTGGCCAATGGCTTCCGGCTGCCGACAGCCTTCGACAACCGGCCGCTGACCTTCGAGGAGTTCGAGGAGAAAACCGGTCAGACGCTGTACGTCTCCGCGACGCCGGGCGACTACGAGCGCGAGACCAGCGACCAGGTCGTCGAACAGATCGTCCGGCCGACCTACCTCGTCGACCCCGAAATCGAAATCAGTGACGTAGAGGGCCAGGTCTCGGACCTCATCGAGCGGTTGCACGCGCTGCCCGACGAGGAGCGGGCGCTGGTAACCACGCTCACCAAGCGGATGGCCGAGGACCTCACCGAATACCTCGCGGAGGCGGGTATCGACGTCGAGTACATGCACGACGAGACCGACACCCTGGAACGCCACGAACTGGTCCGCGGACTCCGCCTCGGCGAGTTCGACTGCCTCGTGGGAATCAATCTCCTGCGGGAAGGGCTGGACATCCCGGAGGTGTCGCTGGTGGCCATCCTGGACGCCGACCAGGAAGGGTTCCTGCGGTCGGAGACGACGCTCGTCCAGACGATGGGCCGGGCCGCCCGGAACGTCAACGGCAAGGTGGTGCTGTACGCCGACGAACCCAGCAATGCCATGGAGTCGGCCATCGAGGAGACCCGGCGGCGTCGGCGCATCCAGCAGGCGTACAACGAGGAACACGGCCACGAGCCCCGGACCATCGAGAAGGCCGTCGGCGAGACGAACCTGCCCGGGAGCAAGACCGACACCGGCGGAACGGCGGAGTTAGAGCCGACAGACGAGAGCGAGGCTGCCCGGGTCCTCAAGGAACTCGAAGCACGGATGCAGGAGGCCGCGAACAATCTGGAGTTCGAACTCGCCGCCGATATCCGCGACCGCATCCGCGAGTTGCGCGAGGAGTACGACCTCGACGGGCCCACCGGGGAGGAGGGTGTGCCCGCGCCGGAGACCGAATTCTAGACGTCGGTGGATGGCTTCCGGAAGGAGAGGTAGCCACCGAGGGTGGCGGCGCCGACAGCCAGTCCCGCGAGCACGAGGAAGAGCTGTTCGGGCGTGAAGTACGTCAGGAGCGTTCCGGCGATGACGGCCCCGAGCGCGCCGACGCCGAAGACGCCGAGGTAGGTGAAGCCATAGGAGAGGCCCCGCTTCCCTGGCGGGGTGTACTCGGCGACGCTGGCCTGGTAGAACGGCTGGACGGCGAAGAGAAAAAAGCCCAGCATGGCGGCGACGGCCAGGAGCGCGGGCAGGCCGTTGACGGCCGCCGGGAGGAAGAGCACCGCCACGACGGCGAGGGTGCCGTAGCCGCTGAAGAGACCGAGTTCGGGACGGAAGCGGTCGGTGAGTTTGCCCCCGGCGTACTGGCCGACGATACCGACCGTCAGCAGGCCGACGTAGACGTAGTCGCCGGCGCCGAACGTCCGCCCGCCCACGTCGAGCGACGGGAGCGAGAAGTCCCCGAGGAGTGCGGGCAGGAAGGTCAACACGCCACGGTAGTACAGCCCCGAAAAGAACGTGAGGACGAAGACGAGGACGAACGCGCTCGCGAACAACACCCTGGCGTCGGCCAGGAAATCCCCGACCGAGGAGACGTCGCTGCTGGTCCGTCCGCCGCCGTCGGTCGCGCTGACGGCAGCACGCTCGTCGATGTCGACCCGGACGGCCGCGAGCGCGGCCACCACTGCCGGCACCGCCAGCAGGGCGACGACCACCCGCCAGTCCAGCAGGACGAGCAGGAGAATCGTCACCAGCGGGCCGCCAGCGATGCCCGCGTTGCCGGCCATCCCGTGGTAGGCGAAGGCGCTGCCACGCTGTTTCACGCCGCGGCTGATCAGCGCGAGCCCGGAGGGGTGGTAGACGCTGGCCGCGACGCCCCAGACCACGAGCGCGAGGCCGACCCCCAGCGGCGAGGGGGCGACCGCGAGCACGAAAAACGAGGCGCCCATCCCGAGGAGACAGCCGACGATCAACAGGCGTGCCTCCAGGCGGTCGACGAGGACGCCGCTGGGCAGCGCCCCGAGGCCGAAGAGCCCGTAGCCGACCGCGACCAGCGCCCCCAGCGTCGCCTCGTTGACCGGGAACCGGGCCAGCCCGAGGTTCAGGACGTCGAACTCGACCAGCCAGATCGGGATGAGCACCGGGATCGACAGCTCGTAGGTGTGGACCATCGCGTGTGCGGCCATCACCAGCCCCACGATCGACCGGTCGTTGGCGTTCACGGCCCACAGTTTCGTGAGTTCGCTGTTGAAACTGTCGGTCACTGGCGGTCCCGCCCGCTGCACGCAACAGGCCGGCCACCGCCGACGTGACCGCCACATTGGCACCCCAGACCAGGCAACGCTTCCCGGTGTGTTCCGGCCGGCAGACACCGCATTTTTGCGTCCGTCGGACGGCGAGTGACTACTTTCGCCCCGGCATGGCCGCGCTTAACCACCAGAGGTACGAAGACAGTGTATGGTGCGGTCCGCGCGGTTGCCGGGCGCGCCCGAGGGCGAGGACCGCGTGGTCTGTCACGTCGACGTCGACTGCTTTTATGCCGCCTGCGAGCGCCTCCGGGAGCCGGCGCTGCGTGGCGAACCGGTCGTCGTCGGGATGGGATACGAACCCGGCGAGACCCACGGTGCCGTCGCGACCGCGAGCTACGAGGCCCGCGCGTACGGCGTCGAGTCGGCCCAGGCTATCTCCGAGGCCCTCGAATTGCTCCCGCGGACGGTCGAGGTTGCCGGGAATCCGGAGCTGGACGTCGACGAGGCCGGGTACTACCGCCCGGTCGACATGGAGTACTACGAGTCGGTCGCGGCCGAGGTCAAGGCGGTCCTCCACGACGTCGCGGACACGGTACGGGAGGTCAGCGTCGACGAGGCCTACCTCGACGTCACCGACCGCGTCGGGTGGGACGGCGACCCCGAGGAGTTCGGCCGGGACCTGAAGCGGCGGATCGACGAGGAAGTAGGCGTCACCGCGAGCGTGGGCGTCGCACCCACGATGAGCGCCGCGAAGGTCGCCAGCGACCGCGACAAACCCGACGGGCTGGTGGTGGTCGAGCCCGGCGAAGTGCAGGACTTCTTCGACCCCCTGCCTGTGGAGTCGGTTCACGGCGTCGGGCCGGTGACCGCCCGCGAGTTGCGCGAACTGGGTATCGAGACGGCCGGCGACCTGGCGGCGGCGGACCCGGGGCGCATCGAGGAGCGGTTCGGCGAGCGCGGGCTGGCGGTCCGGCGCTACGCCCGCGGCGAGGACGACCGCCCGGTCGAACCGAAGGGTGACCCAAAGAGCCTCTCGCGGGAGTCGGCGTTCACCGAGGCGACCGACGACCCCGAGCGCAAGCGCGAGACCGTCGGGGAGCTGGCGGCGTCGGTCGCCGACCGCGCGAGTCGCGAGGGCGCACTCTACCGGACCGTCGGCATCAAGGTCGTCACTCCGCCCTTCGACGTCCACACGCGCGCCGAGACGCTCCCGGGCCCCGTCGACGACCCGCCCCTCGTGCGGGACGTGGCGCTTGACCTCCTCGAGGAGTTCGCGGCAGCCGAGGTCCGGAAACTCGGGGTCCGCGTCTCGAACCTCTCGTTCGCGGCCGGCGAGCAGGCCGCACTCGACAACTGGGGCGGGACTGGAGACGTGAGCGTCTCGGGGGTGTCCGACCGCTGGCGGGACCGACAGCGCACGCTCGACGAATACCGTGACCCGCCGGAGAACGACTGACCTGCAGAAGCGTTTTGCAGTGTGCCTGCCAACGCCCGGCGATGTCAGACTGGTCCCCGCCATCGGTTCCTCGTCGCATTCGAGGCGATCGCCGGGGCTCTCCAGCGGATGGCGTCCCGGCGGGAGAACTGATCCCGGATTCCAGGCCGTCGGCTCAATCGACGCCGCTCTCTAAGTTCTCCAGGAGTTTCCCGACGAACAGCCCGAGACGCGGCGAGACGTCGTCGCCATCGGTCGGTTCGGCGGGCTGGGCGGCCAGCGTCTCGACGAACCGCTCGGAGTGGGTCATCGCCCGCATCATGTCCACGACGTCGACGGTCAGGCCCTCGTCGGCGGTGGCCGTCTTGGGGTGGCGCTGCTTGTACTCCTCGGAGTACTGGATGGTCCAGGACGGGCCACCCACGACTTCGAGGGCGGCCTCGACCTCCCCGACGGTCAGTCGGCCCTCGTCGGTGCCGACGTAGATGGTGCCGTCCTCGACGATGGTCGCGTACCGGGCCATGCGTGACAGCCACCCTGGTGGTTCGTCCGACGCTTGGGGGCGCTGTGCCGTAAACGGTCGGGTGTCACTCCTCGGTCACTTCCGCGACGCTGTCGGCGATGTCCTCCTCGACGCGCCAGAGGTACAGCGACGCGTAACTCCGGTAGGGTCGCCACCGCTCGGCCTCGGCGATCATCCCCTCGCGGTCCATGTCGCCCAGCAGCGTCCGCATGCCCTTCCGGACCCCCAGGTCACCGACGGGGAAGACGTCCGGCCGGCCGAACGTAAAGAGGAGCTGCATCCGTGCCGTCCACGGCCCGACGCCGGTGATGTCGGTCAGCGTCGCGACGATCTCCTCGTCGGTCATGTCCGCCAAGTACGCCTTGTCGTAGCCCGCCTCGCGGAACGTCTCGGCGGCGGCACGGACGTAGCGCGTCTTCTGTCGCGAGAGCCCGGCCTCGCAAAGCGTCTCCTCGTCGGCGGCGAGGATTCCCTCCGGCGTCACCTCGACGGCGTCGAAGAGGCGCTCGCGGGTCGCCGCGGCCGAGGCCATCGAGACCTGCTGGCGGAGAATCGAGACGACGAGACGGCGGTAGAGGTCGTCGCTCGGGTCGAGTGCCAGCTGGCC
>PXSG01000073.1 GCA_003023485.1 Halobacteriales archaeon SW_10_68_16
CCTCCGCCAGGGCGTCGGCAAAGGAGTTGTGCGTGAAGTCGTCGGGGTCGTTCAGGCGGAGCGTGTGGGCCAGCGAAACGTCCTTGTTCTTGGCGTGGATGAACTGGATGACGTCGGGATGCGAGACGCGCATGACGCCCATCTGGGCCCCGCGGCGGGCGCCGCCCTGGGCGATAGTCTCGCATAATTGATCATATGTCCGCATGAACGTTATCGGACCACTGGCAATCCCTCCGGTCGATCCAACAGCATCTCCATAGGGGCGTAATTGCCAGAAGGCATACCCGCAACCGCCACCGCTCTGGAACACTTCTGCGGCATTTTTTGCCGTTTCATGGATGTCTGTTATATCGTCGTCCGGAGACATGACAAAACATGCAGATAACTGTTGGAGTTCATCTCCGGCGTTCATGAGGGTCGGACTATTAGGTATCCAATCTAGATTTTCCATTAGCTCCTGGAACTGCGCGGCGGTCTCCTCAACGTGCTCGCGGATCCCCTCCGGCAGTTCGGGTACGACCGTCTCGTAGGCGAACTTGTTGACGTTGTAGGCGGTCAGGGTCGTCTCGACGTCGTCCTGGGCCGTGGTGCCCTTCCCGAACACCTCCTCGGCGAGCTCGTCCCGGCGGGGGTGGTCGGGCTTGAGCTGGTCGGGCGTGACCGTCACCTCCAGGCCCTCGGTGCGCGCCTCGAAGACCGCCTCGGCGAGGGCGATGTTCTTCGCGACGCGCTCGAAGAGGTCCTCCTGGGCCTCGATCACGTCGCCGTCGGCGTCCTTCAGGAGGTAGCGTGCCGGCAGGATGTTGTCGTAGGCGTTGTCGGTGAGTCGGTCCTCTAACGTGTCGCCGACGGTCCGTTTTATCGGCAGGCTGACCTCGCCCGCGCCGACGTGCCGGCTCATGCGCGGTCACCCCGACCGGCTGTCTGTCGTGCGATCCTTGGCCGCTTGCGCTTCCCCATTCCTATCATTTTTGCGAACGTTCTGTTCTGCTCGGGTGCAAATAACCTTTTCGTCTGCGGATTCTCGTAATTCGATACGGCTGTCTCTGTTCTGGTAGTTTCGGGCCGATCTCGTCGGACGCCCGGAACAGTCGTCCGGACGAAAGTCACGAGACGGAACTCCTTAATGGTCACCAGACCACGGTGAAAGTGAAAGTGGTCAGCCCGAATCCGGTTCCTTCCTCCGGGTTTCCCAGTAGAAAGAACGGGGGGTTTCGGGTGGAGATTGCAGCCACGAGGCTTATACCGTCGCCGCTGCAGGTGGCGTGTATGGGAGTCTCAGCAGTCCTCGCGCTCGGGCCACTCGGATCCCCGCCCGGCATCCTCGTGACGCTCGTGTTGCTCGCGGTGATCATCCTCGTGGGGCGGTTCTTCCTCGCGCTGGCGTGGCGGCTCGTCCTGATCGCGCTGGCCGCCATCGCGGTGCTGTGGGTGCTCGGGGTACTCGGATTCAGCCTCGGCGTGCTCTAGGCCCCCGGAGGAAGTTCCGGATGACGTCGTGGCCGACAGCCGTGAGCACGCTCTCGGGGTGGAACTGCACGCACTCGATGGGGTGCTCGCGGTGGCGGATGCCCATGACCAGTTCCTCGCCAGCGGCGTCCGTCGTGGCGGTCACGTCGAAACAGTCGGGCACCTCCGTCGCGACGAGCGAGTGGTAGCGCCCGCCCTGGAAGCTCTGGTCGAGGCCGCGGTAGACGCCCTCGCCGTCGTGTTCGATGGGGACGGCCTTCCCGTGGATGGGTTCCGGTGCGCGACCGACCTCGCCGCCGTAGGCGTGGACGGCGGCTTCCAGGCCGAGACAGACCCCAAGCGTCGGCACCTCGGGGCTTAGTTTCCGGAGGACGTCGGTCGTCACGCCGACGTCGCGGTCGTTCTTCGGGTGGCCCGGACCCGGCGAGATGACGATGGCGTCGGGGTCGGCCGCCCGGACTTCCGCGAGCGTGGCCGTGTTCCGGACCACCTCGGTGTCGGCGTGTTCGCTGACGTACTCGACGAGGTTGTAGGTGAAGGAGTCGAAGTTGTCGACGAACAGGACCCGCGTCGCCTCCCCGAGTCCCGCGGGGGCGTCGCCGGTCCGGGTCGCGCTGCCCGGGCTGTCGGTCCCCACGGCCTCCCGGCCACCCTCGCTGGAACTCATCGGGTCACCTCCCCGGCGGTGCCTGCCCCCGCCTCGTCGACGGCCACGGGGTCACCCTCAATGCGCTCCAGCGCGGTCAGGACGCTATCCATCTTCTTTTCGGTCTCCTCGTACTCGGCGGTCGGGTCGCTGTCGGCGACGATGCCCGCGCCGGCCCGGACGGTGACGCGCTGGGACGCCTCGTGGTCGACGTCGAGGTCCTCGACGGTCCCGGTCCGGATGACGATGGCGAAGTCGGCGTCGCCCCCCCAGGAGACGTAGCCCAGACCGCCGCCGTATGGACCGCGGGGCGTCGGTTCGAGGTCGTCGATGATCTCCATGGCGCGGATCTTCGGCGCCCCCGAGAGCGTCCCCGCGGGAAAGGCCGCCCGCACCGCGTCGAAGGCGTCGTGCTCGTCGGTGAGGGTACCTGTCACGGTGGATTCGATGTGCTGGACGTGGCTGTACTTGAGGACGTTCATGAACTCCCCGACGCGGACGCTGCCGGCCGCGGCGACCCGGCGGACGTCGTTGCGCGCCAGGTCGACCAACATTGTGTGCTCGGCGCGCTCTTTGGGGTCGGCGAGCATCTCGCCGGCCAGCCGGCGGTCCTCGACGGGGCTTGATCCCCGGGGGCAGGTCCCCGCGATGGGGTTCGAGACGACGCGCCTGCCCCCGACCGACACCAGCGTCTCCGGACTCGCGCCGACGACCGTCAGGTCGTCGTAGGCCAGCAGGTACATGTACGGCGAGGGGTTGACCGCCCGCAGCGCCTCGTAGAAGCCAAGCGAGTCGACTTCGCCGTACAGCTCCCGCGTCCGCGAGATGACGCCCTGGTAGATGTCGCCGCTGTAGACGTGCTCCTTCGCACGCTCGACCGCCTCTTCGTAGGCCTCGCGCGGCCCCGCTTTCTCCCCAGCAGGTCCTCGAGCCGCCCGGCCTCGGCGGCGAGCGCGTCGTACCGGGCGCCGGCGTCCTCGCCCTCGCGGACGAGGGGCGTGAACACCAGCGAGACGCCATCCTCGGCGTGGTCGAAGGCGACCGTCTTCGTCGTGAGGACGAACTGCGCGTCGGGGAACCGGGAGTCGGGCCGCTCCAGCCCGACCTCGTCGAGCCAGAGGTCGTAGACGGCGTCGTAGGAGAGAAAGCCGACGAGGCCGCCGTCGAGGGTCTGTCGGTCCCGCTCGGGGAACCCACGCAGGTCGACGTCGGGGAGCGCCGCGCGTAAGCTGTCGAGTGTGTCGCCGCCGTTGGGTGCGAGGAGGCCCGAATAGCGGTCGTTCAGTACCTCAATGGCGGTCCCGTCGGGGTCGACGGTCACGACCGCCTCGGGGTCGTAACCCACGAACGAGAAGCGGGCGTGGCGTTCCTCCTCGGTCGGCGCGAAGGCGCCGTCGGGGTCGCTGGAGGCGACCTTCTCGGCACTCTCAAGGAGGAAGGTGTACTCGCCCGCGTCGGCGTCGGCCGTCCGGCCGGTCAGCGCGGCGTAGGCCGACAGT
>PXSG01000074.1 GCA_003023485.1 Halobacteriales archaeon SW_10_68_16
AGGTCACGGCGGCCGCTCTGGATCCGCCGGCCCAGCGTCCCCTGGGCCTGGAAACTGACGAACGTCAGTGTCGAGTCCCCGTCGCTCCCGAGATGTTCGAGCCACGAGAGGATGGGACCGCCCTCCAGCATCCCCGACGTCGAGAGGACGATAGACGGGCCGCCGTCGGCGACCTCGCGGCGTTCGTCCTCGCCGCCGTCGATGTGGTTGAACTGCTCGGCCAGGAAGGGGTTCTCGTCCTCGTGGAAGATGCGGTCACGCACGTCGTCCCGGAGGTACTCCGGGTAGGTCGAGTGGATGGCCGTCGCCTCCCAGATCATGCCGTCGAGGTGGATCGGCACCGTCGGGAGTTCGCCCTCGCGCATGGCCTCTTCGAGGACGAGCATGATCTCCTGGGACCGTCCCACCGCGAATGCGGGGACGAGGACGTGCCCGCCACGCCCCAGCGTGTTCTCGATGATCCCCTTGAGTTTCCGCTCGGAGTCCTCCTGGTCGGTCTGGTAGTCGTTGCGGCCGCCGTAGGTCGACTCGAGGACGAGCGTCTCCACGCGGGGGAACTCGTTGACCGCGCCGTTGAACAGGCGGGTGTCCTCGTAGTGGATGTCTCCCGAGAAGGCGACGTTGTAGAGGCCGTCGCCGATGTGGAAGTGACAGATCGCCGACCCGAGGATGTGGCCGGCGTTGTGCAGCGTGAGTTTGATGTCGGGCGCGATGTCGGTGACGTTTCCGTATTCGAGGGGGATGGTGTGCTTGATGGCGTCCCGGACCATCTCGGACTCGTAGGGGGGCGTCCGTCCTTCCTTGGCGGCGATGTCCAGGTAGTCCAGTTGCAGGAGTCCCATCAGGTCGCGGGTGGGTTCGGTCGTGTAGATGGGGCCGTCGTAGCCGTACTTGTAGAGGAGCGGAATCAGCGCGGAGTGGTCGAGGTGGGCGTGGGTCAGGACGACGGCGTCGATGTTGCTCGGGCCGGCACCCAGCGCCTCGGGCACCTGGAGGTAGGGGACCTCGCCCTCGGCGCCGGGCTTGTCGCCACAGTCGATCAGGACGCGGGTCTCGGGTGTCGAGAGGATGAACGAGGCGCGGCCGACCTCGCGACAACAGCCAAGCGTCGAGATGCGGACGTACTCGTCGTCGGACATCTCCTCGCGGTGGATCTGCCGGCCGATGCGTTCCAGGATGTCCCGGCGTTCCTCGCGTTCCTGCTTGAGGAAGTTCCGGACGTTCGAGACCGTCGAGGACTCGATGGGGGGCGTGCGGACGACTTCGGGCGTCCAGCCGACCTCCTGTGTTATTTCGCGGAGCGTCGACCCGTGGCGACCGATGACCATCCCCGGTTTCGCGGCCTCGATGACGACTTCGCCGGTGTCGGGGTGGAAATCGAGGTCCGTCACCCCGGCTTCCTGGGGGATGACCGACTGGATGCGCTCGCGGGCATCCGAGGGTCGCGAGAGGACCGATGGGTCGGGTCGGACGGTGATCCGCTTGCGGAGTTTCGAGGCCAGCTTGCGGATGAGGTCGCCGTTGCGGGCGAACTTCTTGGGGTCCCGCGTGTAGACGACCAGTTCCGGCCCCTCGTAGGTCACCTCCGTGATGGTGATGTCGCTCGGTACCTCGCTCGTGATCTCTGCTCGCATCTCCTCGAGTTGTCGCTCTACCGTACTCATAGTCTGGAAATCCCGGTCCCGTGGCTCCCGGTACGCGTCTCGGCGCGAAGGGTAACCGACCCACCGTAGCAGGACGGCACAATGACATCCTCCTCAGCGTAGCCGCCGAGGTTTCCACGCGCGCGGGGTCGGGCGGGCCGACACCACCGGTGGCAAGATTCCCCTCGCGGGTACTCCGGTTTGCACGCAAGCCGTCGGTCCCTGGCGGGAGTGGTGTGTTGGGTATCCGCTTGGCCCATGCGGGCGGTGCCATCCACCTGACTGCGCCCCACGGCAGAGTCTGACTCGGGCAGGCTCGCGTTTTTGATACTGGAGGAACGCCAATCCACCTCCACTTTTCCCGAGTTGCTACTTCCGTGTACGACCACCGGCCGGATAAACCCGTGGCAAGCGGAGTGAAAGTGGACGCGCTTCACGCCCGCCCTGCTCAGTCTTCGGTTCCGATTAGTCGGATCACTCGCCCTTCGCGGGAAGGGCGGGACTCTCTCGCTGTAAGAGGTTGGACCAGTCATTTCTCGGTGTTTGTTCGCCCGCGCTCGCGGGCACGTCTCCGGACGAAACTGCCCGGAAAACCGATCTATACCCACCCGTAATCGCCTGCGGTTATAAAAGCCTTCCCAAACGTTACAACCCGGGCCACCCCAGGCGAGCCATGCGAGTGACAGCAGACACGGTCCGGAAAGAACACGAGCGAACGCGCTCGCGTGCGGGGATGGTGGTCCCCCTGATCAACGATGTCCGGGACTCGCTCGGTGACAGCTTCGAGACGGACGTCGACCGCGTGACGGCCGAGCAGTACCGCGGGGCCGTCGACGAGGTGTTCGCCGAGGGCGACCTCGCGGTCAACGTCGCCGCGCTGATCCGCCTCCTGCGGAACCTCGACGTCGAGGGCGACTATCCGGGCTTTGTCGTCGACGAATTGCTGGGGCGCGAACTCGCCGGGATGCTCGCCGGCAATCAGCCCCTTCGCCTGCTGGGGGAGGCGCCCTTCCACTACGCCGACGTCCACACGCACGGCGACGAGTCAGCACCGGCGGGCGCCGACGACCTCGACGCCGCGCTGGCGGCGGGCTTCCAGACCCGGCTGCCCGGGTGGGACTGGACCGCGACCGAGAGTCCGTTTTCGGCCTGAAGACAGCGGGTTTATACTCGCGCCCGTGGACACTCGGGTATGAGCGATTCGGAGCAGGAACTCGGCATCACCGAGTCGAAGGAACACGCCACCGGCGAGTGGTACGCCGAGGTCGTCCAGAAGGCCGAACTGGCCGACTACGCGCCGATGGGGGGGTTCATCGTCACCCGCCCGCGGGGCTACGAGGTCTGGGAGCGCCTACGTCGTCGAGGGGTTCGACCCCGAGGTGGCCTGGGTCACTCACGGGGGGTACGACGAACTCGAGGAACGGCTGGCTGTCCGCCCGACCAGCGAGTCCATCATCGCCCCCTACATGAGCCAGTGGGTCCGCAGCCACCGCGACCTGCCCCTGCGGGTCAATCAGTGGTGCTCCGTGGTTCGGTGGGAGGCCACTGAGACCAAGCCCTTCTTTCGCACCAAGGAGTTCCTCTGGCAGGAGGGCCACACCGCCCACCGCGACCACGGGGAAGCCCGCGAGGAGATGCTCCTCCGCCTGGACCAGTACGAGCGCCTCTACGAGGACGTCCTGGCGATGCCGATCCTGCGGGGCCGCAAGCCGCCCCACGACAAGTTCCCGGGCGCACACACCACGACGACCGTCGAAGCGCTGATGCCCGACGGCAAGAGCGTGCAGGGAGCCACGAGTCACAACCTCGGGACGTCTTTCGCCGAGGCGTTCGACATCGAGTACGTCGACGAGGACGAAAACAGCCACCTGGCCCACACCTGCTCGTGGGGCGTCTCCTGGCGGGCGCTCGGGGCGCTCATCATGACCCACTCCGACGACCAGGGCCTCGTTCTCCCGCCGACGGTCGCGCCCACGCAGGTGGTCGTCGTCCCCATCTGGGGGGCCGAGAACAAAGAGGCGGTCGTGGGCTACGCCGCGGACCTCGCGGACGACCTCGACGAAGCGGGCGTGCGCGTCCACCTGGACGACCGCGAGAACCGCAATCCCGGCTTCAAGTTCAACGAGTGGGAACTCAAGGGCATCCCTCTCCGTATCGAGGTCGGCCCCAACGAGGTCGAGGACCGCGAGGCCACCCTCGTCCACCGGCCCGACGGCGAGACGGTCCCCGTCGACCGCGCGGGCGCCGTCGACGCCGTCGAGGACAACCTCGATACCGTCTACGCGAAACTGTACGCCGACGCCGAACAGACCCTGGAGGGCCAGATCCGTGCGGCCGACAGCCGCGAGGAGATTCTCGGAACCATCGGCCAGCACGGCGGCTACGTCAAGTGTGGCTGGTGTGGCGACCAGGGCTGTGAGGACCCCATCAAGGAGGCCGTGGCCGCCGACATCGTCATGGTGCCCCTCGACCACGACGCCGAACCGATCCACGACACCTGTGCCATCTGTGGCGAGGTCGCCGAGGAGACGGCCTACTTCGCGAAGTCGTACTGAAATCGGTTACGCACGACCGTCCGACCGGGCACCGCGGGGGGTCGTCCACGACGGCCCCATCCTAGTATATGCTCCTATACGATATTATGTCCTTATTTGGGTTTAACACTCTATGAGCGTTTGAGGGCTACCCTCTTATGGATGCGGCCCAATCGGGTGGTAATGTCAGACCACACCACCGGGGACGCGGGTGACGTCGGGCTCGCGGACCCCACCGACGCCCGCGCCAACTGCGGTGTCGGCGTCGTCATGGATCTCGACGACGAGGGCGGCCACTGGGTCGTCTCGGACGGGCTCGACCTGGTAGAGTGCATGGAACACCGCGGCACGACAGGTGCCGAGGAGAACACCGGCGACGGCGCCGGCATCCTGCTGCAGATCCCACACGAGTTCTTCCAGGAGGAATTCGACGTCGACCTTCCCGAGCCCGGCGGATACGCCGTCGGTTCGGTGTTCCTCCCGGGGGACGAGTCGGCCAGGCGCGGCCTGAAGGAGTTCGTCGAGGAACGGTTCGCCGAGGAGGGCCTGGCGGTGCTGGCCTGGCGGTCGGTCCCGACGGACAACGCCTCGCTCGGACAGACCGCCCTCGACTCGGAACCGGACGTCCAGCAGGTGTTCGTCCGGCCGGAAGACGGCGAGACCGGCGAGGCGTTCGACCGCCGGC
>PXSG01000075.1 GCA_003023485.1 Halobacteriales archaeon SW_10_68_16
AGAGGTCCTCGGAGACGCGGTCGACGTCGTTGACGTGCGTCCAGTCGCCGGACCGGCCGCCTCCCGATTTCGGGAACTGCTCGGGGTGTTCGTCGAAGCGCCACTCCCAGGTCACCCGTCCCGTGGTGCGGTTGTACGCCAGGACCCGCTCGTGGCCCTCGCCCTTGTCGACGGCCACCAGTTCGTCGCCGTGCAGGTCGGCGTCGTGGGCGTCGACCACCAGCGGGTTCGTCGCCGAGTCGGGGGAGCCGTCGAAGCGTTCGACCCAAACGTACTCGCCGGCCTCGGGGTCGAACTCGCCGACGACGCTGTGAGGTGGTCGTGGGTCGGTCGTCGCGTACAGGAGGTTCCCGTTCGGGAGGGGGTCGACATCGTAGGCCCACCACCGGCCGTTTGCCGTGGAGTTTTGCACCCACTGGACGGAGCCGTCGGGGGCGAACGCGACCAGCAACGCCTGTTCCTTGAAGGCCCCCTCCGGTCCCGTCCGGGTGCCCTGGATGCTCACGACGGTCGAGGCGTCCGGGCGATCCTCGACGGTCCCGATACAGGAACTCACTGGACCGTCCTGGGCACTGGCCGGTCCGACACCCGGCGCGACCGGTCCGGCGGCCACCAGGGAGACGGCGAGCAGTATGGCGAGGGGGAGGGCGCGCATATCCGACCCGAACCGGGGCGGCGTTAAGAACCTTTCAGAATCTGACGTGGCGTGAGGGGTCCGATGCCGACGGTCTACTGGTACCGGCCACGCCCCTCGATCTCGCGCAGTCGTTCGAGGACCGCGTCGGCGTCCGCCTCGCTGGCCTCGCGGTAGGCCGCCTCGGCCGCTGCCGCGAGGTCCTCGGCGTCCTCGGCGGTCCCCGCGAGGCTCCCCCCGAGGACGTGGAGGTCCATCGCGAAGTCTTCGGGGTCGTCGGTGTAGTAGCCCAGTCCGAAGTCCACGAAGAACAACGCGGATTCGTCGCCCCCGTCGGCGACGCGGACGTTGCGCGTCGTGGGGTCGCCGTGGACGAACCCCGCGCCGTGGAGCGTCGCGAGGTGACCGGGGACGGTCCGGACCCGCCGCCGGCGCGTCGCGCCTCGCTCGTGAGGCGGGCCTCGGCCCGCGTGCGCTCCCGGCGGAGGCGCCGATCCAGGTCGGGATGGCGGTACGCGCGGGGGTTGCGCTCCTTGACGACGCGGTCCCCTTCGAACGTGACGGTCGCCTCGGCACCCTGGACCTGGTCCGGACCCCCCTCTCCGTGGGCCCGGCGGTCCACCGACGTCGGGACGTCCCAGGTGACGGGCACCTCGTCGGGCCGGAAGTCCGCGTCGATGCCGGAATCCTCGACGGCGACGGTGTCGCCCGCCCGGTACATCTTCGCGCCGAGGACGGCGATCATCCCGGCGTTGTCCCGGAGGAAGCGCGCCTCGGGGGCGAAGAAGTCGGCCCCCCGCTGGTCGCACATCGTTTCGAGCATCCCCCGGAGGCGGGCGTTTTGCCCGACGCCCCCGCCGAGGACGAGTTCGTCGTTCCCGGTCAGCGAGAGGGCGCGCTCGGCGACTTCCGTCAACATTGTGAAGACGTTCTCCTGGAGGGCAAAGCAGACGTCCTCGACCGCCTCGCCGTCGTCGGAGGCCGCCTTTGCGGCGGACATGATGCCCGAAAACGAGAAGTCCATCCCCTTGACGACGTAGGGGAGGTCGATATACGTGCCGTCCTCGGCGGCCGCCTCGATCTTCGGGCCACCGGGATGGGACCAGCCGACGTGGCGGGTGAACTTGTCGAGGGCGTTGCCGCCCCCGGTGTCCATCGTCTCCCCGAGCACGCGGTAGCGACCGTTCCGGTAGCCCAGGACGTGCGCGTTCGCGCCGCTGGCGTTCAGACAGACCGGCGCGTCGAACCCCGACTGGTGGCGGCCGATCTCCAGATGCGCGACCATGTGGTTGACCCCGACCAGCGGCACGTCCAGTCGCTGGGCGATCGCCCGTGCCGCGGTGCCCGCGACCCGCAGGCAGGGACCGAGCCCGGGACCCCGCGAGAAGGCCACACAGTCGACCGGCGGGTCTTCGTCTCCACCGCTCCGCTCCGTGCCGTCCCCGTCCATCTCGCGAGCGCGGTCCAGTGCCGACTCGACGACAGCAGGCAGGTGTTCGGCCATGTGCTCGGCCGCCTCTCGGGGGTGGATGCCGCCGCTCTCGGGGACGTACGCTTCGGTCTCGATGTCGACGGTCCCGGTCGCGGCGTCGTAGACGGCGGCGCTTGCGGCCCAGGCCGTCCCTTCGATACCGAGGACGCGAAGGCCGTCGCTGTCGCCGCGCTCGGGTGCCATGAGCGGGGAGTGGTCGGCGACGGAAAAGACGACTTCGGTCTCGCGTCCCTCTCGGTTGCGCAGAGTTGATACCGACCGGGTGCCTTGCAAGCGGTAGATGCTCCGCGGACGGGTGGCCGAGGCGCGCAGACGCGTCAAGAAGCGCCTGGTCGGGGCGTTCGTCGAGGAGTACACCCCGCGGGAGGTCGCGGTCAGTTTCAGCGTCGGCGTGTTCATCACCGCGCTCCCGACGCTGGGGGCCGGCCTGTTGATCATCCTCGCGCTCGGCTTTCTCTTCGAGCGCCTGAGCAAGATCGCGATGCTCGCGTCGGTGATCCCGCTCAATCCCGTGGTGAAGTGGGGCTTCTACGCGGCCAGTTTCTCGCTGGGGACGCTCCTCCTCGGGCCGGTCCTCGGTGTCTCCTTCGAGGGCGTCTCGCTGTCGGCGGGGCCACACATTCTGGCACGCCTCTGGCTGGGCAACCTCATCCTGGCGACGATCTCGGCCGCCGTCGCCTACGTGGTCGGGTTGCGACTCGTCCTCGAGTTCCGCGAGCGTATCCGCCGGGACGAGGTGCCCGTCATCGACGTCCCGCCCGAGTTGACTGCCGAGGAGTGACCGGAGTTACGTCCACTCAGTATACCCGCACTTGCCACAGTGCAGGCGGTCGCCGTGGTCCGCGAGGAAGGAGTCGCCACAGCGGGTACACTGCTCGCGGTCGGTGCTGCCGTCCTCGTCGTAGAGCTCGTAGCGGGCCATCAGGCCTCCTCCGCTTCGCTGTCCTCGCCCACTGCGATCTTGTTCCGCTCGAGCATGTACTCCTGCTCGACGTCCTGGGCGTGCTCGGAGGACTCGTAGACCTTCGCGTAGCCGATGGAGGTCCGCATCCCGAACTTCGTGTCCAGTTCGTGGACGACGACCTCCTCGGCGTCCTTGTTGAGCTTGGCGGACAGCGAGTCCCGGACCGACAGCCGCGAGGGCGTCGCCTCCTCGTGAGTCACCTCGAACCGGACGTCCGTCCGGTGGAGCATCGGGTTCTCGTCCTCCTCGATGATGTTGATGTTCATGTGGTCTAACTTCCCGCTGAACCGCGTAAAAGGATTTCGAACCGGAAGGGGAGACACGGGCCTCGTCGTCTCAGGGGCCACAGCACGGGCGGGAGCGCAGGCGAGTACCCATCCTCAAGGCCCACCGATAAATTGGGCGACCAACCACTTCAATGTTTACCTGCACTCGAAGCGAGGGTGTAGACCCCGGACGGAGTAACGGAACTTTAAAGATTGCGTCAGGGCGAGTTCGGTACAAGGATGCTCGCGCCACTGCAGATCGTCGACAGCTTCCTCCTCAACTACAACCTGGGCGACGCGCTGCTGGTCGGTTTCGGACTGGGGCTGGTGGCGACGCTGCCGCTGAAGTCCTGGAAGACGACGACGCTGCACATCCTCCTTTTCGGCCTCCTTTTCCTGGTGACCCCCGCCCAGATGCTCGCCGTCGATTCGGGCGGCTCACACTTCCTCGGGAGCGCGCTCCAGTACAAGCTGCTGGGGCTGGGCCTGCTCGCGGTCGGGCCGGTGCTGTACACCACCGGAAACCAGTAGCCCCTACGCGTCGAGTTTCCCGAGCGCGGCGAAGAAATCCAGCGGCGGCCCCGCGAGGTTGACGCGATTTCGACGTCGGTGTCGACGACCAGCGGCGGCATGGCCGCCTCGCCACACATCTCCGTCACCAGGAACCCACCGACGTCGGGGTGGACCAGCGGCCCGCCCTCGCTCAGATTGTAGGCCGTGCTGCCGGTCGTGGTGGCCACGAGAACGCCGTCGGCGTGGTCCGCGGTGTACAGCGACCCGTTGACGCGGACCTCGATGTCGACACCGCGGCCGTGGCCCCGCTGGGGGCCCTGAACGACGACCTCGTTGAGCGCCGGCGGGAGCATCCACGCGTCGGTCTCGGCGCGCAGGCGGTCGACCTGCCGTGTCCGGGCACCCCCCGTCTCGCGGAGGTGGGCCACCTCCTCGCGGACGGTCTCGATGGCCGGCTCCGGCGAGACGGCGTTCAGGAATCCCACTTCGCCGAGGTTGACGCCCATGATGGGGGTCGAGCCCGCACCGCGGGCGGTGTAGAGGAAAGTGCCGTCGCCGCCGACGCTGACCGCCAGGTCGCACGCCGAGAGGTCCGCGACGTCGATTCCCTCTGGGACGGGCGTCGACGCGTCCGCTGTGGTCCAGGCACCCCCCTCGAAGGCCCTGCGGGTCGTCCGGTCGACGGCCACCGCGACGCCCTCTGCCTGGAGGCTGTCCGCGATGTCACCGACGAGCGAGACCGCCCTGTCGTTGTCACGCTGTGCGACCAGCCCGACCTTCATGGGGCGGTCCTCGGAGCGCCAGGCACATAACGTGGTCGTTTCCCCGTTCCGGATACCGATCACCGGACGACGGTCACGGGCACGGGCGAGCGCCGGACGATGGTCTCGGCGACGCTGCCCAGCAGGACCCGCGAGACGCCCTCGCGGCCGTGGCTGCCCATCACGATGTGATCGACGTCGTGCTCCTCGGCGTACGCCACGATGGCCCGGATCGGTTTGCCGACCTCGATGGCCCGGTCGACCTCGATGCCGTGCTCGGCGGCCGCGGCCTCGATCTCGTCGAGGTGTTCGTTGGCCAGTTCCCGCTGGCGGTCGTACCACTCCTCGGAGGCCGACGGGATGGCCGCCCCGGTGCTGTACCCTGCCTCGACAGGATTGATGACGTGCAACAACACGAGCGTCGCCTCGGGGAACTCCGCGAAGACGAGCTCGCAGGCACGCTCGGACTGTTCGGAGCCGTCGACCGGGATGAGGACGCGCTCGATCATACCACACTGTCCCGCGTGGGCGACCGTCAAGCTTCGGTTCGCCCTGGCCACCTGGGGTACCACCAGCGCGGACACCGAACTTTTGTCGCCGGTGTCCCAGGTGGGCGTATGCGCGTCCGCAACACCCTCGCCCGGGCCGTCGTCTTCCTCGGAATCGTCGCCGTGGTCGGCGTCGCCGGCTGGTTCGCCTTCCTCGAGTACCCCGCTTCGATGCTCGACGTCGTCGGTGTCCTCCTGACGGGCCTGCTGGTCCTCGTGGGCCTGCGGGTCGCCGGCAGGGTCGCCGGGTCGCTGGCCCCGGGGTACAACGTCGCGGAGGTGGCCGTCGAGGGGCCGATCACCCGCGACGGCGGCGGTGGCCCGCTGGCCAACGCGCCGGTCGGCGCCGCCGCCGAGGAGATCGTCGAGCAGATCGAGCGTGCCGACGCGGATCGGGGCGCCGAGGCGCTGCTGGTCCGCCTGAACCCCCCCGGCGGGGAGATCGTCCCCAGCCAGGACATCCGCCTGGCCGCCGAGCAGTTCGAGGGACCGACGGTCGCCTACGCGACGGACGTCTGCGCGTCGGGGGGCTACGAGATCGCCGCCGGCTGTGACGAACTCTGGGCCCGCGAAGGGTCGATCGTCGGCTCCATCGGCGTCGTCGGCTCCCGGGTCAACGTCTCGGACCTCGCGGACCGGCTGGGCGTCTCCTACGAGCAGTTCACCGCCGGCGAGTACAAGGACGCCGGCACCCCGCTGAAGGAACTCGAGGAGGACGAGCGGGAGTACCTCCAGGGGATCGTCGACGACTACTACGACCAGTTCGTCGCCGACGTCGTCGAGGGTCGCGAAATGGACGCCGAGGCCGTCCGCGAGACCGAGGCCCGGGTCTATCTGGGCGAGCAGGCCCTGGAGGTGGGGCTGGTCGACGAACTGGGCACCCGCGAGGACGTCACCGAGCGCATCGAGAGCGAACTCGGCGAGGAGGTCGCCGTCGAGGCGTTCGAACCCCAGCGGGGGCTGACCGACCGACTCCAGCGCGGCGCCGCACGAACCGCCTACGCCTTCGGCGCTGGCGTCGCGAGCGCGGTCGTCGACGACGACTTTTCGGTTCGATGAACGCTCAGAGGATGCCCTCGGCGACGCTGACGGTGCCGTTGCCGGTCTCGACGAGGGCGGTCTGGGAGGTGGCGTCGGTCTCGACCTCGGCCTCACGGTCGGGACGGACGGTCGTTTGCATGGTCCATGCGGGGGACGCCAGCCACCTATAACAGCCCGCAGTGTTTCAGGTTCGGAAACACGTCGACCCGGACGAACGTTTATACACCGCCGCAACCGTAGGCGGGGTAATGCTACCTGCCGGGTCCCGCGAACTCCGCCCGGTGGTGGTGGGTGCGGAGAGGCTCGCGGACACCATCACCGGACTGCGTCGACGTCGTCGCCGAGTGTGCCGAGGGGGAGTCGCCGCCGGTCCTCTTGCTGCTCGACGGGACGCGCGAAGTGGCCGCCGACGCGCTGGCCGCGGGGGCCACGGAGACACTCCCCCGGCGTCTCGTCGAGGACGACCCCGAAGTCTTCGCCGACCAGCTCGTAGCGACCGTCGAGCGCGAGCGCGCCCGCTGGGGATTCGGCGAGGTCTTCGAGAACGTCTCGGACGGGCTGGTCGTCCACGACCCCGAGACGGGCGAACTGCTGGACGTCAACGGGCGGTACTGCGAACTGATGGGCTACGACCGCGAGGAACTGGTCGGCAAGACCGTCGCCGATCTCATCCCGGAGGACGCCGACTACACCGAGTCGGATGCCTACGAGCGGATGGAGCGGGCCCGCGAGGAGGGGCCACAGCTGTTCGAGGTCCAGGCCCGCCGGAAGGACGGCGCCTCCTTCGTCGGGGAGATCCACCTCAGCGTGGTCGAACTCCGGGGTGAGGAACGGATGCTCGCCAGCGTCCGGGACGTCACCGAACGCAGGCGCCGCGAGCGCATGGTCGAGTCCCTCCACGGCGCCACCGAGCGCCTCCAGGACGCCGAGACGACCGAGGCGGCCTGCCGGACGACCGTCGAGGCCGCCCGCGACGTCCTCGGGTTGCCGCTGACGGCCTGCTGGCTGTACCGCGAGGACGAGGACGGCCCGCGCCTCGAACCGGTCGCGGCGACCGAACCCGTCGAAGAGATCGACCCGGGGCCGTTCCGCCCCGGGGACGTCGAGTACGAGGCGTTCCGCGAGGGCGAACTGCTGGTCTACGACCCCAGCGAGCACTTCCCGGAGAACCCGCTGGACGCGGCGATCATGCTCCCGCTCGGCGAGCACGGCCTGCTCGCGGCCGGGAAGCCCGGTGTCTCCGAGTACGACGAGTTCGTCGTCGACGCCGCACGCACCCTCGCTGGCCACGTCCGGACCGCCCTCGACAGGGTCGCCCGCGCCCAGCGGCTCCGCGAGAGCGAGCGACGGCTGTCGGCCATCCTCGACCGTATCGACGAGGCGATCTTCCTCGCCCCTGCCAGCGAACTCAACGACAGCGACCCCGCCGCGGACTACGTGAGTGCGGGCTACGAGGGCGTCTACGGGCTCTCGCTCGCCGAGATGCACGAGCAGTTCGAGGAGGGCTTCTTCGGGCACCTCCACCCCGACGAGTACGACGCCTACTGGTCGTTCGTTGACGACATCCGCGGGGACGTCGAGGCCGGCGAGGCCGCCGACCGCTACTCGCGGGAGTACCGCATCGAACCGCCCGACGGCGAGGTCCGGTGGGTCCACTCCGACTACTACCCGACCGAGTGGGAGGGGGAGTGCAAGATCGTCGTCGTCTCGCGGGACGTCACCGACAGGAAGGAACGCGAGCGCACTCTCGAATCCTTCCACGACGCGACCGCCGAACTGACCACGGCCGACACTGTCGACGCTGTCGGCGAGGTCGCCGTCCGGGCCGCGGCGGACGTCTTCGAGTTACCCGCGACGGCGGTCTACAGCTACGACGAGGAGTCGGGCGTGCTCGAACCGGCGGCGGCCGGCCCCGGCGTCGAAGGGGACCTCGCGCCCATGGACGCCGAGGAGGGCCCCGCGTGGGCAGCCTTCGCCGAGGAGCGGATGCGGCGCGTGCCGGTCGCGGAGGCGCCGGCGCTGGACGCCGGGCCGGACGATGAACCGCTCGTGGTCCCCCTGGGCGGGAACGGCCTGCTCGCGGTCTGGCACTCGGGGGAGGAACTCGACCCGGACGCCGCGAACATCATGGCCGCGACGGTCGAGGCGGCGCTGAACCGCCTGCGCGGCGAGCGCCGGCTGGCCTCCCGGAGCGAGGAACTCGAAGCGCAGGTCGAACGCGCCAGACGACTCGAGGCGGTGACGGAGCTGACACAGCGCGTCGAGGCGGCCATCACTGCCGAATCCTCGCGGCGGGGCGTCCAGCGGGCCGTCTGCGAGGAACTGACCGACGTCGCCCCCTTCGAGGCGGCCTGGATCGCCGAGGCCGACGTCGGCACCGACCGCCTGACGCCCCGGGCCGTGGCCGGCATCGACCGCGACCGCGCCGAGGCCTCGCTGGACGCCCACACCGACGCGGACCCGCACCCGGCCTACGGGGCCTGGGAGTCGGGCGAGCCGACCGTGGTCGAGGACCTCGTGGGCGGCCGCCGGAGCGGCTGGCGCCGGAGCCTGCTCGCCCGCGGCGCCGGGTCGGTCTGTGCACTCGCGCTCTCCTACGGCGGCGTCACGCACGGCGTGCTCACCATCGTCGCGGACGAGCCCGGCGCCTTCGGCGAGCGCGAGCGCGAGGTGCTCGACCAGCTCGGAACGTCCATCGGCTACGCTATCACGGCCATCGAACGCCAGCGCGCCCTCGAATCCGACAACACGGTCGAACTCGGGTTCCGCGGGGCCGAGGCCGACATCCCGCCCGCACGGCTGGCCCGCGAACTGGACTGTCGGGTGTGCCACGAGCGGACCGTCCGCAGACAGGACGGCTCGGTGGGCGTCTACTACACCCTGGCCGGTGACCTGCCCGCCGATGTCGCCGCGGCCGCCGACGGGACGCTGCCGGGCACGGTCGAGACGGTCACGCGCGACGACGGCGAGGTGGTCATCGAGCGCCGCGGCTCGTCGTGGTTCGGCTCGGTCGTCTCCGAGTACGGCGGCGTCCTGCGGCGCGGCGAGGCGACCCCTTCGGAGGTGACCCTGCTCGTCGAACTCCCCCAGGAGGCCGACGACCGACCGCCAGCAGGAGGCCCTGGAGACCGCCCACGCGATGGGCTACTTCGACTGGCCCCGCGAATCAAGCGGCGAGGATGTCGCCGGGGCGCTCGACATCACGCAACCGACGGTCAACAAGCACATCCGCCTGGGCGAACGCGAAGTGTTCGACCTGCTCTTTGGCTCGGATTAGTATCTCATCCTCGACTGCTGCGCTCAGCGGATTTCGACGCTGGGCTCCCGGCGAAACAACTATTGGTAAGACGAACGTGGTACGCCTATATGTCTGAAGCAACCACAGATGGGGATGAAATCGTCACGGTGAATTTCAAGCTCACCGAGTCGTTCCTCGACGAGATCGACGACACGTGGCAGGGACGTGGCTTCAACAGCCGGAGCGAGTTCATTCGCTACACGCTCCGGGACGCGGTCGAGTTCCCGACGTTCACTCGTGACGAACTCGTTGCACTGCTCGACGCCGAAGAGGACATCCGTGAGGGGAGAACCATGGGTGCAGCCGAGGCTCGCGACCGGTTCGGAACGAGCGGTGAGTGACGACGGGTGGACGTGGGAACTCGCCCAGAAGGCACAGGACGACATCGACGCGCTCTCGCCCGGCGAGCAGGACCGCATCCTCGAGAAACTCAACGAGATCGTCGAGTCACCCTGGCGTGATCCGCCCGACTACGGTGAGCCGCTCCGGAACAGTCCGTACAAGAAGATACGGATCGGCGAGTTCCGCCTCTCGGTAACGTTCCGTCGAGACGAAGCGCGGATCGTGATCGCCCGGATCAAACGTCGCAGCGGCGCATACACGGCCGACGACGATTGACGGTTTCACCGACCTTCTAGTCCCCGGCCGGCTGGGCCAGCGAGACGCTCCCGTCGACGCCGTCGGCGCCGACTTCGAGGTGGAGTTCCTCGAGCGTGAGGCGGAACCGCTTGCGGTGGTGGCCGTCGGCGTCGTAGGCCATCTCCGAGGTGACGAACCCGAGTGTCTCCAGCCGTTCGAGGCGCCGATACGCCGTCGCCCGCGACATGTCACAGGTCTCCGCGAGGTTCCTGGCGCCCATCGGCCCCTCCTCCAGCGCGGCGAGGAGTCGGCAGGCGTACTCGTCGCTCAGGACGTCGAGTGCCGCGTCGAAGTCGACCCCGGACACCTCCTGACCGGTGCTCGCTGCCATGTGTGTGACAACCCCCCCGGTCCCCCAAAAGCTACTGCCAATACTGACTGCCCCCGCACGCGGGCGGGGCTATTCATATTGATGAGCCGCTCCGATAGCCGATGGCTCGGGCCACGACAGGCAGACGCTGGTCGTCGGGAGCGGTCCGGCCGCGCTCGCGACCGCGGGCTTCCTGGACCAGGCCGGCCTCAACCCGGTGCTCGCTCGACGCGCTCCGCGACCAGTTCGGCTCGCTCTCGGAACCGCTGGGGGAGGCCCTCGCGGCGCTCGACCGGTCGGGGCTCCAGTACGGCCAGCTCCCGCGCGAGATCCCCGGGACGCTGTGTGCCGACGGCGTCGCGTCGGTCGGACGGGCGGCCCACGCGCGTCTCCCCGGCGGATGTCTCGGGCCGGCCCTGTCCATCGAGGACGGCTGGGTGCTCGCCGACGCGCTGGCGTACGGGCCGGCGCCCGTCGACGAGGCGCTGGCGGCGCTGGCG
>PXSG01000076.1:0-686 GCA_003023485.1 Halobacteriales archaeon SW_10_68_16
TGTGCCTCTATCTGGCGGACGGCTTCGGCTGCAGCGGCAGTACGCGTCTCCTCGCTCAGGGATGCCTCGCTGTCTTCGGCACTGTGCTTCCTGCGGTCGGGCCCTCGCTCACCGACGGCAGAACCGGACGATTCGACGGCAGGGTCGTGGGGACTGGAGTGGCGGCTCGCGTCTGTCATGGAGTGCATCCGAGTACACGCTCCCCGGGTAAAAGCCACCTCTGACAGTGAAGGCGTATTCAGCTCTGTTCATCCGGCAGTTCCGTTTTGTGCTGGCTCGTGCGCTGTTCGCGTGCGCACCGAAACGCGTTACGAGAGGGGCAAACGTTTTATCTCGTTTTCTGAGGGTGTCTCATCGCTCGTCCGACGACGAAAGGCCAGAAAACGGGGGCGAGTGGGTGGACCTCATCGGGCAGGAAGCTGTCTGCTGGGGTCTCTTACAGGCTGTATGTGATGAGGTCCACATGGCTAGTTACGTGCATTCCTGAAAAAACATAATATTAAATAATTCATCATTTTAAGTATAGCAGCCCCTCCCACGGAATGCGCGGTGTCTCGATCCAGTGTCTGCGTCGCTCCGACGGTCGGACTCTTCGGTACTTACTCCGCGATTTCCACCGTCGTGCCCTCGGCGCGGCAGGTTTCGAGAGCGTGTTTCGCGGCCATGCCGGCGTCGGCGGCGGAGAC
>PXSG01000076.1:708-5267 GCA_003023485.1 Halobacteriales archaeon SW_10_68_16
CAGCGTCGGCGGCGGAGACGCCCCGCCCCACACCCACCTTGAGGTCGACATCTGCGGCCTCGCGGACGTGCTCGATCGCCTCCTGGTAGGCGCCGGCCGCGAGGTCCGGACAGACCGCGATAACGTTGTCGCCGCCGACGAAAAACGACAGCGAGTCGTGGGCCCGGCGCATGTGACGCATCAGCGCGGCGTAGCCCTGTTCGATGTGGATGAAGGTGTCGAACTCGTTGAGTTGGTCGGTGTAGCGTTCGGTGGCGGCGTTGACGTCGAAGTGAGCGATCTGGACGTCCTTGTCGGTCCGGTACTCCCCGGCGATGGCCCGGCCACGGAGGATTTTCCGCCGGTGGCTGTCCTGTGCGCTGCCGGCGTCCTGGAGTTGTTCGGTCGCGGTACCCAGTGCCGCGACGGGCGAGGGGCCGGTCGCGACGCTGAGGCTCATGGTGACGGGATAGCGGTTCCCGACCGACTCCTGGATGAGTTCGTGGTGGGCCACGTCGAGGCCGTTGGAGACGGCGACCATGTTGTCGAAGCGGGCGAAGAAGACGTAGCCGTCGCGGTTACCGAACAGTTGACAGAGGTCCGCGTACAGCCGCGACTGCAGCGTCTGGAGGTCGACCTCCCGTCTCGGTTTGGGCGTGACCGTCCACGGACCGTAGTTGTCGATCTGGACGTGCGTCACCTGCGTGTTCGTCACGCTCGTCCGTTGGCGGCCGACGGCTTTCTTTCTTTGCTTACAGCCGCTCGACCAAGTCCTCGTCGAGGAGGTCGACCGCCCCGCGCATCGAATCGTACTCGACGACACCCGTCGCGGTCAGTTTCGGCAGGTGCCGCTCGTAGATGTCGCGTTCGACTGCCGCGCGCATCTCGTGGTCGGTCGAGTCGACACCCTCCCGCGCGCACACGGCGGCGGCGATGTCGCCGACGACCATCGCGCCATCGGAGTCGGCCAGACAGGCGAGCACCAGTCGTCGCCGCTGGGAGTCGAGGATGTCCTCCACGACGGCCCCCGGCAAGTCGTGCTGCCACGTGTTCCCGCGTTGTGAGTCTGTGGCCATACGGGGGTCTTCGACGTCCCCACTCAAGTATGTTCCGTGGTCACACACCCCAGAAACGCTATGCGTGTTCGAGGCGGTAGGGCCAGTAGTCGTCGGCGCGCATCTGTTCGCCGACCACGCGGTGGAACTCGGGGAAGCCCCCGAACCCGCGGTCATCGTCGATGTCCGCGAAGATGTCGGCGACGCTGACGACGCGCTCGTAGTCGATGCGGACGGGGTGGTCGCCGTACTGCTCGACGTATTCCCCGGCAGTGAAGGGGAAATCCGCCTCCTCGTCGACCTTCTTCGCGAGGATTGCGTGGCCGTACTTGCGCCGTCCCTCGCTCCCTTCCTCGCCGTCGGGGTCGTGTGGCCAGTCCATACGTGGACGTTCGCCGACCGCCGCAAAAGGATTACGACAGTCATTTTAGGTGTGGCCACGCGCTGGACACAGAGAAGGTCCGATGTCGCTGGCCTCGCTGCTCAGAAAGGAGTTCCACTGGAGCAAGCACAATCTGCTCGCACTCGGGTTCGTGTTGCTGGTGCTCCCGGCGGTGTTCGTCGGTGCGAGCACGGCCTTCCAGACGGTCATCCCCCGCGATACGCCCGTCGCCGTCGTCCCGCAGGACGACTCCGTCTCCGCGGCCGACATGGCGAGGGGCGGCGCCGGGATGACCGCCGTCTCCGAGCCGGTCGGACAACGAGGACGCGACGTTCGTCCTCACCGTCGACGGGAGTATCGTCCCCTTCACCGAACCCTCGAAGGCCATCCGGACCATCATGGAGTTCCGCCTCGACCGCGCGCTCGCCGCCGACGTCACCGTCGAACGGCGCGTCCTCGGACCCGAGAACTCCCTGCCCGAGTACCTCGTGCCCATCTTCCTGATGGCCCTCGTGATGCTCGTCGCCTTTACCTACGTCCCGTACAACCTCGCCCGCGAGACGGCCGTCCTGGACAGACTGCGGGCCGAGGCCTCCCTGGAGGCTGTCGTCGGCGCGAAACTGGTCTACTTCACGCTCCTGTTGCTCGTCCCGCTCGTGGTCTTCCAGGCTGCGGCGGCCGCCCTGGGGTATGCGGTGAACGCCCTCTCGCTCGGGGCCGTGCTCGCGCTCGGGCTGACCTTCGTCGCGCTCGCCGCCCTGAGTATGACGGTGATGGTCCTGTTGCGCTTCGGGACGCTCGGGCGGTTCGTCAACGCCGTCGTCCTCATCGGACTGGTCGGCTTTTCCGGCCTCGCGTACCCGGTCGGCTACTTCTCGCCGCTGCGCAAGGAACTGGTCCGGATGGTCCCGACCCACTACGCGATGATCGTCACCCGGAGTTCGATGCAGAAGGGGCTGGGGCCGGGACTGTTCGCCGACTGGCTGGCCGGACTGGCCGGGTTCGCGCTGGTCGCGCTGCTCGCGCTGAAACTCGCGGCCGTCCACTACAGGAGGAGTGCCTGATGCTCGTCCTCGACGAGGTTCGGAAGACCTACGGCGACGTCGCGGCCCTCGATGGGGTTTCGCTGTGCCTCGGCGGCGGGCAGTTCCACTGTCTCATCGGCCCAAACGGCTCCGGGAAGACCACGCTCGTGGGCCTGCTGCTGGGCCTCGCGAACCCCACCGCGGGGTCGGTTTCGGTGCCGGACGCCACGGTCGGCTGTGGGTTCCAGCAACCGAACTTCTATCCCGGCCTCACCGTCCGCGAGAACATCGAGGTGTTCGCTGGCCTCGTCGACGCACCCGACGGCGAGTGGCGCCAGCGCCTGGTCTCGGAACTGCGCCTCGGGCGGGCGCTCGACCGGCCGGCGGCGGACCTCTCGGGGGGGTTCGCACGCAAACTCGACCTCGCACTCGCCCTGCTGAAACGCCCCGAGTACCTCCTGCTCGACGAACCGCTGGGCGCGCTCGACGATGTCTCCACGGACCGCCTGCTGGCGTTCCTCGACGAGTACGCCGGTGATCACACCGTCGTGGTCTCGACGCATCACGTCACCGACTTCGAACCGATCCTCGACCGCGTGACCGTCATGCACGAGGGACGGGTGCTGCTCGACCGCGAGATCGGCGAAATCGACCTCGATGCTGCCGAGTCGCTGCAGGAGTTCTACGTCGACTTGGTGCGCGAGCAGACATGAACGAACGTGAAGCGGTGGGGCTGGGATTCGAACCCAGGAGTCCTCTCGGACACCTGCTCTCAAGGCAGGCGCAATGGGCCGCTCTGCCACCCCACCGCAACCCTTCCTACCGCGGCGCCGGCCTAAGAACTGTCGGAAGCCCGCGCGACGGTCAGCCCGCCCTCGTCGGCGTCGACGGCCAGTCCCAGCCTTTCGACCGTCTCGGCAGTCCGGTCGGGAACGCTCCTGTCGGCACGCCGGCGCGCGCGTAGCGTCGCGAGCACGTCCGCGAGATCAGCGCCCGTCTCCATGAGGGGCATCCGCGGGAGAAAATCGACCGCCAGCTCCGCCTCGCGGGCGCGTTCGGTGAGCGTCACGAGTGCGGGCGAGGCGTACGCGCCGGCAAAGTCGACCGGTTCGGCGAAGCCGGCGTAGTAGACGCGGCCCCCCGCCGCCGGCCCGAGGACGACGTCGCTGGACCGGAGTTTCATCGCCGCGCTCCCGATCTGTTCGCGCCCGAGGAACGCCGCGGTCGGTTCCACGACCGCCACGGTGTCCTCCTGTTCCCGTTCGAGGAGGTGCGTCACGGTGTTGCCCGCGCGGCCGGCGAAGGTCTCCCCGACCTGTACCTCGTACCGGGCCTCCCCGGGCGCGTCGAGTGCACCCGCGAGCAGGTCGCGGAGCCGACCCTCGGAGTCGACATCGCCGGGCACCTGGTCGGGATCGCGGTAGTTCACCAGCAGGTCGGCGCCGCCGTGCTGGACCGCACGGCACACGTCGACGACCATCGCGCCGTACAGTCGCGTTGCCTCGGGGGCCGCCAGGGGCGTCTCCGAGACGAGTTCGGGGAGGACGAACCCCTCGACGGGCGGGTCCGCCAGCACAGCCACCGTTGCCATACCGCGCTCTCGGCCCGGCGTACCCTTGGCCCTTTTTATTCTGGCGCACGCAGTGACGGGCATGGCATCCGAACACGCTACCGGACGGCTGGGCGCGCTGCTGGGGTGGCTGGCCGTCCTCGCCATCGTGCTCGCCCTGCTGGGCGTGCTGGCCAGCCTCGTGACCGTCAACAATCTGCTCGTCGGGTCATCCTGGCAAGTCGCGGCGCTCCTCACCACTGCAGTAGCGGTAGTGACACTCGCGGTCGTCGCACTCGCCGGCGGGCCACCGAGTCGCTGGAAGCGAACGCCCTACTGGTAATCACTCGTCGAGCGTCTCGGTGCGCGTGTCGGCGTCGTCCGGGTCCTCGACCGGGCTGGAGGGGTGGTAGTCGGTGTCGTACTCGCCGGGCCGGTCGTCGAGCCGGTCGGGATTGATACGCCCGCCCAGCAGCATGAAGTCCAACACTGTGCAGTAGAGGACTGCCTCGACGACCGGGACGGCACGGGGCGGCAGGGACGGGTCGTGGCGGCCGACGACCTGGATC
>PXSG01000077.1:0-24710 GCA_003023485.1 Halobacteriales archaeon SW_10_68_16
CCTCGTCGGACAGCTCCAGCTTGATGACGTCCGACAGTGCCTGGCCGCCGCGGAACTTCGGGACGGCCAGGTGGTTCTCGATGCGGTCGCCCTTGACCCGGGTGGTGAGCTGGAACACGATGTCGGCCATGTGCTCGGTGGTGTCACGGAGTTCGGGGACGCTGTGGCCGTCGAGACAGTGGAGCAGCGCCAGGCTGCCGGTGTTGTAGATGTGGTTCTGGAGTTCGTTGATGAAGTTCCGGTAGCGGGAGTGGGGTTCCTGTGCTTCGAGGACGTCGACCGGGTCGAGGATGAGGTTCGACGCCTCGGGGAGGGCGCTGACGAGTTTGCCGGCGTTGTCCAGCGGTGCCTCCCCGGAGATGTGCCGGACGGTGGGGTCGCCAGCTTCCGTCGGACTGTGCCGGATGCTGTCCTTGACCGCCTCGGCGGAGCGGTCGAGCGAGAGCCACAGCGTCCCGCGGGTGACG
The DNA here is from genome assembly GCA_003023485.1 of Halobacteriales archaeon SW_10_68_16. The sequence goes on from PXSG01000077.1 coordinate 468, forward strand.
GTCAGTTCGTAGAGAAACAGCTCTGCCTGGCTGGCGGGATGGGCCTCCAGTGCCACGATGCTTCCGGCCGGCAATCCCCCGCCCAGCTTCCGGTCGAGAACGTCGATCCCCGTCCGCAGCCGGTTGGCCATCTGCCGGGGTGTAGGGATCTGCGGCAATTAACGATTGTGGCCGGCCCGTCGCCGTCGTGACTCCACGACTGCTCCGACGACCGTCTCACAGAGTCCCTGGAACCGTGGATGGGTGTACACCGTGCCCGATCCGACTGCCGGCAGTCGCTCGACGGGACAGTCGAACCCCCCACGGTCCGGGCCACCCCGCACAAGCACGGCATGGGGCGTCGCGTCGAGTCGGCGGGCGACTGCCGCCGTCTTGTGCGTGTCCTCGCGTGCCGCGGGCGTGTCGGTGGTCACCAGCACCGAGCGCTCGCACGCTCGCAGCGGCCGCGCCGCGTCGCCGCCAGCGCCGGCCGGACAGTCGATCAGGACCGGGCCGTGCCAGCGGGACAGTCTGTCCAGTGCCGCCGGCACCGACGCCGGACGCCCGGCGGTGACGACGCCCGCGCCGGCCAGTTCGGGAGACCGGTGGATCACCTCGCCGGGTGGACGACCAGCTGCGATGGCGTCGGCGGTCGGCTCCCCCGGGACCTCCGCGAGAAGGTGCAGGTCGGGCATGTCGACGTCCGCGTCGACGACGACGGGGTCCCGTCCCGAGCGGGCCAGCGCGAGCGCGAGGCCGGCCGCGAGCGTCGTCTTGCCGGCGCCGCCCTTCCCCCCGGCGATGGCGAGCATGTGCCGGGCTGGCCGCCCCATCCTACAAAAACCGTCGGGCTCCGGGAGATTGAAGAGCGTCCGGGACGCGGGTAGGGTCGAATGCGCCACGACCACGTCATCAGCGCCAAACAACTGACCCGGGGCGACATCGAGGCGGTGCTCGACCGCGCCGGGGAGATCGCGGCCGACCCCGGGGCCTACGCGGACCGCCACACCGGTGCGCTGCTGGGCTTGCTCTTTTTCGAACCGAGCACGCGGACGAAGATGAGTTTCTCCGCGGCGATCAAGCGCCTCGGCGGGGACGTCGTTGACATGGGACCGGTCGACGCCTCGAGTGTCAAGAAAGGCGAGAGCCTCGCCGACACCGTGCGGGTCATCGAGGGGTACGCCGACGCGCTCGTGCTCCGCCACCCCAGCGAGGGGTCGGCCAAGATGGCAACCGAGTTCGTCGACGTCCCGCTGATCAACGGCGGCGACGGCGCCGGCCAGCACCCCACACAGACGTTGCTCGACCTCTACACCATCCGCGAGAACGCCGGCCTCGACGACCTGACGATCGGCGTCATGGGCGACCTGAAGTACGGCCGAACCGTCCACTCGCTGGCCCACGCGCTGACGAACTTCGAGGCGACCCAGCACTTCGTCAGCCCGGAGACGCTCGCGCTCCCGCGGAACGTCCGGTACGACCTCCACGAGGCCGGCTCGGCGGTCAAGGAACACACCGAACTCGAACATATCCTCCCGAACCTGGACGTCCTCTACGTGACGCGCATCCAGCGCGAGCGCTTCCCCGACGAGAGCGAGTACCGCAAGGTCGCCGGGCAGTACCAGATCGACGCCGGGACGCTCGGGGCTGCCCGGGACGACCTCGTCGTGATGCACCCGCTGCCCCGCGTCGACGAGATCGCGCCCGACGTCGACGGGACCGACCACGCCCGCTACTTCCAGCAGGCCCACAACGGCGTGCCCGTGCGGATGGCGCTGCTCGATCACCTCCTGGAGGGACAACGATGACCGACGACCGCGAACTCCGCGTCAGCAAGATCCAAAGTGGCACCGTCATCGACCACATCACCAGCGGCCAGGCGCTGAACGTCCTCGCGATCCTCGGCATCGACGGCACCGACGGCGAGGTGGTCTCGGTCGGGATGAACGTCCCCTCGGACCGGCTCGGGACCAAGGACATCGTCAAAGTCGAGGGACGGGAACTCTCACAGAGCGAACTGGACGTGCTCTCGCTCATCGCGCCCGCGGCGACGATCAACATCATCCGCGAGTACGACGTCGTCGAAAAACACCGCGTCGACCGCCCGGCGGAGGTGACCGGCATCCTCCAGTGTCCGAACCACAACTGCGTCACGACCGAGGACGAGCCCGTCGACTCGCAGTTCGAGGTCCTCGACGACGGCGTCCGCTGTGTCTACTGTGACACCATCATCCGCGAGGACCTCGCCGCTCACATCCTCGTTTGATCGTCGCCTAACAGTATCGGGGAACCAGAATTTTCCGACCGCAGATCAGGACTCTTCGAGTTCCTCGACGAGTTCGTCGGTGTCGATGTCGGCGTCGATGTCGGCGTCCTCGAGTGCGGCCTCGATGTCTTCCTCGCCGCCACCCATGCCACCCATGCCGCCCATCATGCCCGGCATCCCCATGTCGGGGGTGCCCTCGAGGATTTCCTGGATGACGACCCGGTCGACGTCGAGGAAGTCGATGAGGTCGTCGGCGATCTCCTGTTTCTGGAACATCCACTGCTGGTCCATCGTCAGCTCCGGCGTCGCCTCGATGTACAGCGACTCCTTCTCGACCTCGACCGTCTCGTACTCGGGTTCGTCGTCTTCCTCGTCTGTCTCTCCTTCCTCTTCTGTGTCGGCTTCACTTTCGTCTTCGGCGTCCGCTTCCTCGTCACCGTCCTCGTCCTCATCCTCTTCTTCGACGAGTTGTTCTTCCTCGACAGTATCGGTCTCGAAGTGGACGTTCAACTGCAGGTCCAGCAGCGTCTCGAGGAGGCTCTCGGCTTTGGCCTGGCGGTCGGTGATCTCGCCGACGACCTCGTACTCGTACTCGATGTCCTCGCCGGCCAGCGGGTGGTTGAAATCCACGCGCGCGCGGCCGCCGATGATGGTCTCGACGAACCCCTCCTGGCCGTCGATCCGGACCTGGGTGCCGGGGTAGCGCTCGTCTTCCGGGATCTTGTCCTTGCTGACCGTGCGGACCTCCTCCTCGTCGTACTCGCCGAAGGCCTCCTGGGCGGGGACGACGACGCTTCCGGTGTCGCCGACTTCCTTCCCCACGACGTCCCCCTCGACGGACGGGAAGATGTGTCCCTCGCCGAGCACGATTGTCCGGGGTTCGAGTTCCCGGTCGGCGTCGACGTCCGCTTCCTCCGCGACCTCGGGGTCGGTCGTGTCGACGAGGTCGCCGCCATCGACCGTCCTGGCGGTGTAGTCCAGTTCGACGAAGTCGCCGTTCTGGAACCCCGACGGCTCCTCTTTGTCTTCCGGCTGTTCGGTCTCTTCTGTCTCGCTCTCGCTTCCATCGTCGTGTTCGTCCGCGTCTTCGACCGCGCCAGCGTCGACGGCCTCCGCGTCCTCGGCGGTCGCCGTCTCCTCTGGGGCGTCCTCGGCCTCGGGGTCGTTGCTCATACCGTTTCGTCAGTCGTTGTACTCTTAAGGACACCGTTTCGCCCCCATCCCGGTCGCGGACGAAATCAGCCCGCGTACTCGCTCTCGCGAAGGATTTCTCTGTGTGAGTCGCTGTCGATGTTCCGCCCGGAGACGGGGATGACCACGGTCCCACCCGCCAGTTCGTCGCCGGCTTCGAGCGCGGCTGCGACCGCCGTGCCGCAGGCCCCCTCCATCACAATGTGCTCGTCGACGTACATGCGGGCGACCGCCTCGCGGATGGCGTCGTCCGAGACCAGCCGGAAGTCCGCCAGCCCCTCGCGCAGGACCTCCGTCGTCAGCGCGAAGGGAACCCGTGTAGCGACGCCTTCGGCGAACGTCTCCATCCGGTCGTGCGAGTCGAGGGTCCCCTCGGTCCAGGCGCGGTAGACCGCCGGTGCGCCCTCGGCCTGGGCCCCCACCACGTCCGCGTCGAGAATCTCGCCGACCGACAGGCAGTACCCCGAGGCCGAGGACCCGCCACCGACGGGACAGACCACGATGTCGACCTCGGGGAGCGCCTCGACGACTTCCAGCCCAGCAGTGCCGATCCCCGCGACCAGCGCCGGTTCGTTCGCCGAGTGGACGTACCGGTATCCCTCCTCGCGAGCCAGTTCCTCGACGTGCTCGCGGGCCTCGTCGAAGTCCGCGCCGTGCAACAGGACGTCGGCGCCGAGGGCGCGCATCGCCTCGACCTTGTCGGGGTTGGCGTCTTCGGGGACCCCGATGGTCACCGGGACGCCGAACTCCCGGCCCGCCCAGGCGACGGACTGGCCGTGGTTGCCCGTCGAGGCGGCGACGAGTCCCCGCTCGCAAAACTCCGCGTCGAGTCCCGAGACGAGGTTCACGCCGCCGCGGACCTTGAACGCGCCCGTCGGGAGCGTGTCCTCGCGCTTAAGGTAGACGTCGGCGTCCAGTTGTGCCGAGAGCGCCTCGCTGCGGACCAGCGGCGTCTCCGGGAGGTACTGCCGGACCGTCCGGCGGGCGCGATAGAGGTCGGCCGTCGAGGGCGGCGTCAGGTCGTGGTAAGGGAAGACGGTCGACTCGTCGGGCGACTCGACGGGCTGGTACTCGGTCATGCCTCCCCCGAGGGGCACCAGCGTGAAAACTGTACCAGAAAGCGACCGAGCGCGTCACTTTTGCCCCGTCCCGCCGTCGGACCGGCCATGTACGAGGTGGAACTGAAGCTCCGTGCCGACCACGACGAGGTCCGCCACAAGCTGAAGTCCCTGGATGCCGAGCGCGTGGGCGCGGTGGTCCAGGAGGATACCTACTACGATGCTCCCCACCGGGACTTCGCCGAAACCGACGAGGCGCTCCGGGTCCGCCGCGAATCCCCCGAATACGGCGAGTCGACAGCCTACCTCACCTACAAAGGACCGCTGATCGAGGAGGCATCCAAGACCCGCGAGGAAGCCGAGACGGCCGTGGCCGACGGCACAGCCCTTGTCGACGTCCTGGCGGGACTGGGGTTCGACCCGGCGGCGGCGGTCCACAAGGAGCGCGAACGGTACAGGGTCGACGGGTACACGGTGACCCTCGATACCGTCAGGGGACTCGGCGAGTTCGTCGAGGTCGAGACCGACGTGGACTCGCGAGGGGAAGTCGAGGAGGCCCGCGATCGAGCCGAGGGGATTCTCGAACGCCTGGGTCTCGATCCCGAGGCGGGTATCCGTACTTCCTACCTCGGTATGGTGCTGGCGGAGGATGCTCAGGAGTAATTTCGGGCGGAGTAATAGTTTCCGAAAGTTATAGACGCGGGCCTTTCGAATTCGGACCGATGACCGACCGGAACATCCACGTCGAGCCCGCGACCGGGCTGGCGGTCGAGGACCAGGCCGTCGAGATCGTCGAGCGCAAGGGGCTGGGCCACCCGGACTCCATCTGTGACGGGGTGGCCGAGGCGGTCTCGCGGGCGCTGGTCCGGACCTACCTCGACCGGTTCGGAACGGTGTTGCACTTCAACACCGACGAGACGCAACTGGTCGCGGGGACCGCCGCGCCGGCCTTCGGCGGCGGCGAAGTGCTCGAACCCATCTACCTGCTGATCGTCGGCCGCGCGACCAAGACCTACGACGGCCAGCGGATCCCCGCCGAGTCGGTCGCCCTGGAGACCGCCCGCGAGTACTTAGACGAGCACTTCCCCGAACTGGACGTCGGCTCTGACGTCGTGGTGGACGTCCGACTCGGGGAGGGCAGCGGCGACCTCCAGGAGGTCTTCGGCGAGGACGGCGCGGTCCCGATGGCAAACGACACGAGCTACGGCGTCGGCCACGCCCCGCTGACCGAGACCGAGCGCATCGTCTACAGCACGGAGCGCCGACTCAACGGCGAGTACGGCGACGACCACCCCGAACTCGGCCAGGACATCAAGGTGATGGGCAAGCGCGAGGGCGACCACGTGGACGTGACCGTCGCCGCGGCGATGATCGACGGATACATCGAGGATATGGACGACTACCTCAACGCGGTGCGGGGTATCGAGGAGTTCGTCACCGGGATGGCCCGCGAGTACACCGACCGCGAGGTCACGGTAGCAGTCAACACCGCCGACGACTACGAGGAGGGTGCCATCTACCTCACGACGACGGGCACGAGCGCCGAACAGGGCGACGACGGCTCGGTCGGCCGGGGTAACCGCGCCAACGGCCTCATCACGCCCAACCGCCCGATGAGTATGGAGGCCACGAGCGGCAAGAACCCCGTCAACCACATCGGCAAGATCTACAACCTCCTGAGCACCGAGATCGCCCAGTCGGTCGCCAGCGAGGTGGGAGGAATCCGCCAGTTGCAGGTCCGACTGCTCAGCCAGATCGGCCAGCCCATCGACAACCCCAGCATCGCCGACGCCACCGTCATCACCGAAGAGGGTGTCGCAGTCGACGACATCCGGCCGGAGGTCGCGGCCGTCATCGACGAGGAACTGGCGGGCGTGACCGACATCACCGAGCGCGTCATCGAGGACGAACTGTCGACGTTCTGATCGCCTGACACTCCCCGTCGAATACCCCAGGCGAAGCCTGTTTATACGTCAGTCGTCAACCCCGGCACATGCACCCGCCGGGGACCGACACCGTCCTCGTCCGACACGGTGAAATCGGGACGAAGAGCGGGCAGGTCCAGCACAAGATGGAGGGGCGACTCCGTGACAATATCGCCGCCCTGCTGGCCGACCGCGGCATCGACGACCCGATCGAGCGCCAGCACTCGCGGCTGTTCGTCCGCACCACCGAGAGCCGCGTCGAGGCGGCGACCGACGCCGCGACGGACGCTTTCGGTGTGGTTTCTGCGAGTCCTGCGGTGAGCACGGCTCCCACCATCGACGCCATCTGCGAGACGCTCGCAGAGACGGCCCGCGAACGCTACACCGGCGGGACCTACGCCGTCCAAGCTCGGCGTGCCGGGCCAGCGGACGCACACCCCTTCTCCTCGGCCGACATCGAAGAGGAAGGCGGCAAGGCCGTCTGGGAGGCCGCCGCGCAAGCCGGTGTCGAGCCCGCGGTCGACCTCGACGGGCCCGATCTGACCCTGCACGTCGAGTGTCGCCCGGACGAGGCGTTCGTCTTCCTCGAGAAACGTTCCGGTCCGGGGGGGCTCCCCGTCGGCACGCAGGAGCCGCTGGTCGCGCTGGTCAGCGGCGGCATCGACTCCCCCGTGGCCGTCTGGGAGGCGATGCGGCGGGGGTGTCCGGTCTACCCGCTGTACATCGACCTCGGCGACTACGGTGGGCCCGACCACCGGGCCCGTGCCGAGGCGACCGTCACGGACCTGCGGACGTACGCCCCCAACCGTGACCTCCAGTTGCGGGTCACGCCCGGCGGCGAGGCCGTCGACAGCCTGGTCGCGGAGATGGACTCGGGGCGGATGCTCGGTTTGCGGCGGTTCATGTTCCGCGTCGCCGAACACGTCGCCGAGGACCTGGGGGCTGCCGGCATCGTCACCGGGGAGGCAATCGGCCAGAAGTCCAGCCAGACGGGCGCCAACCTCCGCGTGACCGGCGCAGTGACCGACCTCCCAGTCCACCGGCCGCTTTTGACGATGGACAAACCCGAGATCACCGAGCGTGCCCGCGAGATCGGCACGTTCGAGGAGGCAACCATCCCCGTGGGGTGTCAGCGCGTCGCGCCCGACAACCCCGCCACGCGGGCGTCGCTGTCGACGATTCGCGAAGCGGAACCCGCCGACATCGAGCAGTTGGCCGCGAGGGCTGCCGAGCAGGCTACGACGGTCGAACCGGACCTGACTGCCTGGTGAAGGCTACTGCTCGCCTGCTGCGTTCAGGGCGCTGTTCAACTCGAAGAGTCCCTGCACCACCGGACTCTCGGCGACGCGGTAGCGCTGCGGACTGGTGTTCGGTACCTCCTCGACGATGGCCAGTTCCAGATCAAGAGCAGATTGAAACACTACGAGGGATGGGACCGCCACGAGTGGGCGTAGGGAGCCGAAACCGCTTTGCCCGGCGCCCGACTGGAATCGGGCATGACGCGGGTGTGTCTCGTCGGCGACGATGACGTCAATCTCCGGTACGAACTCCTCTCGCGCGAGACCTCCCGGGAGGCGCTTGCGACGCAGGACCTCCGGGAACCCTTCGAGAACACCGTCGGCATCGAGACGGTCAGCCTCGGTGGTGCCGTTGCCCTGGTGAATGACCTCGACTGGTACCTCGTGCGGTTCGTTGACGAGGCGCTGATCCTGGAACCCTCCGTCAGCGAGACCGAGTGGCTCTCCCGTGACCTCGCGACAGCCATCCGCGACGACGAAGTCGACCCCGCGGAGACCGGCCGCTTCCTGAAGGTGTACGGCGTCGAGTATCCCGAGCGCGAACCCGCCGAGGCCGACACCGGGAACGGGGCATCCGGGCCCACTGGTGACGCCGAGCAACCATCGGAGACGACCACGGAAGGAGCCGGTACAGGAACCGAGTCGGCCGAACCCGAGGAGCCGCCACAGCTCGTGGAACCGATGTTGCTGGCCCGCACCGGCGGGAAACTGCCCGAGTACGACCTCCGGGATGTCGAGGAGACGCTGGTGGTCCGGGTCACCGAATCGGAGTTCGAAGGATAACGGCCCGGGAACTGATGGGGCTGCCGCGCACAGACCCGGGTATGACCGAACAGACAGAGGAACTGTCGACCCTCCCCGGGCGCCCGCTGGACCTCGACGAGACCAACGACCTGGAAGAAAACGACCGGATCGCGACGATCCTCTACGACGAGGGGACCATCGAGACGACCGACGAGTACGCCTTCGTGTACAACTGCGTGCTCGTCCTGGAGGCGAGTCTGGCCGGGGCCATCTACGACGAGGCCGACGAGACCTGGTACCGCGTCTACCACGAGCCACGGTCGGACGCCGAACTGACCGCGGCCTACGACGCCATCCGGGAGGCCCGTGGCGACGACTCGCTGTTCTCGCGGGCCCCGCACTCCGTCGCGGAGGCCGTCTTCCGGGCGGACCGCCCCGGCGGCGAGGAGACCTGCGGGTACGACCCCGGCGACGACTTCGAGTGTCCCGTCTGTGGCGGGACACACACAGTAGCGTTCAAGCCTGAAGACGAGCACGCTCGCGACATCGAGAGCATCGATACCTCACACTTGCTGGTCGAGTGTCCGGCGGCCCGGCGAGACCAGCTCATCCTCGAATTCCAGGCCAAGACGGGCCGGGAGCCGCCCGCGGAGTGAGGGGCCTGGAAACGGATCACCCCTCGTCGTCGAACATCCCGGTCGACATGTATCGTTCGCCGGAGTCCCAGAAGACCGTCACGACCAGCGGGTCGTGTTCCCGCTGTTCGCGCAGTCGCCGGGCGACCCGCTTCGCCCCGAGCAGGGACCCGCCGGAGGACTGCCCGACGAAGATCCCTTCCTCGCGGGCCAGACGGCGACACTCCTCCTCGGCCGGGGGCAACGACACCGTCTCGACGTCGTCCAGCAAGTCCACGTCGAGGTTCTCGCTGACGAACCCCGGCCCCATCCCCTGGAAGTCGTCGACGCCGGGTTCGCCGCCCGAGAGGACGGCGTTGTCTTCGGGCTCGACGGCGACGACCTCGATGTCGGGGAACGCCTCGCGGAGGCGGCGGCCGGTGCCCGTGATGGTGCCACCCGTCCCGACCCCCGCGACGAGCGCGTCGACCGTCCGGTCGCCGACCTGGTCGAGTATCTCGGGGCCGGTGGTCCGGTAGTGTGCCCCGGGGTTGGCGGGGTTCTCGAACTGGTGCATCTGGACGAACCCCTCGCGGTCGTCGAGTTCGTTCGCGCGTTCGCGTGCGTCGGTAATCTCGCCCTCGACGAGTTCGAGTTCGGCGCCGTATGCCCGCATTATCTCCCGGCGTTCCGGCGACTTGGATGCGGGCATCACGAGCGTGACGTCGTAGCCCTTCGCGGCCCCGACTACCGCCAGCCCGATGCCGGTGTTGCCACTCGTGGGTTCGACGATGGTGTCGCCGGGCGTGAGGTCGCCGGCCTCCTCGGCAGCCTCGACCATGGCGACCGCGGGCCTGTCCTTGGCCGAGCCGCCGGAGTTGAACGACTCGACCTTCGCCGCGATGGTCGTTCCCTGGGGCGAGTCGACCCTGACGAGGGGCGAGCCCAGTGTCTCGAGTATGCTGTCGTCCATCGGCGGATCTACGCCACCGGGGGTTAAACGCCGCCCGTCACCGGCAGCGTGTGCCGACGCCGTGGTTCTACGCGGCCATCGAGGAGAACCATCCGGAGCTCGGCCCGCCCGGATCGCTACTCGACGAGACCAAGGACCGCCAGGAGGAGTTCCAGATGCAGGGGCTCTGCGAGGAGGGTGCCATCGAGGCGGCCTGGGAGGCGGTCGACTTCGCCGAGCGCTACCGGGAGTATCTCGCCGATAGCGACGAGGCCCAGGCCACGATAGTGGATCTCGCCGATGAGGTCCGCGACGGCGAGGACGTAGTGTTCGTCTGTTACGAGAGCGACGACAAACCCTGTCACCGCCACCTTCTGGTTGACGTCCTGCGGGAACGCGTGTGAACGGACACTACGCCCTCGACGTGTCCGGCGAGTGTAGAAGACGCCAAGTGGTCGCCACCCCTACCGGCGTCCATGAGCAAGACACGCTCCGAGGGGCGAGAGGACCTGCTGGTCGGCGGCGAGCGCGTCGAACCGACCGCGGGCGAGTACGTCGAAACGGTCGACCCGGCGACAGGTGAGGCGATTACCGATGTCGCGGTCGCCGACGAGGGAGACGTCGACGCCGCCGTCGCGGCGGCCCGCGAGGCGTTTCCCGACTGGCGCGACACCGACCCGGCAGCGCGTGGGCAGGCCCTGTACCGCGTCGCGGAACTGATCCGCGAGAACCTCGACGACCTGGCCGAACTGGAGACCCGCGACCAGGGCAAACCCCTCTCGCAGGCCCGGTCGGACCTCGCCAGCGGGGCCCGCTACTTCGAGTACTACGCCGGCGCGGCCGACAAGATCGAGGGGGCGACCGTCCCCGTCGGGACCGGCCAGGTCGACTACACCGTCCGGGAACCCTACGGCGTCTCGGCACAGATCATCCCCTGGAACTTCCCCGGCAATCTCTTCGCCCGCGGGGTCGCACCCGCACTCGCCGCCGGTAACACGACGGTCGTCAAGCCCGCCCCGACGACGCCGCTGTCTGCCTACCGGCTCGCCGAACTGTGTGCCGAGACTGGCATCCCGGCGGCGGCCGTCAACGTCGTCTCCGGCGCCGGCGAGACGGGGGCTGCACTCACAGAAGGTCATGGAGGCCGCTGCCGGGAACATCACCCCGGTGACGCTGGAACTCGGGGGCAAGAATCCCGCCATCGTCTACCCCGACGCGGACGTCGACGAGGCCGTGTCCTGGGTCGATACGGGCATCTTCACGAACGCAGGTCAGATCTGTTCGGCTGCTGACCGCGCCATCGTCCACGAGGACGTCTACGACGAGTTCGTCGAGAAGATCGTCGACGTCGCCGAGTCGAAGACGCTCGGCCCCGGCCTGGAGGACCCCGACCTGGGGCCGTTGAACAGTGCCGAGCACCGCGAGAAGGTCACCGACTACATCGAGGTCGGGAAGACCGAGGCGACGCTCGCGACCGGCGGCGGGGTCCCGGACCGCGAGGGCTACGTCGTCGAACCCACTGTCTTCGCCGACGTCGACAACGGGACGCGCATCGCCCAGGAGGAGATATTCGGTCCCGTCCTGGTGGTCATTCCGTACGGCGACGACGAGGATCCCGTCGAAATCGGTAACGACGTCGCCTACGGCCTCGTGGCGGGCGTGTTCACCAACGACGTCCGCCGGGCGCACCGCGCGGCTCAACGCCTGGAAGCAGGGAACATCTACGTCAACAAGTGGTTCGGCGACACCAACCAGACGCCCTTCGGCGGCTACAAGCAGTCCGGCATCGGCCGCGAGAAGGGCCTCGAAGCGCTTGACTCGTACCTCCGGACGAAGAACGTCGCCGTCAATCTGGAAGCGGACGGTGGCGGCGATCTTCCTGGCGCTTAATTACCTTCGTAGGAAATAATTTCGCCGGACATTATTTCCCTCGTGAGTAACTCGGGTTGTCGACCAGCGTACCTTTATTGTGGCCGCGGACCGAGTGGTGGTCATGACACTCGACGGGAAGGCGGCAGCGATCACCGGCGCGGGATCGGGAATGGGTCGGGCCACCGCCGAACTGTTCGCCGAGCGCGGGGCCCACGTCGTGGCGGTCGACCTCGATAGCGAGGCGGCGGCGGAGACAGTCGACCGCATCGAGTCAGCCGGCAGCGAGGCTACAGCAGTCGAGGCGGACGCCTCGGTCGCCGCGGATGTTCGGGAGTTCGTCGAGCGAACGGTCGAAGCATACGGGAGTATCGACGTCCTCCACAACAACGCCGGCATCCCACAGCGGTCGACACCGGTCGAAGACGTCACCGAGGAGACCTGGGACGCCATCATCGACGTCAACCTCAAGAGTGCCTTCCTCGGCGCGAAGTACGCCGTCCCACGGATGCGCGAGCAGGGCGGTGGCGTCATCCTCAACACCGCCTCGACGGCGGGCATCCGCCCGCGGACGGGACTCTCGGCGTACTGTGCCTCCAAGGGCGGGATGATCACGCTCACGAAACAGCTGGCCTACGAACTCGCCGACGCGGGCATCCGGGTCAACGCCATCTGTCCGGTGGCGACGGACACGGACATGCTCCCGGAGTTTACGAGTGACGACCTCTCGATCGAGGACATGGCCGACACCATCCCCGTGGGACGGCTCGCGCGCTCGAAAGACATCGCCCACGCTGCGGCGTACCTCGCGTCCGACGAGGCAGAGATGGTCACCGGGACGGCCCTGGAGGTCGACGGCGGGAGGGATATCTGAGTCGGCCCGAAAGGCGGTCCTCGGTCGATCTACGGCCTATTTTCCCTCGAAGACCATCAGCTATATAATGGAGTCCCCAATCGTTGGGAACGTACTCATGGAGAGACGCAAGTTCCTGATCCGGACGGGCGGATTGGCAACGGTCGCGGGACTGGCTGGCTGTTCCAGCGACGGCAGTGACGGCAGCGATGGGGGCGACGACGGTGGGGACGGTAGCAGCGACGGCGGTGACGGCAGCGACGGGGGCAGCGACGGGGGCGACGGCGACGGTGGCAGTACGGACGGCGAGGCCGGCGAGATAAAGGTCGGCGTCCTGTTGCCGTTCTCGGGCAACTACGCCTGGGTCGGTGAGAACGTCCTCCCGGTTGTACAGATGATCGCCGAGGAGATAAACGGGCAGGGCGGCATCGGCGGCAAGGACGTGACTGTCGTCCAGGGCGACACGGAGGCGTCGCCGGACGCCTCGCTCTCGGCGACCCAGCGCCTCATCGAGGTCGAGGGCGTCGCCGGGGTCATCGGCCCGACGAGCATCACGATGTCGGCCGTCTTCGACCAGTTCACGGAGAACGAGATTCCCAGTGTCACCCCGACGGCCGGCACGACGTCGCTGGACGACCGGGGCGGCGAGTTCGTCTACCGGACGGTCCCTTCGGACTCGCTGGGTGGGCGCGCCATCGCCAAGGGCGCCCGCGAGCAACAGTACAACACCGTCCAGAGCTACAGCAGGATGACGATGCTCGTCGGGGACAAGGAGGTCTTCCAGTCGTTCAAGGCACCCATCTCGTCGTCGTTCGAGGAGTTCGGCGGGACCGTCGCGGAGGCGATGGACATCAGGACCGGCAAGTCCTCCTACCAGTCGGAAGTCCAGTCGATGATGTCGACGAACCCGGAGATCACAGTCCTCGTCGCCTCTATCGAGGACAGCATCAAGGTCATGGAGGCGGCGTTCCAGGCGGGCTACGAGGGCAACTGGTTCCTCACGCAGGACCAGACCAACCAGGACTACCTCTCACAGAGCGAGAACCAGGTCACGGACGGCGTCCTCGGGCTTCAGGAGGCGACGTTTCAGGAGGCCCAGGAATCGGGCCGTCTGGAGGAGTTCGACTCGGCCATCCAGAAGTACGCCGGGTGGGACGAGACCAAGCTATTCGCGACGAACACCTACGACGCGATGAACGTCCTGGGGCTGGCGATGAAAAAGACTGCCACGGATGGGGACGGCCTGACGGGTGCCAACATCGCTGGCAACATCCAGGGAGTGGCCAACCCTCCGGACCAGGCCGTGACGGACTACGCCGACGGGGCGAGCGCCATCGAGGACGGGACCGACGTCGACTACCGCGGCCTCGCGGGACCGATCGACTTCGACGAAGTCGGCGACATCCGCGCGCCCTTCTCGATCCAGATGGCCGAGGGTGGCGAGTGGACCGAGGCCGCCCGCCTGCCGCCCGAAGCACTCCAGTAGCCCAGCCAGGATGGTCCCTGACCTCTCGGGGTTCTTCCAGGCGGTGGCCTTCGGGCTCGTCGAAGCGAGCGTCATCTCCGTCGGTGCCGTCGGGCTGACGCTTTCCTACGGCGTGACGCGCTTCATCAACTTCGCCTACGGCGAGTTCCTCGCCTACGGTGCCTTCCTGGCGTTCTTCCTCTCGGGGGCTGGGCTGGGCCTCGTGCCGCTCCCGGTCGCGGCCGTCGTCGCGGTGTTGTTCGTCGGCGGCCTCGGGGTTGTGGTCTCGCGTGTGTTCTTCCGTCCCATCTCCGACCGTGGGGCGCTCCCGCTGTTGATCACCTCGATCGGTGTGGCGTTCATCCTCCGGTATCTCCTCATCGCCTCTGTCGGCGCCGACGCCCGCCAACTCCCGGTCCCGCTGATGCGGCCGGTCGAAGTCGCCGGGGTCGGCCTCACGCCACTCGAACTCGGCGTCGTGGGCGTTGCCGTCGTGATGATGCTGGCCATCCACCTCCTCCTCCAGTGGACGATGCTGGGCAAGACGATGCGCGCGACCAGCGGCAACCCCTCGCTCGCGGAGGTGGCGGGCATCGACACGGCGGCGGTCATCCGGAAGACGTGGTTCATCTCGGCGGCCGCGGGTGGACTGGCGGGCATCCTCTATGGCGTCCTCTTTGCGCCCTTCCGACCGACGTTCGGGTTCGGGTACCTGATCGTCATCTTCGCAGCGACGCTGCTCGGTGGCATCGGCCGGCCCTACGGCGCCATGCTCGGTGCGGTCCTCATCGGCCTGATGGTCAGCCTCGGGTCGACGTACCTCTCGGCCAGTTACGACCAGGCTTACGCCTTCCTCGCGCTCGTGGCGGTGTTGCTCGTCCGGCCCGAAGGCATCAGGGGAGGTGAGTTCTGATGGCGCTGTCCGGGGTTGCCTCCTTCCTGGTGACCGTGGCGACGCTGGCGTGCATCTACGGGCTGCTCGCGCTGGGGCTGAACGTCCACTACGGCTACACGGGCTTGCTCAACTTCGGACACGTCGCCTTCTTCGCCGCGGGCGCGTACGCCTCGGCCATTCTGACGATGCCACCGCCGTCGGAGGTCTCCCAGGCCAACTACGTCCTCGGTCTGGATCTACCGATGCCACTGGGGTTCCCCGTGAGTCTGACGGTCGCGGCGCTCGCGGGAGGCTTGCTGGCCCTGCTCATCGGGTCGACCAGCGTCCGCCTCGGGTCACACTACCTCGCCATCGCCACCTTCGCGCTCGCGGGCGTCTTCGAGGACGTCCTCGTCAACGAGGCGTGGCTGACCAACGGCACCTTCGGGATGAACAGCGTTCCCAAGCCCATGCGCGAGTCGCTGGGCGCGATGGGATGGCGCGTGGCCTATCTCGCCTTCTCGGCGCTGACTCTCCTCGGTGTGTACCTGCTCGTGCGACGGCTCATCGACGCGCCCTTCGGACGGCTGTTGCGCGGGGTCCGCGAGAGTGAGGACGCCGCCCGGATGCTCGGGAAGGACACCAGCGCCGTGAAACTCAAGTCTTTCGCAATCGGCGGCACCATCGCGGGGTTCGCGGGCGGCGTCTACGCACACTTTATCGGGAGCGTCGTCACCGAGCAGTTCGTCGCCGGCGTCACGTTCGTCGTGTGGGCGGCCATCCTCCTGGGGGGCGTCGCGAACTCGACGGGGGCCGTCGTGGGGGCGTTCGTCCTGATCGCCTTCCAGCAGTCCACCCGGTTCATCATCACCATCTACGGGTGGATCCAGTCGGTGCTCCCCGACGTGGCCGGTGCCGCCCTCGCTGCCGTCTTCGCACCGCTTCCCGACCACCCCTCGTTCGTCCCGAGCGTTCGCTTCATCGTCATCGGCTTCCTGTTCGTGCTCGTCATCCGCTATCGACCCGAGGGACTGCTGGGCGACCCGAACGAGGTCACCGTCATGGGGGAGGAGGAGTGATGAGTGCCGACGACGCCACCCCCGATGGGGCCGCCGGGATCGGGACGGCAGTGCCGCTCCTGGAAGTCGACGGCGTCGTCAAGCGTTTCGGGGGCCTCGTCGCTGTCGACGGCGCATCCTTCGAAGTCGCCGAGGGGTCGATCATGGGCCTCATCGGGCCCAACGGCGCCGGGAAGTCGACGCTGTTCGACTGTATCACCGGCGCCTACACCCCGGACGAGGGGGCCGTCCGACTCGACGGCGAGGAGATCCAGGGACTTTCGCCCCACCAGGTCGCGGCCCGCGGCGTCGGCCGGACCTTCCAGACGCCCAAGACCTTCCGCGGGATGAGCGTCCGCGAGAACCTCGCCTTCGCCGCCCGGAACCAGACCGGCGAACGCGCCCTGGGTGCGCTGTTCCGGCCCGGCCGCGTCGGTGACGAGGAGGCCACCATCCAGGAGACGGTCGACGAGACGCTGGCGTTCCTGGAACTGGACCACCTCGCCGAGGAGTACGCCAGCGGCCTGTCGGGCGGCCAGCGGAAACTGCTGGAACTCGGGCGGGTACTCATGATGGACCCCGAGATCATCCTGCTCGACGAACCGGTCGCCGGCGTGAATCCCGCGCTCACCGACGAACTGCTCGACCGTCTGCACGCGCTGAACGACCGCGGGCGGACCATCCTCTTCATCGAACACGACATGGACATCGTCATGGGCCACTGCGACCGCGTCGTCGTGCTCCACAACGGCCAGACGCTCGCCGTCGGACCGCCGGACATCGTCCAGGAGGACGAGCGCGTCGTGGAGGCGTACCTGGGAGGCTACGAGTGATGAGCGGTACCGACAGGAGTGAAGGAGGTGCGGACGCCGACGCCGAATCGGATGCTGGCGGCGGCATCGAGACCGTCCGCAGATACCACGACGCGCTGCTCTCGGCCCGTGGCGTCGAGACGGGGTACGGCGACCTGCAGGTCCTCTACGGCGTCGATATCGACGTCCGGGACGACGAAATCGTGCTCGTGTTCGGCCCCAACGGGGCCGGGAAGTCGACGCTGATGCGTGCAATCGTCGGGAGCCTCCCGGTCTGGACGGGGACCGTCGAGATGGACGGCCGGGACCTGACTGGACTGGCTGCCAACCGGATGGCCCCCCACGGCCTGGCGTACGTGCCCCAGACCGAGAACGTCTTCCCGAACCTGACCGTCGACGAGAACCTCGACATCGGAACGATCCACGCGGCGGACCCCGAAGGCCGCCGCGAGGCGATGTTCGACCTCTTCCCCCGGCTGGAAGAGCGCCGCACACAGGAGGCGGCGACCCTCTCTGGGGGCGAACGGCAGATGCTCGCGATGGCTCGCGCGCTCATGCCCGACCCCGAGGTGCTGCTCGTTGACGAACCTTCCGCGGGACTGGCGCCACAGCTCATCGAGCGCACCTTCGAACACGTCGACCGCGTCCGCGAGGCCGGGACGGCCGTGCTGATGGTCGAACAGAACGTCACGGCCGCGCTCGCAGTCGCGGACCGGGGATACGTCCTGGACATGGGTGAGAACCGCTTCGAGGGCGACGCCGCGACCCTACGGGACTCCGACCGGGTGCGGGACCTCTACCTGGGGAAGTGAGGCCCGGAACCGCCGGCACTCCGCGCTCTGACTACCCCTCGTCCGCCGGGAAGATCTTCCCGGGGTTGAGAATCCCCTCGGGGTCGAGTGCGTCCTTGATGGCACGCATCGCATCGACCGAGGCGTCCCCGCCCTCGGCGGCGAGGTACTCCTGTTTCCCGACGCCGATGCCGTGCTCGCCGGTGGCGGTCCCGCCGAGTTCGATGGCGCGTTCGACCAGGCGCTTCGAGATGGTCTCCCCGTCCGCGACCATCTCGGGGTCCTCTGGGTCGACCATCACGAAGTAGTGGACGTTTCCGTCGCCGGCGTGCCCGAAACACGCCACCGTGATGTCGAACTCCGCGCCCAGTTTCTTGGCGTCGGTCACGATGTCGGTGTACTTGCTGATGGGGACCGTGACGTCGCCGGGTGTCAGCGGCGAGAGGTCGGGGTCCCAGGGTTCGAAGGCGTCGGCGAGTTCGCGCCGGGCCTCCCAGAGATCGGCCATCTCGGCGTCGTTCTCCGCGACTTCGAACCGCTGGACGTCGTGCTCCTCGAAGATGGTCCGGCAAAACTCCACTTCGCGTTCGATCCCGTGGTTGGCGTGGAACTCCGGGAACACCATCGGCGCGTCCGGGAGGTCAGTGTCGAGATAGTCGTTGGCGATTTCGGCAGAGAGCGCGTCGATGAGTTCGATCTTCGCGACGTCGACGCCCGACTGGACCGCGTCGACGACGGCCCGGCTCGCGTCTTCGAGATCGGAGAAGACCGCCCGGCCACCCCAGACCTGTTCCGGCAGGCCGGCCAGTTGCATGGTCGCGCGGGTGATGACACCGAGTGTCCCCTCGCTGCCGACCACGAGGTCCTCGAGATTGTACCCTGCGGAGGTCTTGACGGCCTTGCTGCCGGCGGTGATGACTTCGCCGGTTGGCAGGACGACCTCGGCTTCGAGCAGCCAGTCGCTGACCTCGCCGTACTTGACGGTCTTCATGCCGCTGGCGTCGTTCGCGAGCATCCCGCCGACCGTCGATATCTTCCCCGAGGAGGGCAACGACGGGAGGAAGAGCCCGTGTTTCTCGACGGCCTCGTTGAGCTGGTCGCCGTAGACGCCCGGCTGGACGTCGACCTGGTGGTCTTCCGGCCTGACTTCCAGCACGTCGTCCATCCGACCCATGTCCATGCTGATGCCGTTGTGGACCGGGACCGGATTCCCTTCGAGGCTCGTCCCGGCCGCGTAGGGCGTGCGCGGCGAGGACTGCGGAGACGTCCGCTGTCGATTCGGGCCAGACGATCGCGTCCGGGAGCGATCCCTCCTCGCGGTCTGTCCCCCAGTCGGTCGCGCGCTCGCGCCTGTCACCCCGGCCCCGTGAGATCTGGTCGGGGTCGAGAACATCGTCCAGAAACGCCGTCTCGTGTGCCATGCGCCAGTGTTGTGGTGTCGGACAGTAAAGGCTATCCCAGCCCCGACCCGGCCGCCGGACGCAGTCGATGAAGCTACCCTCGCCCTGTGGACGGCGACAAGGAATTAGGCCCTGGGCCCGAAACGCAGGGTATGGCACTCGAAACCATGGATCCAAACCCGGTGTGGGTGGCCGACGCCTACGCCGACACGGTGGACGTCCTCGCGGAGTACGGGGACGAACTCACCTTCAAGGTGTGGGGTGGTGACTGGTGCAAGGACTGCCGTGCGCAGCTCCCCGATTTCGGTGCGGCGCTGGACGCCGCGGAGATTCCCACGGAGAACGTCGTCCACCACGAACTCGACCAGGACAAACAGGGCCCCGGTGTCGAGGAGTACGGTATCGAATACATCCCGACGGTCGTGGTCGAACGAGGAGTCAGTCCCCATCGCCATCTACCTCGCCGACCGCATCGAAGAGGCGCTTGGTCCTGTCGACTGATGACCGTCGGCTCCCGTCGACCGCTCAGTTCTCCGGTGACAGTTGTTCGTCGGCCCACGACAGCGCCGTCTCCAGGTCGTGCTGGGGCGGCGAGCACGTGAACGACCGGCAGGCATACACCGTCGGCTCCCCGTCACGCGCGCTCCGGTCGGTCCAGACCGGCGGCGACTCGGCCATGTCCAGCGTCGCCAGCCACTCCTCGTAGGTCGACTCGTCGGCGGGCCGCGGCGCGAGTAACCGGGCCGGCAGATGCTGGTCCGCGAGCGTCTCGTCCCACTCCGCCGGCGGGTCGTCGGCGACCAGCGTCAGTTCGAGTGCGCCGTTGGCGTAGGTATCGGCCGCGAGGGTGAGCGAGGCGTGCTGGAGGGGATTCGACTCCACCTTGCTCCCGTGGGTTTCGAGGACGCGCCCGGCCACCTCCTCGAACCGGTCGTCCGGACGGAAGTGGTCCAGTCCGAGCAACAGCGATGCGGCCACGCCGGCACTGGAGGGAGTGGACTGGTCGGTGACCTCCTGAGGGCGGGCGATCAGCTGCTCGCCCCCCGCCGGCGTGAAGTACAGCGTCCCCGCGTCGCCGTCCCAGAAGCGCTCGACGACAGCCTCGGCCAACTCCAGCGCGAACGCGAGGTGGTCGACGTCGCCGGTCACCTGGTAGAGGTCGAACGCCGCCCGCCCGAGGAAGGCGTAGTCCTCCAGGTAACCGTCGACCTTCGTCTCGCCGTCCCTGTACCGGCGCTGGAGGCGGCCAGCCTCGGTGTCCCAGAGGTGCTCGTGGACGAACCCCAGCGCGTCGGCCCCGACCGCTGCGTCCTCGTCGTCGAGCACCAGTCCCGCCTCGGCGAGCATCGAGACGGCGAGGCCGTTCCAGCCTGCCAGTATCTTCTCGTCCCTCGCGGGCCGGGGCCGGTCGGCACGCGCCTCGAAGACCTGCTTGCGGGCCCGTTCGAGTCGCTCCCGGACCTCGTCTTCGGAGAGGTCGTACTCCGCGGCCAGGTCGGCCACACTCGCCGACCGGGTCAGGACGGTCTGGCCGCCCTCGAAGTTGCCGGCCTCGGTGACGCCGAAGCGGTCACAGAACAGGTCGGCATCCGTCTCCTCTGCCACCGCGTCGTGAACGCCGACGGGCGTCCAGACGTAGAATGCCCCTTCCTCCTGCTCGCCGGACTCGCCCGCGCTTTCCGCGGGTCGCTCCGCTCCCCGCTCGCTTTCGTCGCGATCGTCTCCCGACGGGACGACCGCGCTGCGGGCATCCAGTGTGCTGTAGAAGCCGCCGCCGGGGTGCTGGAGTTCCCGCTGGAGGAAGGCGACCGTCTCCCGGACGGCCTCGGCGTAGCGCTCCCGGCCGGTGAGCTGGTAGCCCGCGAGCATGGCCCGCGGGATCTCGGCGTTGTCGTAGAGCATCTTCTCGAAGTGGGGGACGACCCACTCGCGGTCGGTGGTATACCGGTGGAAACCGCCGCCGACGTGGTCGTACAGCCCCCGGTCGGCCATCGCGTCCAGCGTCTCCGCCAGGACCGCGCGGTACTCCTCGCGGCCGGCCCGGTCGTGGGCACGCCCCAGGATATGCAGGCGGCCGCCATGCGGGAACTTCTGGCCCCGTCCCCAGCCGCCGTGTTCGCGGTCGGCGCCCCTGACGGCGGCCTGGGCGGCCGTCTCCAGGGTGTCGCCCCCCGGTGCATCGCCGGGCTGGTCGGGCACTTCCTCGAGTTCGCCCGCGATGGCCTGCGTCCACTGCTCGGCGCGGTCCTCGATCTTCCCGCGTTCCTCCGGGTCGGTCCAGGCCTCCCGGATGTCCCGCAACAATCGGATGAATCCGGGCTGGCCGCGCTTGGGTTCGGGCGGGAAGTACGTCCCGACGTAGAATGGCTTGCCTTCGGGGGTCAGCCACACCGAGAGGGGCCACCCCCCGTGGCCGGTGACGCGCTGGCAGATAGTCTGGTAGATGCGGTCGACGTCGGGCCGTTCCTCGCGGTCGACCTTCACCGGGACGAACCCCTCGTTGAGGAGTTCGGCGACGCGCTCGTCCTCGAAGCTCTCTTCCTCCATGACGTGACACCAGTGGCAGGCCGCATATCCTACCGAGAGGAAGATGGGGACGTCGCGTTCGCGTGCGGCCTCGCGTGCGGTTTCGTCCCAGGGCTGCCAGTTGACGGGATTGTCCGCGTGCTGGCGGAGGTAGGGACTGCCCTCCTCGTCCAAGCGATTGCGCCGCGTGGGGTCTGTCATACCACCGCTCGGGACGGCGCGGAGAAAAGGGATTGGGACTGACTACACCGACGCGACACGGCGCCGGTGGACGATGCCCTGCATGTTCGCAGTCTTGTGTGCGAACGCCCGGAGCGCGTCGCTGGTGTCACCCTCGCCGAGCACGAGCGGGCGGCCGCCGTCCCCGCCCTCGCGGACGGCCGGGTCCATCGGGATCTCGCCGAGGAAGGGCATGTCCACGCTGTCGGCCAGTCGCTGGCCCCCGCCCTCGCCGAAGATGGCGTGTTCGTTCCCGCAGTCGGGACACCGGAACGACGACATGTTCTCGACGATGCCCAGGACCGGCGTCTCGTGTTCGCCGAACATCCGCAACCCCTTGCGGGCGTCGTCCAGCGCGACCTCCTGGGGCGTCGTGACGATGACGGCCCCCGAGACGGGGACGCTCTGGAGCAGCGTCAGCTGGGTGTCGCCGGTGCCCGGCGGGAGGTCGACGACCATGTAGTCGAGGCTGCCCCAGCGGACGTCCTCCCACAGTTGCGTGAGCACCTTGTGGACCATCGGCCCACGCCAGATGACGGGGTCGTCCTCGCCGACCAGGAAGTCCATGCTCATCAGCTTCATCCCGTACTGTTCGGGCGGGATGATGACCTCGTCCTGGGTGGCCTGCGGGGGTTCGTCGGCGCCGACCATCCGCGGGATGTTCGGGCCGTAGACGTCGGCGTCGAACAGGCCGACGCGGGCGCCCATGTCGGACAGGCCGGCGGCGAGGTTGACCGCCATCGTCGACTTGCCGACGCCGCCCTTGCCCGAGGCGACGGCGACGATGTTCTCCACGCCCGGCAGCACGCGGTCCTCGGGATCGAGCCCCCGGTCGACAGAGGCGGAGAGGTCCACCTCGTAGTCGAGGTCGGACAGCGCCTCGCGCACCTCGCCGGCCATCGCCGTCTCTGTCGGCGAGTACGGCGCACCCAGCGCGAGGTCGATGTGGACGACGCCGGCCTCCTCGTCGATCTCGACGCTGTTGACCAGCCCCAGGGAGACGATGTCCTCCCCGAGGTCGGGGTCCTCGACTCTCCCGAGTCGCTCCTCGGCGTCCGCGACCGTTACTGTCATTGGAAGAGGTAGGCGCCGGCGCGGCGATAAGGGTTGTGTACTGGCCCTCTCAGGCAGCCGTCACGCCGGTGATTTCGAAGCGCGCGCCGCCCGCCCCACTCTCGGTGACTTCCACCGACCAGCCGTGGGCTTCGGCGATCTCGCTGACGATGGCCAGCCCGAACCCGGTCCCGTCCTGGCTGGTGGTGTAGCCACTCTCCAGGACGTCCTCGCGGTCCTCCTCGGGGATGCCGGGGCCGTCGTCCGCGACGTAGAACCCACGTCCGTCGATGGCGCCGACGGTCACGGTCACGTCCGAGCCGCCGTGTTCGATCGCGTTGCGAAAGAGGTTCTCGAGGAGTTGCTGGAGGCGCTCCTCGTCGGCCTCGAACCGGAGGGTCGCCTCGCCCACGAGGGTCGCCTCCTGCGTGTCGACGACGCTCCAGGCGTCCTCGGCGACGGTGGCAAGCGAGATTTCGGTCGTCTCCGAGATGGATTGGCCCTGGCGGGCCAGCGCGAGGACGTGCCTGGGCGACGTTGAGGGGGTTGCGCAGGTCGTGGGAGAGGACGCTGGCGAAGTTCTTGAGGCGCTCGTTCTGTCGCTCGAGTTCGCGCCGGTACTGTTCGCGGTCGGTGATGTCGGTCAGCGTGATGACGGCGCCCATCCGCGACTGGTCGGTGCTGAAGGGGTTCGTCGTGAGCTGGTAGTAGCGGAGCGCCCCGCGGCGTTCGAGCGTGATCACCGGCTCTTCGTCGGGCGCGTCGACGCACTCGGCCAGGTCGGGCACCAGCGTCTCGATTGTCTCTCCGACATCCAGTTCCCTGAACACCTCCTCGGCAGACCGGTTGTAGTCGCGCACGCGGCCCTCGTCGTCGAGGACGATGGTCGAGTCGTCCTGCTGGCCGGCGAGTCGTATCGACTGGAAGTCCCCGAGGTAGACGAACAGCAGGCCCACCGCGAAGGCCGCGACGCCGAGTGGCCCGTAGGTGAAATCGACCAGTCGCGGGCTCAGCCGACCGGCGATGTCGAAGACGGCGGGCAAACCCGTGACCCCGATGAGGACGACCAGCGGCGTCGTGTCGTGGCCCACCTGCCAGAACATCTCGAGGAACATGAAGTAGCCCACGACGGCCAGCGCATACGAGGCGGCCATCACGAGCCAGTGGACGATCGTGTGCTTGATGGCGAGATGTGGAAACGGCGTCGTCGCGAACTCGGCGGTGAAGTACAGCCCGTGGAGGGGGTTGGTGAGTTTGATCGCGACGACCGCGAGGAAGAGGCCGCCGTCGACGTCG
>PXSG01000077.1:24730-41428 GCA_003023485.1 Halobacteriales archaeon SW_10_68_16
GGCGGGCCCGCCCGACGCTCGCGAAACAGGCCACCGCGGCCCCGCCGAAGGCCAGGATATAGACGAGGAACACCGGATTCGAGAGAGCGGCACCGAGACTGTCCGCGGACATCACTACAAACGTGGAGTGTGCAGCTATGTAACCCTTCTTATTGGAATACGCTCATGCCGACGACTCGTAACTCGTTACTTTCCATCTTTGTGAGTCGCTGATGACCAGTATTCTACAACCGTTTCTGAACGCAGGTTACGACTCATCGGATTGAGCGAACGGCATTTACACGCCTACCACTGTCTAGTGGTCAGAACGGGAGTCCACCGACAAGCTCCGCCGTTCACGGCGGAGAAGGTGACTTCGACACGGTCCGGACGGAGGCTATTAGGCGTGGCAGTTCCTGGGACCGAGCGCATGCTCAGTCTCGACCTGGACCGGTTCATGTTCGAATTGAAGGAGGGCGCACTCAAGCACGTCGGCCCCTCGAACCGCGCGGCGACGGTCAAACTCTACGACGTCGAAGGGGTCGAAGTACGGGAGTTCGGCGACAAGCGCGTGAAACTGGCCTTCGAGGACGAGGACGGCAACGAGGTGGAGGTGGCGCTGTTCCCCGAGGACGCCCGCGAGGTGGCCCGCGGCGTGGAACTCCTCGAAGAAGAGAGCGGCATCTTCGAGTGACGGCGACGCGACAGGAGGCACGGACGACACCACAACGTTTCGACAACCGTTTTAGGGCGGACCTATTTTCTCCTGGCAATGAGTTCGTGTATCATCTGCGGCAAGTCTGTCGACGGTCGCATCTGTGAGATCCACCAGGAAGACGTCGTCTTCGAGTTCCGCGGGAACCACCCGGACGAACTGACACCGGGGCGGTACTACCGCGGGACGGTCGACGGCTTCGCCGAGTTCGGCGTCTTCGTGGATGTCGGTGACAGCGCCACCGGCCTCCTCCACCGGAGCGAACTGGACCGGCGACTCGACAGCTTAGAGTGGGACGCCGGCGACACGGTGTTCGTCCAGGTACAGAACGTCAGGGACAACGGCAACGTCGACCTCGGCTGGTCGATCCGCCAGGACGAATCGGAGTTCCGCGGGACGCTCATCGACGACCCCGACGCCGACGAGGAACTGCTCGTCGAGGAGGAAGAGGCTGCGGAAGCCGATGAGAGGGCTTCCGCCGACGACGCCGACGATTCCACCGAGGGGCAGGGACAGACCGAGACCGCGCCGCCGGAACCGTCCCCCGCGGACCGAACGGGAGCATCCGAGACAGTCGAAGACGAGGAGGAGCGCAGCGAGCTCGGCGGCGCGGCGGCGATTGGGGACCTCGCGCTGGTGACCATCGACGCGCTTGAGGAACACGTCGGCGACCGCGTCCGCATCGAGGGCGAGGTCGGCGCTGCCTTCGTCGAGGCGGGCGTCCGTGCCTACCCCGAAGTCGAGGAAAGCGCGGTCGTCCGTATCGAGGGCGAGGTCGAGCGCCGGCGGGGCGAACTCCAGGTCGAGACGGAGGCGCTCGTGGTCCTCGAAAACGAGGAACGCGAGGCGGTCACCGAGCGCATGGAGCAGGCGATGGTCGACCGCGCCCGTCCGGACCCCGTCGAACCGCTCGCGGCGGACCCCGCGGTCGAGGCAGTCGCCGGGCCGGTGCGCGACGCCGCGACGGCCATCCGACGGGCAGTCCTCGAGGGGCGCCCGGTCGTCGTCAGGCACAGCGCCTCGGCGGACGGCTACCTCGCGGGCGTCGCCATCGAGCGCGCGACGCTCCCGCTGGTCCGCCAGCAACACCGGAGTTCCGACGCGGAGTATCACTTCTTCGACCGCCGCCCGCTGAAGGGATCGGTCTACGACATGGACGACGCGACGGGCGACGTCACCTCCATGTTGGAGAACAGCGAGCGCCACGGCGAGGAGATTCCACTCTTTGTCTTCGTCGCCGCGGGCGCGACCGCGGAGTCGCTGGACGGTCTCGAACTGCTGGACATCTACGACGCGCGCCGCGTCGTCATCGAGGACCGCGTCGTCGACGAGGCGGTCGCCGAGGCCGTCGACACCGTGGTCAGCCCGGCGCTGGCCGACCGCGACGGGACCTCCGCGACGGCGCTGGCTGCCAACGTCGCCGCCGGCGTCAACGGGAACGTCCGCGGGGACCTCCGGCACCTCCCGGCGGTGAGTTTCTGGGAGGATACCCCCGAGAGTTATACCGACCTGGCCGCCGAGGCCGGCTACGACGGGGGGGCCGTCCGGCAACTCCGCGAGGCCGTCGCGCTGGAGGCATACTACCAGTCCTACGAGGACAAGCGCGAACTCATCAACGACCTGGTGTTCACCGACGACGAGGAGGCACGCGGCTTGGCCGCGAACGTCAGCGAACAGTTCCGCACGAAGATGGACGCCGAGATCGGGACCGCGGAGGCGAACCTCGAGCGCCACGAACTCGCCGACGGGACGGTGCTGGCCCTCGACACCGACGCCTACACCCACCGCTTCGAGTTCCCGCCCGAACAGTTGCTGCTGGACGAACTCTGGCGGCGCCACCGCGAGGAGGCGGCCGCGCTGGTGGGTGTGGCGACCGACGAGGCCTATGTCAGCACCGACGCCGACGTCGACGTGCGCGGCCTGGTCGACCGGGCCGCCGAGTCGGCGCCGGAGGCCGGACTGGACGCCCGCGGCGCTCGCGAGGGGCGCGTGGAGTTCCTCTCGGGCGAGCGCGAGGCCGTGCGGGAGGCGCTACTGGACGCGCTGGCAGAGGCGCTTTCGCCGACTCCCGAGGCGAGCGGTCCGACCGAGTAACCGACAGGAGATTCTCTCGCAGCGCAATGGACGGCCGGAACTCCCTCGGCTACTCGTCGGTATCCGACGACTCGTCGACCGGTTCGGCCTTCGGAATCCGGACCTGGAGGGTGCCGTTGCGCTTCAGCGTCGCCGAACCACCGGACGGGTCGACCGTGGCACCGTCGGGGAGGCGGACACTGCCGTCCAGCGAGAGCCCGCGGCCCGGGAAGCGCATGTCGTAGCCATCGTGGAACTCCCGGAAGCGGTCCAGACGGACCTGTACCTCGCCGTTCTCGAAGCGGACCTGGACATCCGGGCGCTCGACGCCGGGCGCGTCGAAGACGGCGAGGTAGGCGTCGTCGCTCTCCAGAAGGTCGGCCGGGAGCGGGCGCTGTTCCTGTGTCCGGGAGACCGCACGGCCGACGGACTCGACGACCGTGTCGCCGATGGTCTCGCCGAGTTCCCGCATCATACCTCGATCTCCTCCAGGCACTCGGTCCCCCCACAGAGCGGACACGAGAGGTCCGCTATCGAGTGGTCGTCCGCGATGTCGTAGGTGTAGTGGTTCTCGAACATGTCGAGTTCGCAGGCACCGCTCGTACACCGTATCTCCTTGGTGGCAGGCATACACTCCGCTAGGGGTGGCGCCGTATTGAAAGCCCCGACTACGAGCCGGCCGGTCAGTCACCGTTTTACGCGCCGGGCGAGTACCCCGCGGTATGACCGACCCTGCGGGGCTGGAGGTGACCATCGTGGACGGCTACGTCGACGAGCCGGCCCACTTCGGCGTCCCGCCGTACATCTCCACGTACCCCCGGTACGTGGCCGGCGCGCTCGTGGATGCCGGGGTCGACCGCGAGGCCATCCGCTACCACACCATCGACGCCCTCCGCGAGGAGCGGGACCGGTGGCGCGACGTCGAGTCGGCCGATCTCATGATCTACGTCGGCGGGATGACCGTCCCCGGCAAGTACGTCGGCGGGACGCCCGCAGAACCCGAGGAGGTCCGTCGAACGCCGGCGCCACCGAGACCGAACGTGAGGACCTCGACTACGACTTCGTCGCGAAAGGTGACGTCGAGGCGGCCGCCTACGACCTCGTCCACGGCGGCATGGAGGGCTTCGGCGACCGGATGCGCGACAACAACGAAATACGGCGGTGGGCACGGAAGGGTGCCTTCGTCGTCGCCCAGCACCCCAACCACCCCGACTACCTCATCGCCGAGATGGAGACCTCGCGAGGGTGTCCGTACCGCTGTTCGTTCTGCACGGAGCCGCTGTACGGCGCCGACCCCTCGTTCCGCTCGCCGGACTCGGTGGTGGATGAAGTCTCTGCCCTGGCCGCACACGGCGTCCGGCACTTCCGGCTGGGCCGGCAGGCCGACATCCTCGCCTACGGCGGCGACGGCGAAGCACCCAATCCCGGCGCGCTCCGTGAACTCTACGGGGGCATCCGCGAGGCCGTCCCGGATCTGGGGACGCTCCACCTCGACAATATGAACCCCATCACCATCGTCAGGTGGCCCGAGAAAGCACGGGAGGGGATCCGCATCATCGCCGAACACAACACGCCCGGCGACACCGCAGCCTTCGGCCTGGAGTCGGCCGACCCGGTCGTTCAGGAGGAGAACAACCTCAACGTGACCGCCGAGGAGTGTTTCCGGGCGGTGAAGATCGTCAACGAGGAAGCAGGGTGGCGGCCGGGAGGGTCCGCAGGACCCTCCGAATGCGCGAACGGTGGAAACCGCGAGCGCCCGGGCGAGAACCGCAGCGAAGCCCCGCAGTTCGGCGATGCAGCGGCGGACCGCCTGCCGAAACTCCTGCCGGGTATCAACCTCGTCCACGGCCTGAAGGGCGAGCGGTCGGAGACCTTCGAGCACAACAAGCGGTTCCTCCAGCGTGTCTACGACGCCGGCCTCATGCTCCGGCGGGTCAACATCCGCCAGGTGATGGCCTTCGCCGGCACCGAGATGTCCGACACCGGCGCCGAGATCGCCCGCGACCACAAGGAGCAGTTCAAACGCTACAAGCGCGAGGTCCGCGAGGAGATCGACAACCCCATGCTCCAGCGTGTGGCGCCGCCGGGGACCGTCCTCGAAGACGTCCCCCTCGAGTACCACGAGGACGGCACGACATTCGGCCGGCAACTCGGTACCTATCCCCTGCTCGTGGGTGTGCCGGGCGAGCGCGAACTCGGGGCGGTCATCGACGTCGCCGTGACCGACCACGGGTACCGCTCGGTGACCGGCGTCCCCTATCCCCTGGACGTCAACAGCGCGTCGATGGACGAACTGACCGCCATCCCCGGACTCGGGAAACAGCGCGCGGGCAACATCCTGGTCGACCGGCCCCACGAGCGGGTGCCGGACGTGGGCGGACTCGGGGACTTCGCGACCGCGCGTTCCTCCGAGGGCGCCGACTGATCGTGACCGCCAGGAAGGGGATAGCGATACAGCGGCACAGATGGGAAGGTTAAAGACCGACTCCCCGCTACGACCGGGTGCGCCCGGGTGGCTTAGCTGGACATAGCGCCGCACTCATAGGGTTCTCACGACACGCGGCACTGCTCCGGCGTTCCACCGAGGCCCGTCCTCGGACCTGGGACATGCGGAGATCGAGGGTTCGGAGCCCTCCCCGGGCATAGTTAAAAAAGGTTCAACACCGTCTTGCGATTCCAGTATATAAAGAGCGGTCGCTATCGCTTCCGGTTGACCCATTTACAGAACTCGTCGAAATCTTTCGCGCCGGCGTCCTCGGCGATCCCGCGAAGCGTGCCGGTTCGTACACGGTCGTGAAGCGGAACGCTCACCGTTCGCTTCTCCACTCCCCGCTTGGCGGTTGTCCTCGGGGTCGATTCCGGCCGCCCGGAGTTCCTCATCGGTCGGCGGCCGACCGGCGTCATTCTCGACGGCATCAATCACATCGTCGAGGTTCGCCAGTGCCTCGTCGCGCGTCTCGCCCTGTGTCGTCAACCCCCGCGTTTCGTCGCGTGCCGTCCACCATCCGTCGTCGTTCCGTGTGAGGGTGATCTTGGTGTTCGTCGGGTCGTGGTTCGCACTTGAGCCGGTGCTCATGCTGTGTCCTCCGGTCGAATCCAGATCGCCCGCCGGGGTTCGGGCTTCTTTTTTCGCACGTCGCCGCGTTCTTCGAGCGTCGTGAGGAGTTCGTAGACGGTCCTGCGCGGCCAGCCGAGGTTGTCCGCAAGTTCACCCGTGGTGTAGGGTTCGAGCGGTTCCATGGCGGCGAGCACATCGTCAGGCGAACGTGTGGTGACGTACTGTCCCGAGTCGTTCCGGGGCCTGTTCTCTCCCATACCCGTCAGTATGTGTGCGACGGTGATAGTCCTTTGCCTTACAGGGCGATGTGCGAAGTTATACGTACTAACCAATTGTGGGACGGATGAAATAAAACGTCGGGTCCAACATCTTGTCGCTGGGGTCCCCCGAAAGCCCTTTCCTGCGGGTAGTGCAACCTCACGGCGATGGAAGAACGAACGCGGGCGTACCTCAGGGGCCGGTTCGGGGACTTCTACCGCCGGGCCGAGGTCTCGCCCCCGCCCGACGCCAACGAGCGCGAGTGGGGGTACGTCCCCTGGACCGAGGGGCCCGGCGACACCTACGTCCGGCACAAGTCCCTGCTAGATCTGGGTGACATCGAATCGTTCCTCGAACGGGAACGCCCGCGCCACGTCTACTACTCGGCGGGCCGCTACCGCAATCCGGGCGCCTCGACCATGTCGGGCAAGTCCTGGCGCTCCTCGGATCTGATCTTCGACCTTGATGCCGACCACCTGCCCGGAACGTCCCCGGAGGACACCTACGCCGAGATGCTCGCCGAGTGCAAGGACGCACTCCTGGGACTCCTCGATTTTCTCGAAACGGACTTCGGTTTCGAGGACCTCACCGTCGCCTTCTCGGGGTCCCGGGGCTATCACGTCCACGTCCGCGACGAGACAGTCCAGGACCTCGAACGCGATGCCCGCCGGGAGATCGTCGACTACGTCCGGGGGACAGGCCTCACCCCCGAGAACCTCGTGGACACGGAGATGCGCGAAACCGTCAGCGTGCGCGTGCTCCCGACCGACGGCGGGTGGGGCCGGCGCGTCCACGAGCGACTGCTCGGGTTCGTCGAGGAACTCGAGACGATGGACCGCGAGGCGGCGATGGACCGCCTGCAGGAACTGGAGGGGATCGGCGAGGGACGCGCCGAGACCGACGCGCCGAGACCGTCTACGGGACCATCGAGGGAAACCGCCGGGCAATCGAGCGGGGCAACCTCGAAGCGGGCGGCGTCGGCTTGCGGACGCTGGTCGAGTCGCTGGTCGGGGAAGTCGTCGCCGAACAGAACGCACCCATCGACGAACCGGTGACGACCGACACGAACAGGCTGATCCGCCTGCCGGGCAGCCTCCATGGCGGGAGCGGGCTGGCGGTCCGGCACATTCCACGCGAAGACGTCGACGCATTCGACCCGCTGGTCGACGCCGTCCCGGAGACGTTCCGTGGTCACGAAATCACGGTGGAAGTCACCGACGGCGGGACGGTCGAACTGGGCGGCGATAGTTTTACACTCCAGGAGCGAGAGGTTACCGTTCCGGAGTATCTCGGCGTGTTCCTGATGTGCCGGGGACGGGCCGAGAAGGGCAAGGAATGAACCTGGACGAACTGCAGTCAGTCCGCGAACGCGAGCGCCAGACCGACAGCCTCCAGGAGCTTCGCGAGACGTTCTACGCGGACGCGGGCGAGTTCGTCCGTAATCTGCGCGAGCGCCGCGAGCAGGCCGCCGAGCGCGCGGGCAGCCCCTTCGACGCGCCCGAGGTGGACCGGCTCAACAACGAGATCGAGGCCGCCGAGGAGACTGTCGAGGCCATCTACGAGAAACGGCTGGGCAAACTCGTCAAGGCGGCATCGCTCGCCGCGGCCGGGATGTCCGCCCGGACCGAGGGGATGACCGTGGAGGAACAGCAACTCTTCGAGACGCTCGTCGAGGACATCGAGTCGAACCGGCAGTACGTTCTCGACATCCTCACCGGCGAGGAGACCCATACGGAGTCCGCCAGCGATGAGGACACCACAGTCTCGTCCGAACCATCGGAGAGAGACGTTCCACCGACGGCGGACGACGGACCCACAAGCGCGGGTGCCGATTCCCACCGAGAACGCGACGGCGAATCCGTCGACAGCGAGGCCATGGGCGGGTCCGGCCAGTCCCGCGGCGCGCCGGGAGCAGACGATACGACGGACGTGTCTGCAGGCCCAGGATCGGAAGCGACCGAGCACGACGAGCAACGGGGCGATGGCGACAACGGCGGAGTTGCCCCTGGTGGGAGTCACGACCGCGAGACGGTCCGGATCACGTCCGACGTCGGTGCCTTCCTCGGTGTCGACCAGCGCGAGTACGACCTCTCGGAGGACGACGTGGTCCAGTTGCCGGCCCAGAACGCCGACCCTCTCGTCGAGCGCGACGTCGCCGAGCGACTGGAGTGACTACGCCGGGTCCGGCCGGGAGCCGAGTTGCAGCAGACTCGTCTCGCGCTCGCCGTCCCTGCGGACTGTCACCGCCACGGTGTCGCCCGGACTGGTCTCCAGCGCGAGAAACGTCGAGAGTCTCGCGGACGTCCGGATGTCGGTCTCACCCAGGCGGACGATGACGTCCCCGCCGGTCGGGACCTGTTCGTCCCCGACCTGGGTCGAGCCGGTAGACCCCCGGAGGACGCCGTCGGCCGGCGCCCCGTCGACTACCTCTTGGATGTACAGCCCCCACGAGCGGTCGAGGTCGTTCGCCTCGGCCAACCGCGGGGACACCTCGCGGATGCGCACACCCATGTAGGGGTGGTCGTAGTTGCCAGTCCCGATCAGTGCGGGTACGACACGGCGGACCATCGCCGCCGAGATGGCGAAGCCGATGTTGTCCCCGCCCCCGGAGTTGACGACGCCCACGACGGTCCCGTCCATGTCGACGAGCGGTCCGCCGCTGTTGCCGGGGTTGACGGGCGCGTCGGTCTGGATGGCGTCGGGGATCGAGAAGCCGTTCGCGGCGGGTAGCCCACCGCGACCACCTCCGTCCCGATCGGCGGTTCCTTCTCTGCGAGCCCGAGGGGTGTGGCGTTTGCCGACATCGACTTCACTTCGAGGACGGCCAGGTCGCTGTAGACGTCAGTGCCGACGACGCGAGCGGGGCGCCAGCCACCCTCGTCGAACCACACCGAGACGGACTCGGCATCGGAGACGACGTGCTCGTTGGTCACGAGGTGGTCCGCGTCGTAGACCCACGCGGTCCCGCCGGCCTGCCCGCCCGCGCTGTCGACACGGACCGCAACGACGGAGTCGACGACGTCCCGGTAGATGTCGGTGACGCGGGAGGTCGGTTCGGCCGTCTCGTCGTCGAGTTCCCGCGTGCCGGTCTCGGCGTCGGGATCGGCCGTCCGGTCGGTGCTCGTCGTCGAGTCGGTGCTGGTCGCAGGCGTGGCCGTTCCCTCGTCCGTTCGCGGTGTCGACTCCTCGGTGGCGTCGGGGGTGGCGACGGTACAGCCGGCACCGGCCCCCACGAGTCCGGCCCCGATGGTCGCGAGGAGGCGCCGCCGCGACCATGGCTGTCGGTCCATAGCCGCCCAAGGGAAGCCAGAAGAATAAGTCCCGGGGCAAACTACTACCCGGTTCGTCGCAAACGCACGGTCATGGCAAGCGAACGTGACACTGGCAGTGAGCCGCCGGGGCTCCTGGTGCCGGCCCTGCGGTGTGCCGTCGAG
Organism: Halobacteriales archaeon SW_10_68_16; assembly: GCA_003023485.1. Next base: position 34,248 of record PXSG01000077.1, read on the forward strand.
ATGCTGGCCGTCGCCGGTATCTTCCTGCTGGTTGGCCTCCCGGCGTCGAACACCGTCTACCTCGGCGTGGTCGTCGCGCTGACGGTCATCGCCGTCACCGTCGTGCTGTTCTGGTGTCTGAACAGGCAGATGCGAGCCTGGATCGTCCACGCGCAACGGTCGGGAATGCGGCGGGCACGGCAGACGGATTAGGAGGCGCGCTCGAACAGGGTTAAGTGCGCTTCGGGAGTACACTGGGATGCAATGCAACTCACCTGGCACGGCCACTCGACGTGGCACGTCGAGGTCGGAGGCACGAGCCTGCTGATCGACCCCTTCTTCGACAACCCCAAGACGGAGACCGATCCGTCGTCGCTGGATCCCGAGTACGTCCTGTTGACCCACGGTCACTACGACCACATCGCCCACGTCGGCGAGTTCCTCGGCGCGACCATCCTCGGGACGCCGGAACTGACCGCCTACGTCGCCGACGAGTACGACCTGCCCGACGAGGCCACCACGGGGTTCAACCTCGGCGGGACCGTCGAGCTGGGCGAGGCGTTCGTCAGTTTCCACCGCGCCGACCACACGAACGGGATCAACATGGAGTACGACCTGGACGCGGGGATGCCAGGGGGATTCATCGTCTCTGACACAGACCCCGTGGACGGCGGGCCGGCGGACGCGACGACCTTCTACCACGCCGGCGACACGGCGCTGTTCTCGGAGATGCGCGACGTCATCGGGCCGTACCTCCACCCCGACGCGGCCGCACTCCCCGCGGGCGACCACTTCACCATGGGCCCGCGACAGGCCGCCATCGCCGCCGACTGGTTGGGCGTCGACTACGCGTTCCCGATGCACTACGACACCTTCCCGCCCATCGAGATCGACACCGCGGAGTTCGAACGGCAGGTCAGCGAGAACGCCGCCGCCGTCGAGGCCGTCGTCCTCGAGGGCGACGAGACGTTCGACCTCTAGGAAACGCTGATAACTGCAGCCCCCCTATCGGGGGTATGGCTGACGACTGGCGCGACCAACTGGCCGGCGCGCGGATGCAGGTCGACCAGCAGTTCCAGGAGCGACTCTGGAGTTCGAGGTCGAACACCCCGCCGATCCCGACCGGGCAGAACTGGTCGCCGACACGAGCCAACTCGACCAGATCTTCCCGGAGCTGGAACGCCTCCAGGACCAGATGGGCGGCCCGATGGGTGGCGGGGGCGACACGAGGGGGTCGGGCGGCGTGCTGAGTGCGTTCAAGGACCTGCTCGGGGGGTTCTCGGGCTCGGGGTCCGGCGTGGGTGTCGACCAGGAACGCATGGACGCCGCGACAGGCATGGCCGAGGAGTACGCGACCGACCTGCAGGCGTACCTCGAAAAGCGGGGTCGCTGGGAGGATATCCGCGAGGCCGCACGCCGCCAGCAGCGCTAGATCCCGTCGCCCGCGTGAAAGAGCGTCAGTTCCTCGACCCGGAGCGAGTCGAGCCGTTCGATCGTCTCCTCGTCGAGTTCGACTGTGGGCATACCCACAGCGTCGCGTGGGAGGAACTTAAGCGACGCGGACGGCCACTCTAGGTGGGACCGACCGACACTAACGCCGAGAATACGAGAACCGTCGCGGGTCGCTCCAGCAGTGTGGCTCTCGCCATGCCCACGAGAACATCGAGAGCGTCGGACAGAAAGAGTACGGGCGGTTCGAGATACACGATAGTTCCCACATCGTGTTCGAGGACTTGACCCACATTCGGGAGAATATTCCCGAGGCGACGTGGCAACACGTGTGGGCGTTCCGACGCCTTTACCAGTACGTCGAATACAACGCAGACGATGGAGGCGCACCCGTAGATGTGCGCTTGAATCGCGGGACGCTGAACGTGAGCGGGGAGTACGTACCCCCTGCCTCAGTTGAGGCATAGAACGGGAGTCCACGCGAAAGCCTCGGGGCTTGACCCCGAGGCAATTTACACCGCCACGAGTCCCAGCCCGTTCGCGACGAGCACTCCCGCGTTGAGTAACAGGAGGACGGCCACGAGCGCCCCGGCCTGGAAGAGCCGCCCGGCCTCGCGGGCCGGTTCCCGGACTTTCTGTCTGTCGGTGCCGTCGGCGAGTTTGCCGGTCCCGACCTCGACCAGTCCGGCGAGGACGAACCAGAGGACGAGCATCGTCAACACGAGGTGGCCGCCGCCGCTGCCGGTTAGCGACTCGACGGTGTACCGCTGGGCGGCCATGTGCCCGCCGGTCAGCAAGAGGAAAAGCGCACTGGTGCGGGAGACGCGTTTCAGTTTCCCCGCCACCGAGCCCAGCGGTGCCGCGTTCAGGTCGCCCTCGCGGGCCAGCGGGAGGACCGCGTACCAGGCGAACAATACGCTGCCGGCCCACAGGCCGGCGAATAGCAGGTGGATGGCGTAGGCGCCGGCGTCGACGAGCGTCATATCGGTCGATGACGAGCGAGGCCACGTAAGTACCGCGGTACAGCGACACACGGGGAGCAGGGCAGCCGACTACGGCGCCAGTTCGTCGACGACGCGGGCAGCGTTCTTCGAGAAGACCCGGCGCATGGCGTCCTCGGGGACATCGAGGGTGAGAATCTCCATCAGCGCGACCGTGGGGTGGGACGCGGGTGCACCCGTCCCGAAGAGTACGCGGTCGGGGTGTTCCATGACTGCCCGTTCCAGGGGGTCGCGCAGGCGGGCGTAGCTCGTGTCGATGTAGCACCTGTCGTGGCGGTCGAGGAGATCGATGGTCTCGTTCATCAACTCGATGTCCAGCGGGTGACCGCCCACGTGCGAGACGACGACGGGGAAGTCGTACTCGAGGAGCGTCTCGGCCACCGTCTCCGGGGGGAAAACCCGACCGCCGTAGGTGAGCACGGGCAGGCCGACGTCTTCGAGTGTTTCGAGGACCTCCTCGTCGGGGAGGCCGTCGACGGGCGGGGGGAGCTTGAATCCCGCGAATCTGTCGTCGTAGGCGTACTGCTCGACGTCCCCGGGCGAGGTGTGGTGTTCCTTCCGAGAGGCGGCGATGTTGCGCAGCCGCGAACTCGCCCCCTGGCCCGGGTCGCGGGCGCCCGTGATGCGTGCCATCGCGACCATCGGCCGGCCGACGCTCATCCGGGCGACGGCGTTGTTCGCCTTGAGGTAGGAGCCATCCCGCGGCGCGGGGAAGGCCAGCGCCCGCACGACGCCCGCCTGGTGGAGTTCGCGCTCGACCTGCTCGGGGTCGCCCGCGGCCGGCCCCCGGCGTCCCTCGTCGGGTTCGAGCTCGAGGTGGACGTCGACGACGCGGAACCCGTGCTCCAGTTCGAGCATCTATCCCCCTCCTTTCGGGTCCCCCCTCTTAAAGCTCACCACACCGTCGGGGACCGCCCGCCACTGGTGGTGTGGCCCACGTCCGGCGATTGATTAGTAACGTTTATATAGAACCGCAAACGACTCTTCAACGAGGTAATCGAACCATGTCACAGTCCGGCCAGCGACGCATGGGGGCACAGCCCCTGTTCATTCTCGACGAGGACACGGAGCGGACACAGGGCGAGGACGCACAGTCCTCGAACATCACCGCGGGCAAGGCCATCAGCGAGGCAGTACGCACCACGCTTGGCCCCCGCGGGATGGACAAGATGCTCGTCTCGGACAGCGGCGACGTCGTCATCACGAACGACGGCGCCACCATCTTAGACGAGATGGACATCGAACACCCCGCGGCACAGATGCTGAGCGAGGTCGCCGAGACCCAGGAAGAAGAGGTGGGTGACGGCACCACGACCGCGGCGGTCCTGGCGGGCGAACTCCTCTCGCAGGCCGAGGACCTGCTCGATGAGGACGTCCACCCGACCACCATCGTCGAGGGCTACTACGAGGCAGCGGGCCTCGCCCACGAGGCCGTCAACGAGGTCACACTCGAGGCGGATCTGGACGACGACCAGCTGATCGAGGTCGCCGAGTCGAGCATGACCGGCAAGGGCACCGGCGACGTCGCCGCCGGCAACCTCGCGCGCACGGTGGTCGACACCATCGGTTACGTCCGCGAGAACGGTGGGGTCAACCGCGGCGACATCGCGATCCACGCCCAGGCCGGCGCCTCATCGAGCGCGACCGAACTGGTCGAGGGCGTCATCGTCGACGAGGAGCCCGTCCACGACGAGATGCCCGGCTCTGTCTCCGAGGCGGCCATCGCGGTCATCGACGAGGACTTCGACGTCACGGAGAGCAACGTCGACGCCGAGTACGCCGTCGAGAACGTCGACCAGCTCAACGCCGCGCTCGACGCCGAGGAGGAGGAACTCCGGAGCTACGCCGACGCGCTCGCCGGGGCCGGCGTCGACGTGGCCTTCGTCGACGGCGACATCGAGGACCGCGTCGGCTCGTACCTCGCCGACGAGGGCATCCTGGCCTTCGAGAGTGTCGACAGCGACGACGCCAAGGATGTCGGCGCCGCGACCGGCGCCTCGCGGGTCGCCTCGGTCGAGACGCTGGACGCCGACGACCTCGGCGAGGCCGACTCCATCACCGTCCAGACGTACGGCGACGACGAACTCGTCTTCGTCGAGGGCGGCGCGGCCGCCGAGTCGGTCACCATCTTCGCCCGCGGCGGCACCGAACACGTCGTCGACGAACTCGAACGCGCCCTGCGCGACGCGCTGGACGTCGTCACCGCGGCCCTCGAAGAGGGTGGCGTCGTCGGCGGCGCCGGCGCGGCCGAGATCGCGGTCGCCGACCACATCCGCGAGGCGGCCGCCAGCGTCGAGGGTCGCAAGCAGCTGGCCGTCGAGGCCTACGCCGACGCCGTCGACGTCCTCCCGCGCACGCTCGCGGAGAACACGGGTATGGACCCCATCGACGCGCTGGTCGACCTGCGTGGACGCCACGAGGAGACCGGCCGCGCGGGCATCATCAGCGAGGGTCAGTCCGGCGTCATCGACGACCCCGTCGACTACGGCGTCCTCGACCCCGCTGCCATCAAGCACGAGGCCGTCGAGTCCGCGACCGAGGCGGCGACGATGATCGTCCGTATCGACGACGTCATCGCCGCGGAGTAATCACGACACGCAGATCCCCCGCTCGCGAACTGTTTTTCCGGAGCGTTCACCCTGTCGGAGCCCGTACTGGTGGTATGACGTCCCCGCCACACATCGAGACCGATCCCTGGGAACGGGTCGACGAGTGGACCGAGGTAGCCTTCGACCCGCCGCCGCCGGGCAGCGAGACACCCGAGAAACTACTCGGGGTGGCAGCGCCGTACGCCCGCCGGGAGGTCTTCGACCGGATCCGCGAGGCCGCCGAGTAGCACTCTGAGGGATCACTCGAACCGCCGCCGTCGCCAGGCGAGCAGTTCCTCCCGGTCGCGGGTGTCCTCGGGGAGGTCGTCGAACCACCGCGCGGCAGTGATCTCGCCGTCGGGGTCCTCGGCCGTAGGGGCGGGCGCGTCGGCGTCGACCTCGGCCTCGAAGATGGGGAGGACGCCCCAGACCGCGTGGCCGTCGGCGCGGAAGTCGACACGACCCAGCAGGCCGAGCCCCTCGTAGGCGGCGGTGACGCCGGCCTCCTCCTGCAGTTCCCGCTCGGCGGCCTCGCGGAAGGACTCACCCGACTGGGCCTCACCACCCGGAAGCACCCACATGCCGACGGCCTCGTGACGGACGAGCAACAGCTCGCCGGAGGGACGGTAGACCAGCGTGTGCGCGCCGTAGGGGGCGCCGTTGTCTCGGATGCGCTCCGCGACGGTCCGGAAGCGCCCGCGGGAGACGCGTTTGGTGGTCTCGAACTCCCGGTAGTCGTCGTGTCGGTCGAGCAGGCGGTGGTAGGTCCGCTCGGCCTGCTGGCCGGCCTCGTCGGCGAGAAACCAGAGGTCGTCGACCGCCGTCATACCACGTCGTTCGGTCGACTGGCTCATAAGTGTTCGAGTTCGAAACAGTCCCTTTTTGTCGGGGCGTCGAGTACCGCGGATATGACCTTCGAGGAAGGCGACACCGTCGTCCTGCACGACAAACACAGCGAGTACGACGGCCAGGAGGGGACCGTCGCGCAGGTGATGGAGACGATGTTCGGCGACGCCAACTACACCGTGGACTTCGAGGACGGCACGGAGCAGGGCGTCCCCGAGGACAACCTCGAACCGGCCGAGTAGGCGGATGCCCTCGGTTCCGCTCCACTACGTCGACCTCCGCGCGTTCTGTTTCGTCACGGAGGACGACCAGCGGGTCGAGGACGCGCTGCGAACCTTTCTGCCCGAGGAGTTCCCCGTTGACCGCGCCGGGTCCGAGGGCCACCACGGCGACCGGATCCTCGTCCTCTCGGCCCGCGTCGAGAACGCCGACGAGGTCCGCACAGTGTTGGATCGCGTGGCCGACCTGCCCGCCGCGGAGTTCGAGCGCGTGACCGGGGAACTCGACGAGCGCGTCGACGAGAACTGCAGCCTCTTTCTTTCCTTCGACAAGCAGGCCGCGTTCGACGGCGACGTCCGACTGGGCGACGGCATCACGTTCCGCGCGAAGGTCGAGGCCTACCCCGCAAAGCGGGAAACGGCGATTGAGAACGCCCGCGAACTCTTCGAGGGGCTGTGATGTACGAGGGAGTACACGCCCACCCCGACGGAACGAGTACGGCCGCACGGCTTGCCCTGACCGCCAGCGAGTACGGGTACGAGGGTATCGTCGTCCGCAACCACGGCAACGAACCGGCCAGCTACGACCCCGGTGCGGTCCGGGAGGAGTACGGGATCGACGTCGTCACGGGCGTGGAGGTCCGCGCCGCGGACCCCTCGCAGGCGAGTGGATTCGTCGGCAGCCACCGCGAGGACGCGACCGTCGTGGCGGTCCACGGCGGCGACCCGGCGATGAACCGCTTCGCGGTCGAACAGGCCGCGGTGGACGTCCTCGCCCATCCCATGGCCGGCGAGGGCGATTTCAACCACGTCCTCGCACGCGAGGCGGGCGAGAACGGCGTCCGCGTCGAGGTTTCACTGCGCCCGGTGCTCCACCGCGAGGGTGGCCGGCGCGTGCGGGCACTGCGGGACCTGCGGAAACTCTGGGAAATCCTCGACCACTACGACACGCCGTACGTGGTGAGCGGGGACCCACAGAGTCATCTCGAACTGCGCGCACCGCGGGAACTGCAGGCACTCGGTGACGTCGTCGGGATGGACGCCGACGATGTCGCGACGGGTCTGGCCGAGTGGGGCCGCATAGCCGAGCGCAACCGCGA
>PXSG01000078.1 GCA_003023485.1 Halobacteriales archaeon SW_10_68_16
GGCAGCGTACGCGTACACCGTATGGAGTGCCAGCGGATCGGGGGCTGCCACTGGCCGGTCACCAGCGTCACCGCCGTCGTCAGGGACATGAGGACGACAATCGCGATGGTCATCACGGTGAACGTCGGCAGTTCCCGCTGGGCCAGTTTCACGAACAGGAACACGAAGGAGTAACTCACCATCGCCCCCAGCGCCCAGGCCAGGTACTTCACGAACCATTCACCCCGCGACTGTCCTGCCTCGCCCGTGGTTTGCCCGAGTGCCTGTTGTGACGCATACGGGACGTGTGACGGGTCAGCGGCATAGAACTCGAGTAACGTCTCGTAACCAGGGAACGGTACGGTTACTCGTCGATTTACACGCTTTGGAACCCGAATATGTGTATGCGCAGACGGGAGTTCGTCGCGGCGCTGGGAGCCAGCGGACTGGCCGGCTGTCTGTCGGGACGGCCCACAGACGGAAGCGGAGTACCCACCGAGTCCGAGACGTCACCGACAGCGACACCGGCACCGCCCGACACCACGACGCCGACACCCGACGAGCACGACATCGACGAGGCGAACGCGCGGCTGGCGCGACACGGCGTCCCGCCGACGATCTGCGAGACGTCGATCAACCCCGACCCGAGCATCTACGCGGTCGTCGAGCCGGCCTTCGCGCCGGACTGGTCGGCCCACGAGATCACGCCCGCCTACCGGTTCGAGGACGGCCGCGAGAGGCTCGTCGACGAGCAGACGGTCATCGCACTGACCGCCGACGGCCTGGCGCGGGCGTACCCGCTGACGATCCTGACCACCCACGAGGTCGTCAACGACCGACTGGGCTCTCGCGACGGATCGGGAGGGACCGGCGAACCCGTCATCGTGACGTTCTGTCCGCTGTGTTCCAGCGGGATGGTCGCCTCCAGGCGTCTCGACGGCGGCGTGACGCAGTTCGCCGTCACGGGCGAGCTCTGGATGCCCGAAGCCGTCTTCGAGCGGGCCAGCGAGGAGGAGAATCGTACCTTCGGGGCCACCTACTCGGGTGGCGAGGAGATATCGGTCAGGCACAACGGCAATCTCGTGATGTACGACGCCGCGACCCACTCCTACTGGAGTCAGATCCTCGCGCGGGGCATCTGTGGTCCCCACACCGGCACCCAACTCGCGATCCGTCCCTCGTCGGTGACGACCTGGGGGGAGTTCCGCGAGCGCCACCCCGACGGCGAGGTCCTGTTACCCCCGCCACACTCGGGGACGGTCGAGCCGGGCGTGATACTGGGCGAGGGGTAGGTCGACCGCTCCGGGGCCGGGACGGCTGTGTCCGGGATGCGCCAGCAACCGGTGGTCTCAAAGGCGTTCGGGCCGAAACTGGCCCGATGGCATCGGACACGAGACGTGGCGACGTGAAACCGCCCGACGGGGACCCCCCGCTGTACAAGTTCGGCACGAACGAGGAGCGCGTCCGGAGTCTCGTCCACTCGGTCGCGATCGTGCTCGCGGCGTTCGTCGCCGGCATCGCGCTCGCCATCGGCGGCATCCGACTCCTCGGCCTGCTGGGTGTCGCCGAGACGGGTGCGGACTCGCTGGGGCCGCTGGCCTCGGCGGTCGCCGCCGCGTTGCAGTTCACCGGCTTCCTCCTCGTGGGAGGGTGGTACGTCCACTGGCAGGACTCGATGACCCTCTTCGAGGTCCGCCTGCCGTCGTTGCGCGAACTCGGGTGGGCCCTCGCCGGACTGATCGCGCTGTTCGTCCTCCTGAATATCGTCAGCGTCATCATCGAGACGCTGGGCGTCCAGACCGCCGAGAACGCGGCCATCACGCAGGGACGGGAGAACCCCCGGCTGTTCCTGTACCTCATCGGCGTGACCATCCTGCTGACGGCGCCCGCCGAGGAACTCCTCTTCCGGGGGCTCGTCCAGGGACTGTTCCGCCAGGCCTACGGTATCCTCCCCGGCATCCTGGTCGCGTCCGCGATGTTCGGCGTCGTCCACTGGGTGGCGCTGACCGACCTCGCCGTCCCCATCCTCGTCCACGGCTTCTACAACGCGATCCTCTTCTCGGTCGCCTACCTCGTCGCGACCGGACAGGTCGAAATGCCGGTGTAGCCGGAGCCACCCGGCCGCGTCTGACAAGTGTCTGACGGGACATTAAGTGGACAGGAGCCGCCCGGTCGGACAATGCCGACCCGTTTTACTGTCGTCTGTGACGACGACGTGGCCGAGCAGGTCAAGGACCTGGCCCGGCAGTACGACCTCACCGAGGAGGAAGTCCTCCGGCAGTTGATCGAACTCGGCCTGGAGGACGTCGACGGGAAAGCGCGGGCCTGACCCCTACGCGGGGTTCTTCCGCGAGAGTTCGCTCCCACAGACCGGACAGCGGTCGCGCTGCTCGTCGAACTCGCGGCCACACCCCTGGCACTGGAACGTCCAGGCGCGCTGCTCGTCGATGCCCTCGCGGTCGATGACCTCGACGGGGACCTCCAGTTTCTCGGCGACGTTTTGCATCGCGTAGTCGTCGGTGACCAGCAGTCCGTCCAGTTCGAAGGCGGCGGCGACGAGTCGGATGTCGGTCCGGGACAGCTCCCCGAAGTCGCCCGTTTCGCGGGCGGCGCGCTCGATGCGCTCGACGGTCTCGCCCTCGGGGATGTGGAGGTGCATCCCCGAGCCCTCCATCGCGTCGAAGCGGTAGGCGCTCTCGTCTTCGAGTTCCTCCCGGACCAGCGGGATGGTCGCGATGCGCTCGTCGGTGTGGTAGTCGTTGATGAACGCAGAGGAATCGAGGACGTGCATGCCGCTACCGTTCGATGATCATGTGGTCTTTGACGGCCTGTACGCGTCCGATCGGGATGCGAAGGCGCCCCGCGTCGTCGGTCTCGAACTGCGTGTCGACGCTCCGTTCCTCGTTCGGTTCCACCAGCAGGTGTTCGAGGCGGCCGGTGTCGATGTCCATCGTGATGTTGTACAGCATGCCGAGTTCGGCCCCGTCCGAACCCATGACGGCCTTCCCCGAGAGGTTCTCGGCGAGTATCTCTGCCATGCGCCGGTGTACCAACCGAACGTACATAAACGCCACGGGGTGTCTGATACGGATTGGTGTCGGTCAGTACCGGTTCGACCGCAGTAGTGCGTGCGGTCGACCTGGAAAACAGCGACAGCAATGTATGACGGTCGTCAGGCCAACTTTCGCGGGAGCCAGCCGCCGGCAGCGCGGTCGAGGTGGATGTCGACCCGGCGGGCCCCGTCGGCGGTCGCGACCTCGATGTCGCCGCCGTTGGAGTCGACCAGCCAGTAGACCAGCCACAGTTCCAGGCCCAGCCCGTGTTCGAGGGCGGTCTCGGCGCCGTTGGTGACCGCCGAGAGATCGGCGTCGGGGAGCGCCCAGTCGCGGTCCTCGACGCGGAGCGCGACCGTCGTCGCGTCGGTGTCCAGGGAGACACACAGTTCCGGGCTGTCGGCATTCTCGGCCGCGCTCTGGATGATGTTGTCGAGGACGAGTTCGAACTCCCCGTTGATCCGGGCCATGGTGCTGTCGGGCAGGTCCGTCTCCACGTCGATGGGATACTCGGCCCGGAGTCGCTCGACGCGGCGGTCGACGAGCGCCGAGATGTCGACCGGCTCCGGCGGCGCCCCGGTCTCGTCGACGGTGGCGCTGACCTTCCGGACCTTGTCGGTCAGGTCGACCAGCGACTCGATCCGGTCCCTGGCGCGGCCCACCCGCTCGCGCTGGGCGGGGTCGGCGTCTGCCTCGGCCTCCAGTTCGTCGAGCAGACACAGAACGACGGACATGTCGTTGCGGAGGTTGTGGCGCAGGACGCGGTGGAGGACCTGGTTGCGCAGCGTCAGCCGGCGGTTGGTCCGGCGGAGTTCGCGGACGACGCCCGCCAGCCCGCCCGCGACGGTGAGCATCCCCAGGCCAGTCACGAGGAGGAACGTCTCCCCCGAGGAGAACGCGACCTCCGGGACCGTCTCGAGGACCACCACGAAAACCGACCCGAACCCCAGGGCGACGGCGCTGTAGACCGCGACCGTCCAGACCTGGTCGTCGCCGAACCCGATGCGGTCGAACCAGTAGATGGAGGCGACGAGCACGACGACCGGAACCGCGCCGGCGGTCCCCCACATCATCGCGGCCGGGCCGTCGACCAGCAGTCGGCCGACGAGGACCAGCCCCAGCAACAGCCCGGTCGCGGCGATGTAACTCTCGCCGAGGACACGCTTCGTCACGTCCATCCGAGCGACCGACATCGTGGACACCTGGTAGCTCCCGGAGTCGTCTGCATTCTCACTGTATGGATCTCATTCGTAATAATTGTACTGGATATCGTGAGTGTCTTCTATCGATAACTGAAACCCATAAAATAGCCGTTTCAATCCCTCAAAAGCGTTTTTCTGACCAGTCATTCTCGACATGTCGATGGATCGAATCCCCTATAAATATCAAATTTGATAATTTAAGTATAACTGATATTATATCTATAGAGTACGTATCGAGAGGGCTGGACGAACTGAGATCGACCGGCGCTTAACGCGGTCAGAAGAACGGCGCGGGGTCGTCGTGGCTGAAGGTCACGCGGGCCTCGTCGGCGAGTGTCCGGACGTGGGTGGTCATCCGCCCCGCCTCGCGGGCGCGTTCTTCGAGCGCCCGCGCCTCCTCGCCGGGCAGGTAGGCCGGGACGAGGACGACCTCGCGGGACGCCGGCGCCTCGTTGACGACCACCAGGAACCGGACACCCCCGGACTCGGCGCAGTAGACGTCGGTCGACTCGAAGGTGGCCTCCGCGGCCAGCGCCCGCAACTCGGCGACCTCGTTGTCCGGCGCGACGGCGACGAGGCCGAACTCCTCGCCGGTCGCGACCTCGACCTCGGCGGTGTGGACCACCAGCGCGTTCC
>PXSG01000079.1:0-6231 GCA_003023485.1 Halobacteriales archaeon SW_10_68_16
ACGAGCGCGAAGGCAGCCAACAGGGCGGTCGCGCGCCGGTCGTCAAGGCGCGCCCACAGCACCACTACCACCACGAGGGCACTGAACTTCAGCATGCCGACCCCGGGTGTCCCGTACGTTTCCATGAACGCGAGCGCCACGGGGTTGCCTTCGGGCGCGCCACGGTGGACACCGGCCATCGTCGTCACGATGTCGAAGACGGACGCGACGATGACGACCGACCACAGCACCGCGTGGGATTCGGAGAGCCGCTGCTTGGCGTCGGGCAAGCGTCTCGCGCCGCGCTGGTCGGCCTTGCGACCACCCATCTGGTAGGACACAGCACGGACGCAGGGATAGTAAAACCGGGGGTGACGCACCGGTCTCGCCGCCGTCCCGACGCATACAAACCCCCCGCGGTCGATGGGCGGATATGAACGCGACAGACCTCGTCGAGACGGTTCGCGAGGACCGGAAGACGGAACTCTCGCGGCTGGGTTCCTCGAAGTCGCTGTACGCCGACACCGAGGGCGACCTGGAACCCGAAACCGTCCTCGCGGCCGCCGCGGACGCGGCCAACCACGCCGTCGAGACGTTCGACGGCTGGGCCGAGGAAGACGTCGACGGCGCCTTCGCCACGGCCGCCGAGAGCGAGCGCGACCACTACGAGTCCATCGCGGGCGAACTCGACGACCACGACCCCGGCGAGCCACCCGCCGTCGTCGAGGCCATCGCTCAATACGAAACGCCGGTCGAGCGCCTCGGCGGTCTCGTCGGCTGGACGCTCGTCGCCGAGAAGAAGGACAGCCAGTGTTCGGGCTTCTTCACCGGCCAGGCGGACCCACAGACTGCGAGCCTCTTCCGTGGCTTCGGCGACGACTACGAGGCGACCAGGGAGACGGCCCTGGAAGCACTGGAAGACGCCTGTGACGGCGACGACGACTGGGAGAGTGCCACGGCAGCCGCGAGCGAGGCCGTCGGTGCCGCCTACGACGAGTACTTCGAGACTCTGGAGGCGCTGGGCGTCAACCCCAAACCGGTCTGTTAGCTCCGCGTCGAGCCACCGTCGACGGGCACCGCCGTGCCAGTGACGTAACTCGCGCGGGGACTGGCCAGGAACGCGACGACGTCGCCCAGTTCGCCGGGGTCGCCGATCCGTCCCATGGGAACGTCGGCCGCCCAGTCCTCGTAGCCGGCCTCGTAGTCGGGGTACTCGCCGCGCTCGACGGCCGCCTGGATGAGATCCTCGATGCGTCCCGTCTCGTGGGCGCCGGGCAGGACGGCGTTGGCCCGCACCGCGGGCGCGAACTCCCGGGCGACGGTCTTGATCAGGCCGATGACCGTCCGCCGGACGGCGTTCGAGAGGACCAGGTCGTCGATGACCTCCCGGACCGACCGCGAGGTGATGGCGACGACACTCCCGTCCTCGGAGTCGACGAGGTGGGGGTGGGCCTCCCGGAGCGTCCAGACCGCGCTCATGACGAGCATGTCGTATGCGCCGTACCAGTCGCGGTCGGTCTGGTCGAGGAAGGGGCCGCTAGGTGGGCCGCCCGCGCTCGTGACCACGTGGTCGAGGCCACCGAAGGTCTCGGCAGTCTCCTCGACGAACGCGGCGACGTGGTCGGGGTCGGTGATGTCGGCCTCGACGGCCAGCACGTCGCCGGTGCCGGCAGCGCGCAACTGCTCGCGGGCGTCGTCGAGGTGTGCTTCGGTCCGGCCACAGACCGCGACGTCCGCCCCCTCGCGGGCGAGTGCGGTCGCGCTCGCGAGGCCGAGCCCGCTAGATGCTGCGGTACAGAGGGCTGCGTTCCCGTCGAGTTCCAGGTCCATGTCCACAACGTCGAGCGTCGAACGCAAAAAACGGTCGCTGTCGGTGGCCGCCAGCGGAGTGTGGCTCAGGCGCCCCAGAAGTTGTCGCGGCTGCCCAGTTGCGGCGTCTCCTCCTCGTCTTCGTCCTCGGCGTCGTCCCCTTCGGCCGTCTCGGCCTCCGCTTTGTCGGCCTCCTCGTCCGCGTCGGGGAGGCGTTCGAGTTCCTCGGCGCGGGCGTGGTTCGAGCGGACGTTCGTGATTTCGACGCGGGCGCGTGCCGGGGGAAGCACGCCATCGACCATCACGATGAAGCCGTCCTCGGTCCGTCCCACGCCGGCGCCGCTCTCGTGGATGTCTTCGATCTCGACGACGATCTTCTCGCCGGGCTTGACCGGCTGGGATTTCAGGTCCTCGATGGGTTGGTTGTAGTGGTTGCACCACTCGGCACCACCGCGGTCGCCGTAGTGCTGGCACCCCATCCCCTCGATCCGCTCGGAAAAACTGGGGCACTCGTCCGCGAGTGGACAGTCCGACATGCCACGGAGTACTCCGGCAGCGAATTAAACGCTTGCGCTCCCGGGCGGTTCGGGGCGCTCACTCGCGTCGCTCGCGGAGACGTTGACCCGGAGCATCCCCTCGCGCATCTCCTCGTAGTCGAAGGCCGCACCGACAACGGCGTCGGCACCGAGATCACGCGACCGACGGCCGTCCAGTGGCCTCACCCCGACCTATATCCCTGCCGACGGCGGCGTTGTAGTATGGCTGAGACCGACATCCGGGAGTTGACCACCGATTCGGCGTGGCGCCGGGCGTTTCCCGTCCTGCGTCAGCTCCGGCAGGACCTGACCGAACAGCAGTACCTGGAGCGCATCCGCGAGATGCGCGACTGCGAGAGTCTGACCCTCGAATCCGGTCGCTGGCGCGAGGACGCCCACCGCTTCTACGAGGAGACACCCGAGATGGAAAAGTACTGCTTCACGTTCAAGAAGGAATTGTCGTCCCGCCGGACGCCAGACTGATTGGACGCCGGCCCGACGAGGAGGTATGTACCGCTGTGGGTCCTGCGGGCGGGATTACCCCGAAACTGCCGGGGCGCCCTGGCGCTGTGAGTGCGGGCACGCGCTGGATTTTGCGGACCCGCCGCGACCGGACCATCCCTCGCCGCCGACCCTGGACCGCGACCGCGGTCTCTGGGCGTTCGAGGACTTCCTGCCCGTTCCCCGGCGCGTCACGCTGGGCGAGGGCTGGACGCCGCTGGTCGACGCTCCCGGGTGGGACGCCGCGTTCAAACTCGACTCCCTGTTCCCGACGGGGAGTTTCAAGGACCGCGGCGCGGCGACGGTCGTCTCCCACGCCCTGGCACTGGGTGTCGACCGCCTCGTCGAGGACTCCTCGGGCAACGCCGGCCACGCCATCGCCACCTACGCGGCGCGTGCGGGACTCGACGCCGCCATCTACACGCCGGCCGACGCCAAGCCCGCGAAACTCCGGGCCATCGAGCGGACCGGCGCCGACCTCGTCCGGGTTGAGGGCGGCCGCGGCGACGTCACCGACGCCTGCCGCCGTGCCGTGACGGATGGGGAGGGCTGGTACGCGAGCCACGCCTGGCAGCCCGCCTTCTTCGCCGGAACCGCGACCGTCGGCATGGAGATCGCGGCCCAGCGCGACTGGACGGTCCCGGACGTGGTCGTGACGCCCGTGGGGCACGGCACGCTCTTGCTTGGTGCCTACCGTGGTTTTCGCGCCCTCCGCGAGGCGGGCTGGACCGACGCTGTGCCGCGCCTCGTCGGCGTCCAGGCCGCCGGGACGGCCCCACTGGTCGCCACGCGTCACGGGGAAGATGCGGCGGCCGGGGACAACGACGCGGCCGACGGCATCCAGATCGCCGATCCCGCCCGCGAGGAACAGATTCTCGCTGCCATCGAGAGCACGGACGGCGACGCGGTGGCCGTCGACCGGGCCGCGACAGAGGCCGCGGGCGAACGTCTCGACCGCGCGGGATTCTCGGTCGAACCGACCTGTGCGGTCGGCCCTGCGGCGCTGTCGGAGTTGCGCGAACGCGGTCTGGTCGGACCCGACGAGGACGTGGTCGTGGCACTCACGGGCAGCGGACTGAAGGCCTAAATCGGTCGTTCAGGTACGGAAGCTCTCGCCGCAGCCACACTCGCTGACGACGTTGGGGTTCTCGACGTGGAAGCCAGCCCCCTGGAGGCCGCCCTCGAAGGCGAGGCGGGAGCCCTCGATGTAGTTCATGCTCGCCGGGTCGACGAACACGCGCAGGCCGTGGTGTTCGGTGACGGTGTCCTCCTCGTCGGGTTCGTGGTCGAAGCGCATGCCATAGGAGAGGCCGGCACAGCCACCCTGCTGGACGAACAGCCGCAGGCCGCCGACGTCGGTGTCCATCCCCTCGCCGTCCATGAGGGCCAGCGCCTCCTCGGCGGCCCGCTCGGTGACGGCGACGGCGGTCCCCTCCGGTTCGCCCTCACCGCCGTCGGACTGTTCCGGTGTACTGCTCATGTCCGGGACGACGTGGCCCACGCTGTTAACACTTTGCCACCGGCGGGAGGTCTCTCTCCTACTCCTCACCGGAGAACCGCCGTTCGACGCTCTCGGCGTGGGCCTCTAGCCCCTCGGCGCGGGCGAGCGTCGTGATGGTCTCGCGCAACTCGGCCAGTCCGTCCTCGGAGATGCGCTGGACGGTCGTCGACCGGAGGAAGGTATCGACCGAGAGCCCACCGACCAGCCGCGCTCGTCCCCCTGTCGGCAGTACGTGGTTCGGGCCGCTGGCGTAGTCGCCCGCCGCGACCGGCGAGTGCGGGCCGAGGAACGCCGACCCGGCGCTGTCGATGCGGTCGAGCAACGCCTCGTCGTCGTCGGCGAGGATGGCCAGGTGCTCGGCGGCGTACTCCTCGGCGAACAGTGCCGCCTCGCTCATCGACCGCGCGAGGAACACGCCGCTGGCGTCGCCCTCGAGCGCGCCCTCGATGACTTCCCGGCGCTCGCGGTCGTCGACCTGGCGGTCGATCTCCGCGACGATCTCCCCGGCCAGATCCTCGTCGTCGGTGACCGCGACGACGGAGGCGTCGGTGTCGTGTTCGGCCTGGGCGAGCATATCGGCCGCGACCAGTTCGGGGTCGGCGGCCCCGTCGGCCACGACGAGGAGTTCGCTCGGCCCCGCGAGGAAATCGATCTCGACGTGGCCCCGGACCGCGGCCTTGGCGGCGGTCACCCACCGGTTGCCGGGCCCGACGACGACGTCCGACGCGGAGACCGTCTCGGTGCCGTAGGCCAGCGCGGCGATGGCCTGTGCGCCGCCGATCTGGTAGACCGCGTCGGCGCCCGCGACCTCGATGGCCGCAAGCGTCGCGGGGTTCAGTTCCTCGGCCGGCGGCGTCGCGACGGCGACGTGCTCGACGCCCGCCACCTTCGCGGGAATGACGCCCATCAGCGCGCTGGATGGGTAGGCGGCAGTGCCACCGGGCGCGTAGACGCCGGCACTCTCGACGGGGCGGAAGCGCCGACCCAGTTCCCGGCCGTCGAAGTCTTCCCGCCAGTCCTCTGGGCGCTGGCGCTCGTGGAACGCGCGGATGTTCTCGGCCGCAGTCTCGATTGCCGCCAGCAGCTCCTCGTCCACCTCGTTGACGGCACGGGCCGCGCGGTCGGTCACGTCGACGTTGCCAACCGTGACACCGTCGAACTCCTCGGAGAAGTCCCTGAGTGCGACGTCACCCTCCTCGCGGACGCGGGCGACGATATCCCGGATGTCCTCGCGGACAGCCTCGACGCCGGCCTCCCGCTCGAACAGTGCCCGGCGCTGTCCCGGGTCGAGGTCGGCGATGGTGCGTACGTCCATGGTTCCCCGTATCCGCGGGGCGACCATACTGTTTGCTATCGAGACGCTACCTGGCGCGATCAGGTCAGTGCCTGTCAGGTGTACACCTGCGAGACGAGGTGGACGACAGAGACCACGGCGACCACCACGACGAGGAGAACGTTCCGTGCGGTCGTCAGCCGCTTGAACCGCTCGGGGGCGGTGGGGTCGTCGCTGACGTCCGGATGGCACTCCTTCACCAGGTCGCGGTACGCGCGACGAATGGCGTCCCCGTCGGCGTCGCCGTCGACCCCCAGCGCGGTGTAGAACGTCTCTCCCATCCCCGCGTCGATGTACGTGGTTGACAACCATAAATATAACTCTAGCTACAACTGGCCGCGAGCCAGGGAAGCCTTTTCGCTGTCCCGCGTCTACGGTCGCTCGGGCCACGACACCGTCGCGGGGTATACATCCGCCCAATAGGCGGGCAAGAACCGCTACACTGCCGGCGACCCGACGGTCGCATATGGCACACAAAGCGATGGCCGAGGAAACCGAGACCGAACCGACCGACAGCGCGGCGCTCCACGACCAGCGACGGGCGTCCGTCGCGGAGGTCCGCGAGACGTACG